>LNDT01000024.1 GCA_001464715.1 Bdellovibrionales bacterium Ga0074137 | reverse complement strand
TTACCCCGAATGAGTACGAGAAATTTATCAAACCGAAGAGGACAAAACCGCACCAAAAGTCGAAGCGTTAACTGTTCAACCGACGGGGCGCGGTCCAGTAGATGAAGATCTAAAAACGAGCTGCCACCATAATCCTACAAATCATCCCGACTATTTTACTGAAGCCTATTTTCAACATCCACATGAAGCGCGCGATGAAGCAAAATCTGCCGGCTTTTCTGAGACTGAGCTTCTCTCAATTGAAGGCCCAATCTGGATGATTCAAGGGCTGGGGGCTCAGCTAACAGATCCGAAGCAAAGTGCATTGATTCTGAAGTACTTGGAAAAAATTGAGAGAGACGAAACTCTTGTCGGCGCCAGCAGCCATTATGCCGTCATCTCTCGAAAGTGAGTCCTTCGCCGGGCGAGCGGAGGACTTCAGTTATCCAGAAGAAAATTATCTATTGATCAGAATGTTTTGATCGACAAGCTGACGAGTGATCTCGTTGAGTTCATTTTGAATGTGGTAATAACTTTTTCTCGCGATCGCAGGATCATTCAAACTCGCGATAGCTCCGCCAACTTTGAAAACACGATCTAATGCGAGAGCGTCGTCTGTTGCGCTCCTTGCAATGATCTTGATCAAATATCCATTTTTAAGAGCGATCATGCGGGAAAAGAATTCGTCCGCATTGCTCATATCGCTATAAAATGCGCTGCCCGGGTGCCGAATCATCCAATCGCTAATTTCCTGCCTAATGTCGGAATAAGCTTTCACCGAATCTTTCAAAGCTGTCAGATCGCCCACTTCACTGTTTCGATTTTTATCACTGAGGTTTGCGCAGGCTTCACCGGATTTTTTTAAATCTAAGATCTTACAAACCAAGTCAGCATTTTCTTGCACGCTGAGTCTTTCATATTCGCCACGCAAAATTTCAGCGACCCAACCATCAGAAATATTTTGAACTGTATCCAGAGAATCGGTGGCGTGCGCCGGGCCTCTTAGAACCGCTGCCGTCATACGCTGCAGGTTCTCATCAGACATTCGATAGTCATAAGCAATCGCGATATGTCTTAACGTTTCGTGGACTACGACCGCTTGCTGATTGATGTAGCTCAACCCTTCAAAATCGGGCCGTGACACGAGAACACCAAATTTGCGCAGGTATCGAGCCACGGGCTCTGTTGCCCGTCCGGATAAACCAAAAGCGTTTTGATCCGCCAGCGCGGAACCCAATTTATAATTGAAGAAGTACAGAGGCACATTGTCGAGCGCCTTTTCAAGCACCTCGGCTGCATAAGGTGAAGTTGAACGCCATACCGCTACTTTTGCTTTCAAATCTTGATACAAGCCAAGGTCGGAACTTTTGAGCAATTGAATGCCGGCAGCTCTGAACGCATTGTCTTTTGGGAGAGCTATTCCTGGGGCGCTATTCTCGAGGAGCCTTGGCGCGAAGTTCACCAGATCCAAAAGATCTTTCCGACCATCTTTCGAAATCACGAGAGTGCCGCCTCCGGTGTCAACACCGCCATGAGCGCGAGCACTCAGTGAGTCGATCCTTGTTTTCATTTGATCGAGCAAAACGGATTTTGGTGGCAGCTGCTTGAGGTCCATTAAACGTGCTACTGACGTCATCTTTGCGCTGGATAAAGCCTGAGTCTGTGCGCCGGCGTGTGCAGACTCACTAAAAGTAATAAGAATTGAAATTAGCGCCATTGCTACTGCAGCTCTGTTCATCCTGACCTCGACAAAGTTTTGAACAGCAATTCCAGAGCCATAATTCAGAGTGCGGGCTTTCATAAAATTCCTTCCGATTCTGACGAAACAGCTTCATTGCCGTTCGCACAGGGTCTTTGATCCAGCGCACCATACATAAGCTGGGGCCCGTGCACCATAGAAACTTAGTCAATTTATCAAGTTTAAATATACCGTTGGTATACTTAATGGCATCATCGGCTTGTGGATGTGTTTGGCTACAAAGATTATCGAAAGTGCCTCACCGACTGGATATCCGCTCAAAAGAAAGGGCGGCGGCTGAATGCGGCTGTGGTTTCTGAAAAAATCGGGGTGCACCCTACTTTCATGTCGCAAGTCCTAAAAGGGACCAAAGATTTGAGTTCGGAACAATGGGTGAGTGTCTGCAGATTGATGGACCTCACAGATATTGAATTCGAATTCCTTCAGTTCTTATTGTTGGCCAATCGCGCGGGCTCGGCCGATCTAAAAGAATTCTTTCGGGGCAAACTCGATGAAATCTTGGGCCGGCGTCTTCAACTTCAAAAAAGACTTAAAGGACACCGTCAGCTTTCAAACGAACATCGGTCCATATTTTACTCGAGCTGGATCTACTCGGCGGTGCGCCTGTTCTGTGCCTGCGATGGCGGAAAAAATATTGAAGCCATATCAGATGAGTTTCGAATTCCCCGTGCGCAGGCCGATCAGATCACAAGTTTTCTGAGCTCTTGCGGACTCTGCGTAAAAAACGGGGACCATTTTGAGCTTGGGGACCAGCACATTCACGTGCCTTCAGACTCACCTTTCGTGATCAGGCACCACATCAACTGGAGACTTCGCGCTTTAAATTCGCTCGATACGACCAGTGAAACAGAACTTAATTTTACGGCACCCATGTCCATTTCAAAAGCCGACTTCGGACTGATTCGCGAGAAGATAGTAAAGTTGATCCAGGAGGCCGTCGAAATTGCGAAGAAATCTGACGCCGAGGACGTCGTGGCGCTCAACATAGATTTCTTCAAGGCGATGAAATAATCTTCTCGATCTGCTTCGCCGAATCACTCCCCCGGAAGTTCGAACCCGAACTGACGACCAGATTCGAACTCGAACCTGGTTACAGATAGAATAGTGAGAGCTGCGTGTTTTTCGTCAATTGCGATGGCGCATCTTCGAAGGATGAAGTCCTCGTCTTCTTTGATTCACTCTTGAAAAGTACTGGATTCACGGAAATCCGCATACCAGGCAGCGCCCCACGAAAACTCCTGTGTGATGCGAGTAGCGGCACGATTTTCGGACAATCACTTGGGCGACGTCTAATTCCAAGAGAATTGAACACGGCGCGGATTGTGAACGAATCTCCTCATTTGAGGGGGAATCGTGCTTTCAGCTAAAGACATCAATCAGAGAATATTTTTACTTCGTGGCCAGAGGGTTATGCTCGACGCTGATCTGGCAAAGCTTTACGACGTGGAAACGAAAGCGCTCAATCGCGCCGTTCGGCGAAACGAGATTCGTTTTCCAAAAGACTTCATGTTTCAACTCACTGAAATCGAAGAAGAATCTTTGAGACGCCAAATTGGCACCTCAAACGCTATCGCAAGGCGAGGTGGACGCCGTTATTTACCGCTGGTTTTTACAGAGCAAGGCGTGGCTATGCTCTCCACCGTTTTGAAAAGTGAAAGGGCGACGCTGGCAAATATCGAAATCATGAGAGCCTTCGTGAAATTGCGGGAATTTTTATTAACCAATCAGGAGTTGGCTCGTTCACTCAACGAACTTGAGAAAAAATACGATGCTCGATTTCGAGAGGTTTTCGCGGCGATCCGCAGCTTAATGAATCCACCCGAGATCAAGCGGCGAAAAATCGGAATTCGTTCCGATCAAGAAGACTGACCATCAAGCAGTGCATTCCCGAACTCAGCGCGATCAGCTGACCACAGTCCGGTGAGCTACCAAAATAGCTCTCCCCCGGAGGTTCGAACTCGAACCAATGCTGATTGTGCAGCCGACTCTAAGATCCAAAAATTGAAACTGCGAAATCCCATCGTACGAGATCGGGGCGCCTTCCCTTTTTCCGCGACCTCCGAATCGGGAAGGTCGCGTAAGCGCGACCCGAGGGCAAATTTCGCTGCCTCTGTGAGCAAAGTGAACAGGCGCCGGAGGCGGCAGCGAAGTTACCCGTGTCGCGGAAAAAGGGAAGGCGCACCGATCTTGCACCAAATAGCCGAAGTTTCAATTTTTAGGTTTTTAGAGCTTCTTGCCATCGTGCTTGTGGCATCGAGCGAATAAGTTCGAGGGATATCTGAACCAGTCCGCGGATTTTTAATTCGTCTTCGTCGCGGGCTCGCAGCCACTCTTGGCGTCGCTCGTCGCCCATCGCGCAGCCGCTCAACGTAAAGAGGCCTCGCTTCGCTTGCGCCTCTTCGACGCCATTGGCAGTCAGAATTTTTATGATACGGTCCACGGTCCAAGAGCCGTCGTGATCTTTCGATGTGAAGATCACACGATCCAACAACCGCTGTGAACCCTTCGGCCAGTAGGCTTGGTAATTCGGCGGAAGCGCGCTTTCGAAGGATTCGATCTCGATGCGATTTTTGGTCGACGCCGCTTCCAGCGCCGAAGCCTCTTGCGCTGCCGAGTCGAGAAAACTTGGGAGTGCTTCGATATACTGCATGGTGGCTTCGAGGTCCGTCGTGCTGAAAGAGATGGGGGCCAGTCTTGGTTCGAAGCGGAGGCGATCACCGATGAAGGCCGCCGCTACGGAGGAGCCGTTGCTGAGGAATATTTCGTGGATTCGGATTTCTTGCGGTTCTGGTTTCCTATAGCCGGCAACCACGGTCGCTGCGCTTAAAACTAGAAGCGGTGTTTTGGGCGCGAGGGCCGAACGATTTGTACGAAGTGCTGTGAGGTCTTGGACTTTTCCGTTGAAACGATCACTGTCAGTGACCGCGATGAAAAGTGCCGAGGAAGCCTCGGCCTTCAACCACGCCTCGGAGGTCAGCAGCTCGGACTCATCGAGCGGCTTGGCATCAAGGCCCACGCCACTCAAAATTTTCGCGACAGCTTCGACCGCTGGATCTTGCTGAGACCCGTAAAACAAAATGGTTTTAGTTCCGCCCAGCTCTCGCTCGCGATCGACCAGAAGGAGGCCGAGTTCGGTCACGGCCGATTCAAGTGATGGAAACAGAAGACATCGACCCAGCTTTGCACTTATGAGATCGCAAGCTTCCGACCACAGCAGTGATCGATCACTTGAAACCCCGATCGCAGTGGCGCTGGGTTTGGGCGAACTCAGATTCCCGCCTCGTGTCGCTCTTTCTCGTCGAGAACGGAAACGATTCCGCCCTTCAACTGCGGACGGTACGCGAGATGTTTGATGTCGTAAATAAACTCAGATCCGTTCACGCCAGGGGTCTGCCATTCGGGTCCCATACGAATCGCATCGACCGGGCACGCTTCCTCGCAGAATCCGCAGAAAACACAGCGAAGAATATCGATCTCGTAGGCGATCGGAAACTTCTCGACCGATGGATCTTCGTGTTCGCTGGCCGTGATCTTAATGCAGTCCGCAGGGCAATTGGTCGCGCACAGCATGCAGGCTGTGCAGCGAAGTGAGCCGTCCTTCTTCACAGTTAGAACGTGGTTCCCCTTAAAGCGCGGCGAGTACTCGTACTTCTCTTCCGGGTAATTCACGGTCGGCATGATCTGGCGTTTTTTAACGCCGACAACCGATGGAATGTAGTCGATGAGATTCAAAACTAACGATTTGAACGTCAAAAGAAGGCCCCACAAAATACCTGGCATGTACCAAGTGTCTGTAGCTTCGGCCCGTTTCACTTTTTCGATTGCAATCGCCATTACCAAACTCCTCGAGAAAGTGTGAACTCGTTATTGATTCGACCTTGGCCGATTTGATTCGCTGAAATCGCCGGAACAGTTTCGGTCGCCGCTGTCGACTTCACCGTCATCGCGTCGCCGACTTCTTTCATCAGATCCACAAGCTCTGTCAGCGACACTGCGCCAGGAACAACAGTCATCACTCGGTCCACCTGCTGGCGAAGTCCTGCATGATTGACGAACGAGCCTGCTTTTTCGACGTAAGATTTCACGGGAAGAAGCGCCACATCGCCCGTGAGAGCATCAAGTTCTGCGTTCTTTCCCGACGTAAGCCATACAAGCTTCGCGACTTTTGAAAGCTCCGCGATCTTTACTTTCATGTCTGGGAAATTCGCCTGGTTCTCTGGTCCCGCCACGACGACTGTTTTAATAGCGCCGGTTCCGATACCGTCCACGAGCTCTTTCCAGCTTCCGGAAATTCCTTGAGCCTTTAACACCTCAAGAAGACCGCGTGTGTTCGGATTTTTATCGCCGCGGAAAAGAAGTCCATCGAAGCTATCAAACGTCTCAGGGTTATTGATCCAGTGATAGATGTTCTTCGTGCCGACGTCCGTTTTGAAATACGACACAATCGCTTCGTACTCTTCGACCGAATAAGACCCCGTCAGCACAAGAGCTGCCGAAGTTCCGTGACCACGCAATGTCGCGCCCAATTTTTTCGCAAGCTCCATGGCCGGCATTTCCTGGGACTTTCCGCTGGAAACGACTTTCGCCTCCAAGAGACGAGCTTCTTTGTTCACGAACTTATAAGTGTCTCGGCCGACGTCGCACATCCAGTGACCGTTAACATTGGGATTATAAACGGGCTTCATACGGAAAAGGCCTTCTTTATTGAAGTACACTTTTACATTGCAGCCTGTGCTGCAACCCGTGCACACCGTCTCGGCGTTTTTCAAAAACCAAACTCGCTGACGGAACCGGAAGTCGCGCGACGTGAGCGCACCGACGGGGCAAATGTCGACGGTGTTCAGCGAATAGTTGTTCGCCAGCGGCTTTCCTTCAAAAGTTCCGATCTCGGCGCGGTCGCCGCGATTGAAAATTCCAAGTTCGTGAGTTTTCGAAACCTCATCAGTGAAACGAACACAGCGCGAGCAAAGAATGCAGCGCTCACTGTCCAAAACAACGCGGGGGCCTAAGTCGACCACTTTGTGCTTTTTAACTTTCTGTTCGCCCATTTCAGAGTCGTACTGACCGTACTTCATATACTGATCTTGCAGTCCGCACTCACCGGCTTGATCGCAGATCGGGCAGTCCAAAGGATGGTTGATCAAATGGAAATCAAGTCCCCACTTCACCGCATCCTTAACCTTCGCCGACGAGTTGTTCACTTTCATTCCGGCAACAACCGTCGTGTTGCACGCGATCTGAAGACGAGGATTTCCTTCGATCTCAACCATGCAAAGACGGCAAACGCCCGCGATCGAAAGCCCCGGGTGCCAGCAGTAGTGAGCAATGTCGAGGCCACTCTGATAGTAGGCTTCGATGATCGTTGAGCCTTCTTTGACTTCAACTTCTTTTCCATTGATCGAAATGGTGACCATCTTCGCTTGTGGCGAAGTAGCGCCCGTGGTCGCTTGAGGAGCAGCTACGCCAGAACTAGTGACTGATTTGAGCATAGATCTGCCCTCCGCGAACTTTCGATTTTTTCTCTCGGATAAAGTACTCAAACTCGTCGCGGAATTTCGTGACGAAACTTAAGACCGGTAAAGCGGCCGCGTCTGATAGAGCACAGATCGTTCGACCCTTCATATTGTCTGCGATCTTTAGAAGGAGATCGACTTCTCCTTCACTTCCGTGACCGTGAACGATCCCGTGAATAATTCGCTCCATCCAACCCGTTCCTTCGCGGCACGGTGTGCACTGTCCGCAGGATTCGTGGTGGTAGAAGTGAGAAATTGTCGAAAGCACATCGACCATGCAGTTGGAATCATCGATCACAATGATCGCGCCCGAACCAAGCATCGAACCAAGTTGTGCAAGACACTCGTAATCAAGAGTCGCCGTTTTGCACTCTTCCGCCGTGAGAACAGGCGCCGAAGAACCTCCGGGCACAACCGCTTTCAATTTTCGACCGGGCTTCAGTCCACCGCACTCGATATTGATCAAATCCATCAAAGGATAACCAAGCGGAACTTCGTACGTACCAGGCTTATTGACGTTTCCAGAAATCGAGAAGAGTTTCGTTCCCGCCGATTTCTCAGTTCCGTACTTTCGGTATCCAGCAGCTCCGTCGCGAATGATGGGAACAACGGCCGCCAGTGTTTCGACGTTGTTCACGATCGTAGGCTTTCTCAAATATCCCTGAACCGCAGGAAACGGCGGCTTCAGCTTTGGTTGGCCTTTAAGACCTTCCAAAGACGAAATCATTCCGGTCTCTTCACCGCAGATGTAAGCGCCGGCGCCCAAGTACAAATCGAGCTCGCAATCAAAGCCCGCACCCAAAATGTTTTTTCCGATAAGACCTGCTGCTTTTGCTTCAGCAATTGCTTTTTCAAGAATCGCCGCAGGTCCCATGTATTCGCCGCGGATATAAATATAAGCCTTGTTCGACTTGATCGCGAACGCCGAGATGAGCATGCCTTCGATCAGCTGATGCGGAGCTCGCTCCATCATCACGCGATCTTTGAAAGTTCCTGGCTCAGACTCGTCCGCGTTGCAAAGAAGGTAACGAGGCTCTCCGTTGTTGGGAAGAAAGCCCCACTTCACACCCGTGGCGAATCCTGCGCCGCCGCGGCCGCGAAGGCCTGAAGCTTTCACTTCGTCGATGATTTTTTGCGGCTCCATTTTCAGAGCTTTTGCGAGCATCTCGTAGCCGCCGAACTTTTTGTAGCCGTCGAGCGTTTGGTACTCGGGTTTTGCGTAATGTTCAGAAAGATATTTTATTTCAGCCATTGCTTAGTGTCCCTTGCCCGAGGCGCCGGCGCCGCCCGCTGTTCGAAGTTTTCGAACAAGCTCGAGGCCTTTTTCAGTGTTGAGGTTTTCAGTGTAAGGGTCGCGGTTGATCTGGATCATCGGTGCCGTGTCGCAAGATCCAAGGCACTCGACTTTCGAAAAAGTGAAGAGGCCATCCGGAGAAACGTCGCCCGTCTTCTTACAGCCCGCTTCTTTCATCATGGAGTCGCAGAGTTCACGACCGCCCAGCATTCCGCAAGTGAGTGTCACGCACACTTGAATGTGGTTTTTCCCGACCGGTGTTTTGTTGAACATCGTGTAGAACGTCGCGACTTCTTCGATCTGCGCGCTGGGGATTTCCATCACGGCCGACAAGTGAGAAATGACATCGGGACTGACCCAACCGCCGTTTTCGTCTTGCGCGCGGTAAAGGCAACGAATGATCGCCGACTGCTTCACTTCATAGCGAGTGAGTTCGTTTTTTACGTACTTCAAACCTTCATCAGAGAGCTTAAACATCACTTCTTCCTTCCTCGAGTACCTTCTTCCTTTCTGAAACGCGACGCGTTTCGAAAGGGAAGAAGGTACCTAGCGGTCGAGTTCGCCGGCAATTAAATTCATCGAACCCAAAATAGCGACGACGTCAGCCAAAAGGCCACCCGTCACTTGCTCGGGGAACGATTGGTAAATAGCAAAACATGGGGGACGCACTTTCAATCGGTACGGCCGACCACTGCCATCACTCACAAGGTAAAATCCAAGTTCACCGTCGAAGGCCTTTGATGATCAACATGAAGTGATTCATCAATCCTTCGATGTTTCCGTAGACGTCGCTCTTTTCAGGAAGAACGATCGACTTGTCGCGGATTGTGTAATCGCCCTCAGGAATATTTTTGCAAACCTGCTCGATGATTTTTAGCGACTCATGCATTTCAGCGACGCGAACCAAGTAACGATCGTAGACATCGCCGGTTGTTCCTACAGGAATTTTGAAATCGAGCTGGTCGTACATATAGTACGGCGCCGCTTTACGAAGATCGAGTCCCACGCCAGCTGCACGCAGACATGGTCCTGTGTAACCCCAAGCAATCGCGTTTTCAGCTGTGATGGCGCCAGCACCTTGCGTCCGCTGCTGCCAAATTTTATTTCCAGTCAAAAGACCTTCAACGGTCTCGATGCCGCCGCGAATCTTTTTGCAAGCATCAAGAACATCGTCGAACCAACCTTCGGGAGCATCCTGAGCCATGCCGCCGACACGAGTCATCGACACTGTCAGGCGCGCACCGCAAAGTTTTTCAAAGAGCGTGTACACAAGCTCACGGTACGTGAAGAGATGGAAGAAGCCCGTGAGGGCACCGAGATCGACAGCGTTCGCGCCAAGGCAAACGAAGTGATCGATGATACGAGAAAGCTCGGTCAAAATCACACGCATCGCTTGCGCTTTGGGTGGGATCTCGACGTTGAGAAGTCGTTCAACAGCTTTGCAGTAACCGATATTGTTGATCGGCGCCGAGCAGTAGTTGAGTCGATCCGTGTAAGGGATCACCTGGTTGTAGGGATGCGTCTCGGCCATTTTCTCAAAACAGCGGTGAAGAAATCCAAGTTCGACGTTCGCACGCGCGATCGTTTCGCCGTCGACTTCGGCCATCACGCGAAGAGTTCCGTGAGTCGCTGGATGAGACGGTCCAATGTTCAAAGGAACAAGCTGTCGGTCGCCAGGCTTAAAAGTCGCATCGTCGGTGAAATGAAGCGGAAGTGCCGACGAGCAATGCTGCTGATGATCGGCATCATAGTCTTTTCGAAGCGGATGGCCTTTGAACTCATGGTGCGTAAGAAGGCGCGTGAGATTTGGATGACCTTCGAAAACAACCCCGAACATATCCCAAGCTTCGCGCTCGAACCAATTGGCCGCTTTGTAGATGTTAGAGATCGTCGATATCGTTTCGCCCTCGCCCACTTGCGTTTTCACACGAAGCCGCGAGTAAGTTTTCGAAGAGAACATGTGATAAACGACGTCGAACCGACGCGTGCGTCCCGCCATCTGATTCAAGTGATCGACGCAAGTGACGTCCATGAAGAAATCAAAACGACCCGATTCTTTGAGAACTCGGAAAAGTGCTGGAATCGCTTCGCGCGGAACTTCCAGAACATCGTCCCCGACCGGAGTGGTGAGGAATTTGAATTTCTCAATCGTCGCGGGCGACAGGACCGATGTTCCAAGAGAGAACTGAGAAAGGTCGCTGCGAATGAGATCGAACTGCTGTGATGTGGTTTCCATTCAACTTCCTATACAGTGCGGGGCGATTTTCTAAACTGATTTGATAAAGGCGGGACGCTTCCAGTTGTCGCGCCACGGGCGTGGCGTGTGCTCACCGATCATTCGTTGCAATGTCATTACGCCGTCCAAGACGGCTTCTGGTGTCGGCGGGCAACCCGGAACGTAAACGTCGACCGGGATCACTTGATGAATGCCCTGAAGAACGTGATACGCACGGTAGAATCCGCCGCTCGAAGCGCAAGCGCCCATTGAAATAACAAACTTTGGATCCAACATCTGCTCGTAGATGTGAACAAGAACCGGCGCCATTTTTTCTGTGATCGTTCCTGCCACAATCAAGAGATCCGCTTGGCGAGGAGAGAAACGAACAACTTCTGCACCGAAGCGCGCGAGATCGTACTTCGGTCCCATGACCGACATAAGTTCGATTCCGCAGCAGGCCGTTCCATAGGGCATTGGCCACAATGAGTTTTTTGAACCCCATGCGACGATATCATCGAGGCGAGTTGTGAAGGCGAACTGCCTTGAAGCATCTTCCAGCGCTTGATCCGCAAGCTTCGTTACGAGAGGAGCCGCATTCGCAGGATGAATTTGAGCCGAGACGACCGAAGAACCAGACGAACCAGATGACGAATTCGACACGCGAACACTCCGAACCAGTAAGATTGCGAGACAGATGGAATATCGTTACGCTTTCATTTACCGAAGGTGAGTGTACCCGAAAATCGTTATTTTCGAAGCTCCTCGCAGCGCGTAAGTGTTGTTCGAGAAAAATATGAACTGCGACCAAGTCGGAACGAACACCCGACTTTTTGAAAACTGCGCTCGCGGCTCAGCACGAAAATTTGGCGAAGTGTTCGGTGCGAACCGTTGATGAGTGGCCTGATGACTTTACCGATGACTCCACTGATGCAAATGTTCGTGAACTCCATTGGCAATGCAGCGCATTGATCGCGCGCCCACCGTTGCATCTTTTTATTGCGGTTCCGAAATGGAACCGCCTAGACTTTCAGAACGCATGGATGCGTACGACGAACGTCGGGCACGGATGGCCTGGCGTTCAAAATAAGCAAGCGGCGGCGGAGGGTCCGTCGCTTGTTTTTTCCGCACATCGATCGTGCGGTGTTCACTACGGAGGGACTAATGACTTTTCTCGGTAAAATGCTGATGTTCTCAGCAATCGTTTCGACAGCCACTTCTACGGCCGTCGCCGCTCAAGATCTTCTGATCAAGGTTCAAGGTACAAAATCAAAAGGAGTAATGACTCAGCTGACTCGCCTCGCTGGCGACGTCGGAACGAAAGTCGCTCCACTCACAAGCCGACTTCACGACGGTGGCCAATGGATCAGCCTTAAAACGACGTCAAAGTCGTCGGCTCTTTCTGTTCGCGCACTTCAAGCGCTTCCCGGCGTGATGGTTGTTCAAAAAAATTATCCGATTCGTCAGCTAAAAGATTATCGGCTGCCCAACGGGCCAACTCGCGACGCTCTTCTTCAAAAAGTGAATGCGGCCGGTGGCCCCGGTAATATTTTTGCTCCGAGCGCAAAAGTCGACAACCCAGAAATCCCAAAGACGACCGCGCCAGGATTTGGCGCCGACTCGCTCTTTGATAACCAGTGGGGCATGGTCGACAACAACGTTGTTTCTGGCTGGAAAGGCGCCAAGGGCGAAGGCGTTGTCGTCGCCGTTCTTGATTCGGGCGTCGATTACACTCACGAAGATCTTGTCGACAATATGTGGAGAAACCCGGGCGAAACTGGCGTCGATTCACAGGGTCGCGACATGGCTACCAATGGTGTTGATGACGATGAAAATGGCTACGTCGATGACGTGGTCGGATGGGATTTTGTCACGGACGACAATAAACCCTTCGACCTCAGCGTCGAACCGTTGGAACTTTTGTTCGGCGGTGGAAACCCAGGTCACGGCACACACTGCGCAGGCAATGTAGCGGCTCGTGGCGACAACGGCAAAGGAATTGCCGGCGTTGCTCCAAGCGCACAGATCATGGCCCTTCGTTTCTTAAGTGAAAAAGGCCAGGGTTCAACCGAAGGCGCCGTCAAAGCGATCGCTTACGCTATTAAAATGGGCGTGAAAGTGTCGTCGAACTCTTGGGGATCTTCCGGCGAAGATCCCGCCGACACCGTCGGCAATCAAGCGCTTCGAGACATTATTGAAGAGGCGCGTTTGGCAGGCCAACTCTTTGTAGCAGCTGCCGGCAATGGCGATGCGCAAGGCAAAGGGTATGACAACGACACGAACAGCGCTCCGGCGTATCCTGCAAGTTACCCTCATGAGAACATCATTTCGGTGGCTGCGATCGACAAAACAGATGCGCTTGGCACGTTCTCGAACTGGGGTCTGACTTCGGTCGATGTTGGTGCGCCAGGTGTCGCCGTGTTCTCGACAACGGTCGAGAATGGCTACAGCGATAAAGTTATCGACCTCCCGGAATTCGGTTTGTCGATCACTTGGGATGGAACGTCGATGGCGGCTCCTCACGTGTCAGGTGCAGCAGCACTTTACTGGGCGGATCATCCGAAAGCGACGATGATGGAAGTGAAAGCTGCGATTATGAATTCCACAAAGCCGATCGCAGCGATGAATGGAAAGTCTGTGACTGGCGGAAAACTTTCTGTCGAAAACCTAATGCGCTAGTTTCTTGACGCGCTAACGAGTCGAGCGCATCTGAAATCCCTCCCGAGCCTCCTCTTAAGGAGGCTCTTTTTTTTGATCTTGTGTGAACACCCCAGACCTTTATCGGGTCCGTGAGGCAATTCAGTGCGTGTTCAGCGGAACACTTCGAAATTCGAAGATCGATAGAGAAACTTTCGCTACACTGAGCTTTGTGAGAATTTCCTCTTTCAGCGCCAACATCGTGACCAGTTTTCTCGTCGCTCTTTTCGTGTCGACGACTCCTGCTGCGCCGAGCGCCGCTTCGTCGATTGCCAGTGAGTCGGCGCCTCGCTCGTTTCCGACGTGGACCGAGTTCCGACTGATGACAGATGCCGAGCGGAAGCCGCTGGATCAGGCTGTTACAGAAATTATGAAGCAGGTGGCTGAGGAGCCCCTTTCGAATGGAAAAATTCGGTTTTGCTCAGCCGGAAATGAAATCTGGGAAACGTCTCCAACAGCTTCGTGTGAAACCACCCAGACTTCGGCCGTAAAACATGGTTGGCCAACGGCCCTCACCAGCTCCTCTGAAACTTTCGGATGGATTGCCTACTCTCGTTTCCTCTCCGAGTACTGCCGGGCGACCACGGACGATGAAAACTGCGCGAAGCTTGGCTTGGGACGTGTTTCACCTTTGAAACTTGAAAACCTCGACGGTGCCTCACTGCAACCCCGCAATCACTTTAGGAACCAATTTAGAAAATTCTTTGGTTTTGTCATTTCGACCGCAATTCCCGCAGCCCACGCCGACGTGGCGGAACTTCCTGAGCCCGCGACGAACGTGCAGCTTGAAGTCTGCAAAGTCCAAAACGGCGAAATGATTTCTAAAACCGGATCAAAAATATTTTTTGAGTTCGGTCCTCAACCCTCTGAATCTCACTCGAGACTTTTGACTCAGACGGCCGTCCTCGCTGCCGATAAGTCCCATGACGAAGTCGCGGTCAATGATGGCCTCACCAAGCTGACATCGATGGGAAAGCCACTCCTTGTTAGTTTCAATTCGAAAGCACCATGGGTGAAGGAACGTCTTTCAAAGGACAACGTCACATGGATCGGAGTTGAAAAAACTGAGGCCGAGCTTGGCGACAAAACGGGTCAGAAATTCGCCGCAGGATTTGATCAATTGAAATCTCAGTTAAAATCTCGCCGCGCTATTTCCGCCAAAGTTCAAGACGCAATGACGGCAGGAATTTGCCCCGGCGCCAGCCCCTGCGCGTGGCTACAAAACGATAAAATTCGTCGCTCCGTTCAACTTACGCCCATGGAATCGGAGCCACTTAAAAATGAGCAGTTAGCGCTTGAGCGAAAAACGAAAGAGATTTTCGATGGACTTGAAAGCCTCGTCGCTTCCAACCGACTGACGTCCTCGGAACTGACAATTCTTCGCCGCGAGTATGCGAATCTTCTTTTGGCGACTGAACATCCCTCGGTCGGAACGCGGAATCGGCTGCGTCGTCTCTTTGCCGTTCCCGACGTTTCAAGAGCGATGGTGGAGCTTGTTGATCTTGTGAGCGCTATGAAAACAAACACTCGCTCCCAAGACCGAGCCATCGCGGAATTGGCTTTGAGCCGCGGTAGCGTCGGCATTGTTTCATTTCGCAGCACAAGACGGGACGGCATCATCGCAGCCTTCGAAGATGTTTGTGAAGGACCAAAGGCCGCACCTTCAAAGCCCAAAGGCAAGCTGCCCGCAAAGCCCAAGGTCGTTCGCTAATTTAATTCTGATCTATTAAAAAGAAAAACCAAGCGTCGCTAAAAACGTCCGCGGTTTACCGGGGCGAAGTCCGAAAGGACGTGCGGCGACGGCGTACTCTCGCCCCAGAATATTATCGACCTTCAGCTGAAGGTACCGCCCAGAATCCCATTCATAGCGCCCGCTCCAATTGGCGACACCGAAGGCAGGGATTTCGGTCCGATTGGTCACACTGCTCTGATCGAAAGTTCGGCTCTGAAAATTCAGTGAAACTTCATTGGAAAACTTGTGTCGCCCCTTCGACCACTCGGCGCCCACCGAAGCACTGTATTGAAGTTCGGGAACGTAAGGTAGCGGGTCACCGGTCGCGATGGGTCCAACGCCCCATTCGGCGTTGGTGGAATTGTAATACGACTGAAGAGACGCCGAAATTAAAGTCGCATTCAAAATTGCCGGTATCCACACGGGTCCAACCTGAAATCCGTCGGCAAAGCGAGCTTCAGCGCCAAGCACGCGCGCCCGGCCGCCGTTGACCTGGGAATCCAAAGAGGCGGCGGCGCATCCGGTTGAAGCCGTGCACGTCCCGGTGAGATTTTCGTAGTCGTTGAGGAAGAATGTCACATCGGCTTGCAGGTCTCGTTCTCCGGCAAAGTACTTGAGGCCGATTTCGTAATTCATGGCCTCTTCACGCTTTTCTCGTCCCGTTGAATCAAGTCCGGCGACGGTCGCAGCCAAGTTCACACTTCCACGTGCAGAAAAATTATCGCCCAATTTTTTGAGTAAACTTAATCCCGGGACAAAAACAGAGTCCGAACGAAAACGACTGATACCCGTAAGGCGATCTTCAAACTCAAAGCTCACGACTTCAAATCGCGCAACTCCAGTCAATGTGTAATCGCCTATCGTCACATCGTCTTGAGCGCTGATCAGTGCGGCCAGTGCTTCGTCCCTATTGAGTCGATCTCGCTGTGTACCGGTCGCAGTTTTTTGTAAGCGGCCGCCGTTCATCTCGTAAAAATCAAAAGTGTGATTTCGCTCAATCCGGTCGTGATGAAGGCGGAAAATTCCCTGATAAGAGTGCTTCAAATCTCCAGTGATTCCCTCTCCGACCCATCGGGCTTGAAGTCCTTCGGAAACGTAATCGCGATCATTGCTAGCGATCACAAGTTCACCACCGCTTCCAACCGAACTCGTATCCGAGGCTCCGCGAAGAATATCGTAAAAAAGCTGATTTCCTGCGGCCGTGGGATCCCTCAGAATGTCCCGAAGGTTCACTGTAGAATCTCGAAATCTATCGATGCGGTACCATCGACGTGAAAACTGATGGTGATAGGCCGTCACTTTTAAAGTGTCATCCGACCCAACAGAGGATTCGTATTCGACCTGGGCCAACAAGTGTTGCCACTTCATTTGATCCGCGGCGGAGGCCGAATAACGTCGGTACGCATTTTGGCTAAAGTCAGCTTGAGATAAACCCAAGTAAGTTTCTTGTGAATCTTCTCGTGACCACCCCAGCGTCGTCTTAAAATTTGAACCGACTTTAAATTTTGCAAGGACGCTGTCTTGAGAAAACCCGGTCGGTCCTCCTCCGTCCAGTTGCTTAAAGCCGCCGCTGGAAACACGCGAGACTCGAATAGAATGCGAGAAGTTTTCTCCGACGCCACCTGTGGTGGCAATCAAACGAGATGTTTCAAAAGAACCATAACCAAAATCCAGCGAAGACTTCGGCGAAAAGTCATGAGTCAAATAATTGACCGCGCCGCCAATAGAATTGGGCCCATAGTGAACAGCGGAAAATCCGCTCAGCACTTCTAGCGACTCCGTATTGATCATCGAAGGTACGTAGTAAGCCGCGGGCGCCGCATAGGGTGCTGGCCCGATCAGAATTCCATCTTGCAGAATTACTATTTTTTTTGAGCGATCGGGATTTGTTCCACGAAGACCGATGTTGGGTCGAAGCCCCTCACCGTCCTCTTCACGAACGTAAACGCCAGGCGCGCTTTTTAGAGCTTCGCCGACATTCGTGGTTTTAAGGCTCTCAAGCTTTTTTTGGGAAACACGGGTCGGAGATGTCGGCTGAACAAGGTCAAACCGCGAACCACCTAAAACCTGAATGGTCTCGATTTCCGCTTCGGCATTTTGCGGCAGCGCCTCCTCGCTCAGCGCGAGCGGAGATGTCATTGCCGCAATGAAAAATGAAAACGCGACACCGAAATACTTCGATGCGCTCAAAGACCTACTAGTCATTGTCGCCTTGGTAAGTCGGCGGCGCGCGCAGGGCCAGGACAGACATGACTTCGGCTTTTAAGACCGCAGAAATATCTCGAACATCTTGAAACAGACCGCACACTTCGACCTTTCGATCGAGTCGTGTCGTCTCGGCACAAGCAACAGGGTCCATGCTTTCGACAATCGACTTAAAGTTAACGACCGACGCTTCGGCTAAAAAACTCTTCGATGCGCGAACGCCGTCTTTCAAAAGACCGCGCAACCGGTCGGCAATATCTTTGTGACCGCGGCTCGCCAACAGATCGTCAAAACCATAACCTTCGGTGCCATCAGAAATTCCGAAGAAGGCGGCCTCAAATCCCAAAAGTCTGGCTTCGATTGCCTGGAAAGCAAATTCGGCATAAGGGTGTTCGATGGATTCGGGGCACTTCCCCTCCGCCGACACGCAGTCGCGGTGACGTCCAAGAGGTCGACCAAGTCGAACATCCTTGACCGCTTCGATCTGAAAAAGCGCATCCGAGAAAACGTTCGTTGCCTCTTTCGGAGTTTTCATCAACGGGTCCGAACCATCGATAAATGTTTTCGTATAATTGCGGCCGCTGGGATTCCACTCACGCGCCAAAATGTCTGCGCGACGAGCGACGTCTTTGGCCAGTGCCGATGCCATTCGACAGCGATCATAGCTTTTCTGAGCCGCGGGACGCGCGACCCAGGCCGCGATCTGCGGATAAGCGCGCGCGTTGCACTTGGAATCCAGTTTTGAATCAAAGAGAAGATATTCGACAGCAGCAAGTCCGCGAACTGGAACAGGCAGATCGGCCACACTTGTGCCGAGGCCCTCAAAAACCTTTAAAGTTTCCACATCAATGCCGCACGAGTTAAAAAGTGGCCAAGCGTAGATCTGACTCGACAGTATTTTGTCATCAGCCCACAAAGGTCCGACCGGAGCACTGTCGACAAAATGGTAGGCGCGCATCGTGCGTTTCCACTGATCTTTTGCCTCCGTGAGCTTCGCGGACTCCAGCGTTCGGTCGTCCGTTTTGGCATTCACCGCAGGGCACAGTTCATCCACACGCTGGCTTAAAACGGCGGCTTCGACGTTGAACTTGGTCGCAGCTTTGGCGACGACATTCAAACCCAGATTCACCAACATCTTCGATTCGGTGAAAGGTCCTTCGTTCGGATTTTCGAATCCCGGTGGGAGCGGATTCACTTCCGGACGCTCGCCTTTGGCGACCGGACCAGCCGGCGAATCGGTGGCATTTTTCGAATTAAAAAAGTCGCTGCAGCCCGAAAGAAACACGGCAGCCAGAGCAAAGCCCGTAAGGGTGAAGCCAGCACGACGGATTTTTATAACTTCTTTCACTTGATATGACCCTATCCTTAAAGGAGAACCTACATCTGATATTCAATGGGAACGACTACGGCCCATTCAGCCAAACGAATTTCTGTGGGAAACGGTTTCAGTCCGCCAATATTTTCAATGAGCGAACGAGCGGCACGGTTCAATATGTCGGACGTGCTTCCTTGAGTAATTTTAGCTTCGATAATGTGTCCGTCGCGACCAACAACAAATCGAACAACCACCCGACCCTGGTGCCCAAGCCTGCGAGCCGCCATCGGATAATTCTTTTTTGATTCCAAAAGACGTCGAACATCGGCCAGGTAGCGCTGCTCTGGCGAAAGCACCGGACCTCCAGAAGCAACAGTCTCTACCGATGAACCGGCCGTCACATCAGTGGTCGTCGCCGATTCGGGCTGCGTTTCGGGCTGCGTTTCTGGCTGCGTTTCTGGCTGCGATTCTGGCTGCGATTTTGTCGCTACATTTTCGAGGACATCAGGCGGCTCATCAGGCGGTTGCGGTTCGGCCACTACGGCGGATTTTGCTTTCACAGTTTTCGCTCGCGGAACCTTAATTTCTTTTGGCGCCCGCAACGGAGCCGCTGATGGCTCACGTTCAGGGCCCATCACCAACTCAACTTCAATGGACGAAGTCTGAAGGTTCTGAACGTCGAACGGATCCATCGCGACGAAAATCGCCGCGTGGATCAAGATCGAAAAGATAAATGCGGGACGGTACCAGGTTTTCGTAAGAGTTCCTTTACTTGTACTGAACGGCTTTCATGAGATCGCGCGCCTCTCCAGCTCGCGAACCAACCACAGTCCAATTTGATTCGTTGTATTTAAAAACGCCCCAGTCCTTAACGAGCGTTGTCGGCAACAAACCCATTTTTGCTGGGTAATCGAAATTTGCGGCTGACATCTCGAGTTGATTTTTATCCGACAAAAGAAGTTCGATAAAACGTGTGGCGAGTTCTTTTTGCTTCGATGTCGCTGCGACGCCAGCACCAGTTCCATTTCCAAAGACGCCTGTCGAGAGCGCGTCAGCAAAGAAGGCCTTCACTGGAAACGCAGGTTGTTTCGCGACCATCTGGCCGAGGTAGTAAGTGTTCACGATACCCACGTCACAAACGCCGCTGGCGATGGCCTCAAGAACGCCCGTGTCACCCGAGATCGGATCGGTCGCCAGGTTTCGAACCCAACCGTCGACAATAGCTGCCGCTTTCACCGCACCGTGAGTCTCGATAAGGCCCGCCACCAAAGCTTCGTTGTAAGCTGATTGGCTCGTGCGCAAGCACAAACGCCCGGCCCACTTCGCAGTCGCCAAATCCTCGTAGCCCTTGAGCTCACTCGCCGCCACACGAGTCGAATCGTAGACAATCGTTCGTCCGCGAATTGTGATCGCGGTCCAAAGTAGTTTTGGATCGCGCATCTGAGAAGCCACCGATTGTTCAGCGAGGGTCGATACCATTGGTTGAAACCAACCGAGGTTTGACAGCTCGGCCAAATAGACCAAGTCTTTCACGAACAAAACATCGGCTGGCGACGTTGCGCCCTCGGTCTTCAGTTGTGCCAAGATTTTCGGATACGCCTGTTCGACGATGACGACTTTTGCCCCCGTCGCTTTTGTAAACTCGTCGGCGATGGGCTGAAGTCGAGCCGTCGGGCGATCTGTGTAAACAGTGAGGTCGGCTGACGCCGGAGTTGCGGTCATCAAAGATCCGCCGATCAAAACTACTGATAAAACTGCTGACGGTAATTTCGTCGCTTTGCAGAGGGTCATTAGGTGTTGGCCAAGGGTCTTCATCTTTTAGCTCCAAGTATTTTTTTTGCGGCAAGAGGCTGCATGAGGTTGAGGTGTCCGTGTTTCACCTTCGTTGTTACAGCGGCCACTGCTCTCGACAACCAAAGACAGCAATTGGAAGAGACCTGAGAGACTTTTGAAAACGTATTGATAAAGGGGGCCGAGATCAGGCGCGACACTCTGCTTTCGAACGGCCCTGGAAGCCCGAAGCTCAAGCGCCGCGCACCCAACGAATTCGACAAACGCAAAGTGCCCAGAACTCCGTCCCACAGAGAAAGCGATACTCCGAAATTCTGATCATGATCTTGAGCTTCTCTAGAATGATGGATCTGATGCTGGAGGGGGCTAATAAAAATCCGCTCAAAAATTCCGAACGAAAGTGGAATATGGGAGTGTCGGAGGTTGGAGCCCAAAAAATTAAAGATATGGCCGAAAAGATTCACCCCTAAAAACGTGATCAATGTGAATCGACCTTCGAAAAGAAAAAGGAAGAGCCCCGTGGAAACTCCAAGACTCAAACTGTTTCGAACGGTCGCCATCGCAGCTTCGACGGGGTGAGTTCGATAGAGCGTCATCGGGGTGAGAATGCGAGCGGAATGGTGAACGGCGTGGTACGGCCAAAGCCACGAAATTTTGTGCATCGCTAAGTGATGAACAAAACGTAGCAGATCGTCCCAAACAAAACTAAAAATCGTCATCGCGAGAAGCCCAGCGAATGTCGGCGAGAGCCCTAAGAAATCTCCATGAAACGCCAAAAGCCCCTTTACCGTCCACTGAGAAAACCGATAACCAAAATCCAAGAATGGAATCAGCAGCAAAACTTTGAGCAGCGAATTCAAAACGTAAATTTGATAGTCGGCGCGGGTCGAACGATTCCACCAGTACCGAGCACGAAACAGGAGGCTCGCAACTCTCTTCCGTCCGCCTCGCACCGGCGACTTTTTGGATAAAGTAACGAAGACGATAACGAGAACCAGAGAGGCCAACATATTGAGATGAAAAAGGCGTGATCCCGGATCATCCAAGGGCGCGGCAAGCGCCTGAAAGAAATTGTGGAAATACTCTAGCATCCCACCAGGTAGCCGTAGGGATTTAGGGAGGTCAAATTCAGGGTCTAAATGCGACGATATTGCGAAGGGCCAAGCCGGGCTCTGTACTCAGTTGAGTTTAAAAAGATCTGAGCAATGCCCGTGGCCCTCAAGATAGACAGAACGGGCTAACTAGTGCCATTCTTTCAGTCTTTTTAAAAAAAATTGAACCTGCCGAAGGTAACTTCCGTGCCAGAAATCGACGACTCTAAACCCATTTCAGCGTATGTGCGCCGCCTTTGGCGCCCGTTTACTTTAGGCACAGTGACTCTGGCGCTGACGAATCTTTTCGATATTCTGACGCCGTTCGCTTTGATGAAGGCGATCGACGCCATCACCGCCAGCGATTCAAAAAAATTGCACGAAGCGATCGGACTTTATCTTTTGTTTATGCTCGGCACAGTCGCGTTCCGCTACCAGTGGCGTCTTCATTTTGGAAAATTTCATCACTCTGTTGCGGAGGATTTGAGAAATCGACTTTTCTCGAAATACACGCGGCTCGGGCCTACATTTTTCGAGAAAAATCCCACAGGCGAGTTGATGAGCTTGATGATCAACGACGTCAATACTTTCCGTATGGCTGTCGGACCCGGACTTCTGATTTTACTCGACGCTTTTTTTCTGATCATCTTTATTGTTCCTTTCATGCTTTCCATTTCTGTCGAGTGGACGTGGAAGACGTTGATTCTTTTGCCGTTTATACCGTTCGTGATTCGGTTTATGGAAAACCGAATCGCTACCGCCAGCCGCGATAGCCAGGACCGGTTGAGCGAAATGAGTGGCTACACTCAAGAACTTGTCACGGGCATTCGCGTGGTGAAGGGGTTTTCTCAAGAGACCCAACGCTTAAATTCATTCCGTGTTTTTTCGAATCGTTTTGCGACGGCGTCGAACCGCGTTGCGAAGTACGATGCGATGTTTGAACCCGCACTACAAATTGGGGTCGCCACAGGAAGCGTCATCTTGTTGGCTTGGGGCTCGCGCGATGTACTAAGCGGTGCTGTTACGTTGGGAACCTTTGTCGCATTTCATGAGTATATCAAACGAATGGTCTGGCCGATGGCCGCGATTGGATCTGGCCTCTCACTTGTTCAGCAAGGACGTTCGAGTTACGCCCGCATGGCCGAAGTATTTCAGGCCGCTCCCGACGTGAAAAATCTTGGCCGAACAAAAATCGCACGCTTTGAATCACTAAGAGTCGAAAATTTGACCTTCACCTATCCTGGCGCGGGTCATCCTGCTCTCAGCAACGTGAGTTTCTCACTGCGGCGTGGAGAAACTTTGGGAATCGTGGGCCCCGTCGGCAGCGGAAAATCAACGCTCGTACAGATTTTGGGTGGAATCCGGCCTGCGCCCGAGGGCTGCTTGTTCATCAACGGTGAAACTTTTGAAAATCTCGATCTGGAATCATGGCGAGCCCGCCTCGCAGTTGCGCCGCAAGACGCATTCCTATTTTCTCGAACCGTGGCTGAAAATATTCTTTTCGGGCGAGACGCTGCGACAAAAATTAACGGCACCGAAAATACTGATAAAAGTTCTGACGAAAATTCTGAGCCTCAAGACGCTGAGCTCTTAGAAGCCATAGCGCACGCCGATGCCGTCGCACTTCGTGAAGAAATTGATCGCCTGCCGCTGGGGTTTCGCGCCTGGCTGGGGGAGAAGGGCGTCAATCTTTCTGGTGGACAGAGGCAGCGAATGACCATCGCACGCGCGTTGGCTCACACGAAATCGGCCGATTTCGTCATTCTCGACGATAGCTTGTCGGCCGTCGACGGAAAAACAGAAGCCTCGGTACTTTCATCGCTGAGAAGAAAAAATATTGGGAGCGATGAGAAAAAAGAAAGTGAGATCACAACACTCATTATCTCGCATCGTCTTGCAGCGGTCGCGGAGGCAGATCGGATCTTGGTTTTAAATCAAGGCTCAGTAGAAGCGATTGGCACTCACTTTGAACTTTTAAAACTGAGTCCCACGTATCGACGAATTCACGAGCTTCAAAGCGAGACTAAGAGCAGTGGGGCGGAACCCAAGCGCATCGAGACCGAAGGGACTCTTTTATGACGTCAAATAGCCCGACGGATGAAACACACGACAGCGCGGATCGCCTCAAGGGCGGCCTCGGTGTTATCGGCCTTCTCTTGAGGCTAGCTCCCTACTTTCGGCCCGATCTTTGGCGGTGCGCGGCCGTCGCAGGACTCGTCATCATCAATGCTTTGATCGGACGAGGTATTGTTATGCTTTTTGGCCTAGCGATCGATCGCGGCCTGATTGCGAAAGATATGAACTTTCTTTTGATCGCGGCCGGGGTTTACTTCGTTTTGGAAGTGATAATGATGTCACTTCAAGCAGGAATCGCAGCGTGGTTTGCACGCATCGGACAGCGCGTTCTTTACCGGTTGCGCGATCACTTGGTGGACCACGTTCAAAGCTTACCGGCGGCCTACTTCGACCGTGTTCCCAGCGGAAAAATTGTGACACGTTTAACGGCCGATACTGTGAGCTTGACCGAACTTTTCAACCAAGGGCTTCTCAGCGTCTTCTCAAGTGTCATTTCAATAGTCACAATCGTGATCGCCATGTCCTTGATCTCAGTCAAAATGACTTTACTCACACTTTTAGTGGCGCCGCCCATGATCTACCTCGCGTTTCGCCTCTCTGATCGTATTTTGATCGTTCAGCGCGAGGCGAAAAAACATGTCTCAACGATCAACGCGTTTGTGGCTGAAAACGTCTCTGGCATTCGCGTCACTCAGTTGTTCAATCGAGTCGGTGCTCAGAACGATCGTTTTGATCGACTCTCGCATCTGTACAAAAGTGCCAACCTAAAAGCAGTCTCGCTCTATGCCCTCTTCTACCCGACAGTTTCAATTTTTACCGCCATCTCCGTTGCAACGGCCCTTTACATTGGTGGAGATCTAACAGCCCAAGGTGCTGTCACAACCGGCGCGATGGTCGCCTTCATTTTTCACGTAAAAGACTTTGGAGACCCACTTCGAAATATTTTGGAGCGTTACCAGCTTTTTCAAAACAGCGTGTCGTCCGGCGAACGTATATTTTCACTTTTAGAAGAGTCGTCTGAAACGTCGCCCGCCACCCCCAGAAATTTAATTCGACCTCTCTTGGGCCAACTCAGTTTCGAGAAAGTTTCTTTCCGCTATGAGGAAGCGCTGCCTTTGGCCCTTAGCCGCGTCAGCTTCCAAATAAAAGCCGGTCAAACATTGGCTGTTGTTGGACGCACGGGCAGCGGAAAATCGACTCTGATTTCCCTGCTTCAACGCTTTCGAGATCCGACCGAAGGTCAGATCCAACTTGATGGTGTCGATCTCTCTGAAGTTCCGCGCCAAGAAGTTCGACGCGCGATTGGCGTCGTTCAACAAGACGTGTTTCTCTTCCGCGGTACGATCGCCGAAAACATCAGTCTCGACGATCCCAATATTTCTCGCGAACGCATTTTGTGGGCTGCAGGCGAGGCCGGACTTTCGAGACTTCTAAAGATGCGACCCGGTGGTTTAGATGCGAAAGTCGAAGAACGAGGCGTGAATCTATCTCTTGGAGAACGACAGCTTATTGCGTTTGCGCGAATCTTGGCCTTCGATCCTCAGATTTTAATCTTGGATGAAGCCACTGCAAGCATCGACTCTGAAACAGAAAAACTACTTCAAGAAGCGACTCTCCGAGCGCGGCAGAACAGAACCTCGATCATTATTGCCCACCGGATTTCGACGGTGATCGACGCTGATCAAGTTGTTGTACTAAAACAGGGAGAGGTGGTGGAGCTTGGTTCTCCTACCGAACTTTTGTCACGCGAGAGCCTCTTCCGTGAAATGGCTCAAAAACAAAAAGAGATCACACAACCGCCGGAAGTCTAATGACAAACCGTGTGTACGTCGCGTTCGGATCTAAGAAAAGACTACCATCATGCTCGCGAACAATCGACGCAGCGATCGAAAGTCCGAGTCCAGTTCCGAGACCCACAGGTTTTGTCGTAAAAAATGGTTCAAAAATTCGGTCGCGGATCTCTTGTGAAATGCCGGCACCGGAATCCGTGACTTCAATTTCGACTTGCCCACCCGCTAGGTAAGCCTGAACTCCAACAAAAGCCTCTGTGGATTGCGAGGCTGAATAGTAGGCGTTGGTAAGTAAGTTAAGTAGGACTTGGGACATCTGTACTGAGCGAACCATAACAAAAATTCCTGGCTCGATCTTCGTTTCAATTTTAACACCTTGATTTCTGAATCTTTCAGAACACAGACCCAGCGTTTCTGAGACGATAGACTCGACGGGCGTTATTTCTTTGGAATCAAAACTTCCATCGCGAGCAATCGAGCGCAAACCTTTTACGATGGACGCAATTCTGGTGGTCGTTGAATCAATTCGACCCGCTATTTCCAGAGCTCGCTGCTTATCTATCGGTTCGCGGTTTAGTAAATCGGTCAGTCTCGATGAGTAACCTGAAATAATGGCCAGTGGATTGTTGATCTCGTGCGCGACACCGCCCGCCATCTCACCAAGGCTTGCAAGACGCGAGGCTGCGATCTGCCGTGCCCTTTCGTCAGCGATCTGCCGCTCCATCTCTTTTCGTTCGGTGATGTCTCGAATGACACCGATCAACTTTTTTCGGCCGTTCACGCCGATGAATGGCGTTTTTTTCGTTAAGAGGGATCGGCGTCGGCCGTCAGATCCTACGAAGGGCTCTTCTTGTTCGAAGTCCTTCATTTCCAGGAAGGTTTTCTTGTCGGCCTCGAAAAACACCTGAGCTATCTCTGGCGGAAAAAAGTCCTCGTCAGACTTTCCGTAGTACTCATTTCGATTTCTACCCACAAGCGCGCTGAACGCGTTGTTACCATAGAGCCAACGATGGTGTTCGTCTTTAATAAAGATGGGATCAGAAATGGAATCTAGAATGTTATCCATGAACAGGCGCTGCTCGTCGAGTTCTTTAGCAAGAGTCTTTTCTCTGGTGCGATCGCGGATCGTTCCAACGACACTTTCGTTATCTCGTTTTGATACAACGGCTTCAAACCAAAGCACTTCCCCGGAAATTGGAATCGAATACTCCAGTGTCTGGTTTTCGCCAGAAGCCATAACAGAGGCGATAATACCTTCCACACGCCCACCCAGCTCATCCCCCAGAACGTCGCGGACTGAACTCCCGCGAATTGAAGCGGGGCTCGCCAAGAGCTTCTCTTTTGAAGATGCAAATACGTCCAGATAATTGCCTGCCGCATCCAACAAAAAAACGATGTCGGTGGAAGACTCAATGGTCAGCCGAAGGTTTTCGCGGCTTTGGTGCAGTCGAAGCAGCTGTTGAAGCAAAACCCAGAGGAGACCAGAAATAAGAACAATCAATCCGGAAACGATCGCAACCAGCACAGAATTAACGCCCGGAAAGTTATCTGAAAAGTACCAGGCGCTTCCGCCAAGAACCGCGAAAGCCGCGGCCGAACAGACCGCCGGTAAAAAAGGTCCTACACTCGACTTACCCAATGGCAGCTTTATGAAGGGCCACGTCTTATTGGACGACGTTGTGTCTGTTTTTAGGGGCGACCTTAAGTTCATAGTCGCCTGACTCTACACGGCCTTAAGCCGACTGTTTACTGATCTTTGAGGCCGCGAAAATTTGTAGCGGCTCGTTCAGAGAGGCGAACTTGTTTTTTCCACTTTCCAACCTCTTCCTCGTACTCGGCCTTTTTGGCCTGAAGCCGCTTCTTTTCTGACCGCGCCTCTTCTTCCTTTGCTTTTAAAGAAGCATCGAGGTCCGTGATCGACTGGCTGCGCTCTGTCCACGCTGACTTTTCACCTTCGACAGCTTTGAGACGTTGTTCGTAGACCAAAATATTGGCTTGCCGCTTCTCACGATTGGCTTCGATGCGCTGAGCCGCTCGACGGAGCTCCTCCAACTGCTTTTCTTCCTCCAAAAACAAATCACGCTCACGCTTCAAACTCTGCTCAACTTCGACCTTCGCCGCATCGACGCTGGTTTGATCTTTCGCCGACTGGCCAGTCTGTTTGGTGATAGCGACTTTCTGGCGCTCGATTGTCTTTAAAACCCGGTCTGTTTCACCAATGTTGGTGACCACGGTTCTAAGGCCCGCCTCGTACTGTTCAAGGTTAGCTTTACTAGCAGAAACGTTCTCGTTCAATTGCTGAACTTTTGCTTTCACGTCGGTTCGAGCTGAAGCGGATGAGCTGAGCCCAGCGATCGCTAAAGTACAGAGTGCCAGTTGTGTGATTCGTTGTGACGTCCGCTTCATTGGGGGCCTCCGGTAAGACTGGCTTGTTCGCGACGAGACTCGCTGCCACTGGGGCAATTGTTTTTAAGACTTGAACGGTAGTGACCAATTTCATCTTCCCAGTACTCTCCATCAAAGTCCCACTGAAGGGATTTTGACTTCGGGATCGCGCTGGCAGGAACTCGGTTCGACTTTTCTCCGCCGGCAACTTGGAACCTAATGTTCTCGCCGCTGGCGGCGAACACTTCGTAACGAAGGAGTTCGTTGTTATCCAAGTAGCGAGAGAGATCTGTTCGGATTTTTAAGATGCGATTCGCAACGACAGTCTCAAGGCGACTCTTGATCTCTGCGCTGCGACGATCCGCACCCGCAACCACTTCGCGGTTGTACTGGGCAACGGCTTTTTTAGCCTCGTTGAAAAGATCAATCGAGAAAAAACGGTCGTTGAGTCTTGCAAGCTCAGAGTCCAACTCGGCCTGCCACGGCACTCGATTGGGTTCGAGCTGAGTGTTCTTTTTTATCGAGGCAATCTTTTTTCGAAGACCATCGATTTGCCGACGAGTCTGCATGACCTTTCCTTGTGCCTCTTTCAAACTTCGGTCGATGTCGGCTTCGATGCGATTGTAAATTCCCCGCTCGTCGATCTGACGATTTAAACTTTTCTGCAGATTGAGAAAGTCTTTTTGGCGAGCGATTTCGCGAATAATCGGACTTGGAAGTCCATCGACATCTTTTAGATCGGTGCGTCCTGGTTTATTGAAGCCCTGAAGGAAACGTCGGATGGTCCCATAGCGACCATCGCTGAACGATTTGATATCTTTGTCGTAGCGGTCAATGCTTGAAAGCATTTGTCGATAGTCTTTTTCTAAAGTCGAGAGCGTCCGGTAGGCATCACCGTACTGGCAAAGATTGATGTAGCCGATCGTTCGAATGACATAGGACTCGGGCTTGTAGGCCGCGGCAAAAAATGGCGAGTGAATCGAGTACATGTTTCCAATGGCGCCCTCGTAGTCCGTCGAAAGCAACTGCGCCCATCCCATTTCAGCGAGGCCCTGAAGCCACAGAGGATGATCTTTGTTTACGGTCAAGAAGGCTTGATGAGCTTCTTTGAACTTACCTTCTTGAAAGTACATTCGTGCTAAATTCAGCGCGATCAAGCCTTGAAATTCACGCGCCGACTGCTCGGCGCGAGGAAGCTTAATCAGCCCCTCTTGCAGATCTAAGGCTCGAGCTTTAGATCCGATTTGATATTCTGACAAGGCTTCTACGAACTTGGCTTGTAAGTACCGGGGGTGCGAATCGGGAACCTTTTTTGACCACTCAAGCGCCGTCTTAAATTTTTCTGCAGCCGCAGCGCTTTCTGAGATCAATGCAGCCGCCGTCGCAAGTGTTTCAGGCGTCTGGTCTTTTACGACCTCAGGATTCTTCATTGCTTTTTCAAGCGCCTCGCCAAAACTTCGCGTCGTCACATTGGGCGTGTTCCAATCAATTTCACGCAAAAGACGATGCGAGTAAAAGCCACTGCCGGATTCGAAGACGCGGCGAACGCGCTCGCTGAAGTCTGTCATCAGCCCCATGCTTTTTGAGCAGGTTGCCAAAAAGAAGTCTGCTTCAGCCTGCCACTCGGGTTTGTTTGAAATTGAATGAAATAGTCCAACAGCCGCCGCGCACTGATTGCCTTGCTGGTAAAGTAAAAGGCCGCTCAGAAACCGCATCTCATCGTCCGTCAAAGGAACAAACTTCGAAAGCTTCAGTTCTGTTTCCGGAGCGAGAACGAGATTCAGTTTTGCGAGAATCGAAGTGTCGACTTTGCCTTTTTGAATTGAAACCAATCGCGACTTTTTTAACGCCAAGACCGCCAACGGTGGACGCAGGAGACGCTTTAACTCGTCGTTCGAAGTCAGTTCCGGAGTCTGAAGTGTCGTCAAAATTTTCGACTCGAGTGTTTTTTGTGCCGACGCATCTAAGGCAAAGTGGTTCGCAGAGAACCGAGGCTCCTGAGGGAGACGAAGACGCGGAATCGCCGCCACCGAACTGTCGAGGTCGTACTTCACAACACCCGATGATGATTTCGATAATCCTGGAAATGAAAGTGACTCGCCAGCGTCGATACCGCTGGTAGCGCTACGATCTGCTACACGCGGCACGTCGGCAGCGGCGCTGGCCGGCGTGCGAAGGGCTACCTTCGGAGGCGTTGTCGCACTTGAAACACTTCGGGTCGGGTTGCTCGACCGAGCGCCAAAGAGTGATTTTGAAACTTCATTGATCGCGGACTGGGCTGTTCTGGTCGCCGCTGAAAGCTTCGAAGCCAACCAGCCCGACGACTTTTGCTTCACGGCGTAGGAAGATGACGGAACATTCGGCGCATTGAGACGTGCGTCCGCATAATCCTTGTTCGGATCCAAAACTTCAGCCGAACCGACCGAGCCGACCAAACTGAGAGAACCAGCCAAAGACAATGCGACAAACACTACCAAAAATTTTGGCACAAACTTTGGCATCAAAATTTTCTTCCGGTTCGGGTGAACCATAGCGGTCTCCTCAGTCTCAGTAGTAGAAAGTAAATCCAAACAAAAGCATCGACGTCTGCGCTGTTTCCGTGTTCACCGAAGCACCAGAGTTGAAGCTGATAACTTCCTCCTGAAACCATCGGTTTTTGTAGTCGACTCGAAAGGCCGCGTATTTGCTAAAAAAGAAAGACTGCGTGATGTCGAGTGACACCGTTGGCGCAGACTTCAGGCGATTGCCGCCCAGTTGTTGTTGCTCGTAGCCCGTGACACCGATACCGGGAGAGAACGCCATGTCGAAATAGATGATCGTGTTATTGAGAACACTCATCTTGGCATAAAATGGAACCCAGTTCGCTGAAAGGCCCTGATAGCTCATGATCTTGCCATGGTTCGCAGTTCCAGATTGCGACTTCAAGTTCACGAGAGCTTTATTGTCGACCGAGTTCGTCTGCTGATAGTGACCTTCGATTCCAAACCGCTCGCTGAAGTAGTAGCCAAGTGATCCTGAAAATGAGGGACCTTCGCTCCACGGGTCGTTGATCAATGTTCCATATTGAAGCGACAGAGCAAAGCGATTCGCTTTTGTATAAAGACGATTTTGAACGACCGAAAAATCGGTGTCTTTCGAAGCCCAATACTTTTTCTCAAGGTCCGTCACGTCGACCTTATCGCTGTCGCCCACGGCTCCTGGACTTTTCACTGCGCTTTGCGCCGAGGCCATAGAAAGCATGGAGGTCTGGCAAACTGCCAGGACCAATCCTGTCATCACGAAGCTTTTCAAAGTTGCAAAACAGTTCACTTGCAGCGACATATCAAATTCCTCATTTCACGTATTCAACGGACTCTTTTATGTTTTCGTCGAAATTCCGCCGTACTTTATAAAGCGGCAGGAAGTCGATGACTCGTTTTTGTACTACGTAGGCCCCATCGGGGTTACGAACCTGCCCGTCCACATCGACGGCATCAAAATTAACATCTTGTGTTTTGCGATACTCGACCTTCTTGGCGAAAACTGTCGAAGTACTGAACAGCGCGAAACCCAATAAAACGGCCATCAAACTTGTTTTACCCGACATTTTAGCCGCCTTTCTTTGCAGGACCTGGCGCGCCGTTTTTCATCTGCGCGGGCTCGCGATCTTTGGCTTGTCGTGAAACTTCAGTCTTCATTGTCTCTTCGATCGAACGAATCTTGGCTCCAATATCAAAACCAATAGTGTTTCGACCGCGAGCTCGACCCTTTTCAAGGGCCACGCGAAGCTCGCGAAGAGTTTGAAGAGCTTTTAATGGCTCTTTTGTCAGAGATTCGTAAACACTTGCCAGTTGGATGCGAGTCTCTGCAACATCGGGCTTCAGCTGGATAGCGCGAGTCAGATAACCCACGGCCTCCGGACCTTTTTTCTCATCTATTGCAAGAGCCGCCAGGCCCCGAAGCGCTGGCCACGAGTCGCTGTTCAGTGCAAGAGCACTTAGGTAGTACTGCTCGGCTTCGCTCGCCATTCGGTCGCGGTGATGGACTTGCGCCAACCACAAAAATCCAGGCAACAAACTTGGGTCGCGACGAACTGCTTCTTTCATTGAGACCGCGGCGACCGCAGCTCCCTCATCTTTTTCGATCCAGCGCGCACGTTCATACTGAACAAGTCCCAACGGACCGCCCGCTTTTTTCTCGGCGAGATCCATCATCCATTCCGCTCGAATTTGTTCTCCGCGCTGAGCGGCTGCAACCCCCAAAAAGTAAGATCCCCAAGGAGAGTCGACGTGGTTAGCGGCCATCGCCGTTCCAAGATTTTCCACCGCGACCCAATCCTGCTTTTGCACGCAAGATCCGGCGGCATAGACCCACATCTTCCAATCGGCGTCGGCTTTGGGGGTCGCGCACACACCTCGCGACGAGGCTTCAACAATATCAACGCCGTAGTGCTGATTCAAAAATGGCTTTGCTCGTTCTGCCGCTTTCGAATCAAACTTCACTGTCGGTCCGCTGGGTGTCGATGCACAACCAAACGAAACGACCACCGTCATCAGGCCAAGTGCTCTCTGGCCAAGCAGTCTCAATGCGATCATCGGAGACCACCTTTCTCTATCCAACCTAAAATTTTCCAACTGAAAGCCGGCACCATTCGCGGCAATTCATCGACTTCGACGCGGGTCGAAACCTCTGATTTCAAATTTAACTTATCGAGACGCTCTTGGAGCACGCCGGCGTAGCCGTCGAGTCGGCCCGATTTGCGGGCGGCATCGATGGCCTGACTTAAGGCCTCAATACCTTTTTCTTCCATTGGAAGTACAATACTCTCGATCTCTTTTGCGAAAGCTTGTTGATCTGACTCGGGAACATCGGAAGGAAGTTTCATCCCTTTCACCGTGTTCGAATAATCAATGTAAAGCTCGGCCAGGCGTCCAAGACTCTCGACAGCGACAGCATTGTCACCCATGCGCGCTGAAGATTGGTAGGCCTTCTGAGCCTTTTCAAGCTTCTCTGTTTTAAGAGCAAGTACGATACCGATTCGTTCAACTCGCGCCTTCACGCTTTGAGCGCGGTACTCGTCGTCAAGAATTCGCGCTTGAAGAAACCGAGCTCGCGCTGGGATGTCTTTTGCATTTTTCAGAACCGACTCACGACCAACAACTCGTTTCACAAGATTGAAAGCGCGAGTCGCATCTCCCGCCTTGTAGGCCGCTTCAGCTTCTTCAACGATAAATCGACTGGCCGCCGGTTCAAGACCCAAGGACTCAATTTTTTGTCGAAGACTTGATGCAGTTTTCTGATCGCGAAGCTCTTTTGCTATCTGAATCGACTTTTCAAACAGCGCCAGCTTCTGTTCTGGCTTTTTATCTTCAGCTGACTTTAGGAACATTTGAATTGCGCGCTCTTTGCCATCGCGGGTTCCAGAAAGAGCGAAGAAGTCGCTGGCGATCTCGCGCCAGTACGTTCGTTTTGCGACGTCAATTTCAGACAGACTCATTACGGCCTTGGCAGCAAGGTCAAGACGAGCCATCGCTTCAAATGTTTGGGCGGCTTGAGTCAAACACTCCTTCGCATTCACCGCGCCAGGGAAAAGGTCATTCATTTCCGAGCACATCGCTGCGCCTGCTGAGGTTTTTCCATTCTTAAATAGCAGCTGACTTGCATTCCACCAGGCGCGTGGCGCAAGTTCAGTTCCGCGATTCTCCAGAGCAAACGACTTATACATCCCCACGGCTTTATCCGCGTCGCCCTTTTGCTCGATCTCGGCAACTTCCGCAAACCAGGCTTCACGACGAATTTTCGAAAGCTGATCTTCGCGAGCTTTTGGTAGGACCGCCGTGGCTGAAGCTCGAGACAACAATGTCTGAGCCGCATCCTTTAAGTTTTTGTAGTCCTTTTTGATATTCAGGATATCCAGATAGAGGTCCTGTGCCTTCAAAACCTTTTCGCTGGAAGCGACAGCCTCTGATGTGTACTTCGCCCAACCGATTTCTTTAAATCCAACAGCGGCGATATCGTAATTCTCTTTTTCATAAGCGATAAAGGCGCGCTTAAATCGTAGATCCAAAGCGTACGGACCTTGCGGAGCACGAACGAGATACTGATCTGCCAGCTGACGGAACATCGTCTCATCCGAGTCTGTCCACTTTGAATCGCCAACCGCCTTCTCAAGGGAAAGTACAGCACCGTAAGCAGCGTCCACAGCAAGCTTTGGATCCGTCTTCATTAGATCGAAGGCAGGACGCACAAGATTCTTCGATTTTTCTGTAGATTTTCCTGTAGATTTTCCGGGCGACTGAATCGAGTCGACGTTGACCAGTGCGTAGTTCGCGCTCGCATCTCGGAAGCGAGCACGTGCAAACATCAAATCGGCCGTCGCGTAACGGACCTGGGCCGACTCATGCCCTACGACCACAGCATTTCGCAGATAAGTTTCATAGGCTCTGAGTGCAAAGTCGGCTGTCTCCGCACTTTTATCGCGTTTCCAATAGGCATGAAGTTTTGCTCCAAGCTTTTTGGACACTTCGATAACTTTCTGTAGGCACTCGGTGCGAGGTGGCGTCTTGCCTGGTGTTTCCTCAGGTGTCTTGTCAGGCAGCTCTGCGCATGAAGATTCAAGAGCGGCCAGCTGATTGACGGTAACATCTCGGCGTTTTTGTTTGTCGGCGTTCCAAATCAACTTCTCGTGGACCTGTGAAATCTGTGCCGACTTTGGAGCTTTCGACAGAACACCGCGAAGAACGACGTCAACCTCCGCATACTTCGAGTGACGCTCATAAATATCCACGAGTCGAAGAATGTAGGGAACCGGATCCAAATCGCCCGACTGACTGATGAAATACTCAACGGCCTGATCAGGCTTTCGTGCTTCCGAGAAAAATAGAGCGAGGTCCCCAAGGGCTTCCTTACGAAGATCCAACTTCGCAACGTTGGCACCGGCGACAGCGCGCACGTGGCCGTAAGCGACGACTTCCTCAAGAAGCTTCATGCCACCGTTTTCGTCTTGAAGGTTATATTTACTCCATGCTGCTTTGTAGAGGCCATAAGGATAAACGCGGGCTTGCGGGTGCTCCTTAATTTTCAAGAAAAGTTCAAGAGCAGCAGCAAACTGACGGCGCGAAAACTGAATTTCACCCAGTGATAAAAGCGTATCGGGAACAAGGCTCGAGTTTGGGTACTTCGCCAAAAGACGACGAAACTGTTCTTCTGCTTTTTTGTCGTCACCCACCTGCTGATAAGCATAGGCCGTATTGAAAGTAACAATGTCGAGCGCCCGAAATCTTGGAAACTTGGCGTCAAGTCCCAGATAAATGCCGATGGCTTTTCGAATTTGCGCGACTTCAGACGCCTGCTTCACCATATCAGGCGCAAAGCGAACAACTTGATTCGAGTCTCGATGAATTTCAAAGAAACGCTCGGTTCGAGCGCGACGCATGTATATTTCACCGAGGCGGAATAGAATTTCAGCTTCCATGCGAGTGCCCTTGTAGCGCACGCGCAACTTTTCAAGCTGTGCCAGGGCCTGCTTTTCCGACCGCATGACAAGGAGCTCAGTTTTTAAAGCTTTAATTTCATTCCCCGACTCATCGCCGGCTTTTAACTTAAGCTCTTCTTCGATGGATCGAACGCGACCCGTTGGTGCGGCATCGTCAGGCGCTGCAAAGACTTGCGATGGAGCCATCGCAGTCAAACTTAGAACAACCAATGAACAGCGCGTGATTAACTGGATCATTTCAAACCCTCTGGATCAAAAGTAACACTGATGCGCGAGCCTGCTTTTGGAATGGCCGTTCCATGGAATCGAATGACGTTGGCCGAAGCTCGGTAGCTCCAACCATTGATATCATTGCGCGGGACTGTGACCCCATCCACAATGACTTTGATCGTGTCTTGATTTGGCTTTCGGTCGAGCGGAAACTCTGTGAGCATTTCAAGCACACGCGAACGAACATTCGTGAGCGCCCGTCTAAAATCAGCATCGCAAATCGATTCCGAAGCACCGCTTGAGGCCACAGAAAGATCGATATAGCGACGACCTGGAGAAGAGAACCCCCACTCGGCCGTGCGACAGCTTTGATCGGTCGGAGTCACTCCGATAAAGTGAGCTACCCAGCTGCGATCACCCAAAGGTAAAACCGGTTTCAAAGCGTCAAGAGCCGCCACGTAATCAACGGCACTGTCGGATTCATCCTCTTCGTCCGTTACAAAAATCACGTTGAGCAATGAGTTCTCTCGGAGGAAGCCATCGTTAAAACCGCCGGGTCGCGACGCCGAAAGTGCGGTCATCATCGCTTCGCGGCCACGTTCGACAGGTGATCCGTTTTGACCGGCTTGAATGCGTCCGCTCAATAGGCCAATGAGGTTCGGTGTTGATTTGCGAAGGACTATGGGCGTGCCGGTTTGAGCAATCAATCGTCCGCGATTTCCGCTGCCGCTCATATCCATCGTCGTCACTCCGATATTGTAATCAAGACCGGTGGCATTCAAACCTTCAATGAAAAGTGGAATTTGTTTTGCGAGTTCAGCTTGGCGCGGAGCCATCGAACCCGATGTATCGACCACCCAAAGTACGTCGACTTCGGTGTTGTAGGTCACCTGTTGACCGAAGTTTTCCGAGCCGGGTTCAACGGAAAAAGTTTGCTGACCACAGCCGGCCAGAAGCCCTGAGAAAATCCCAGAGAATACTAAAATCAGTGTACTCAACACTCGTGACGTATTCATGCAGCCTCTGGTTTCTTTGTCTTCTCGTTTTTCCGGGTCGCCCAGCCATCGATCTCGACACGAAGACGTTCTTCGAGATTGATGAACTTCATGCTGTAGACGACCGGAGAATTTGCATCCCCCGAATTGAGAACTCGTCTTGCGACAACGGTGCACTGTGAATTGAACGTCGGAGTCTCTTTTGATGGTTTGACGTGAAGATGAAGAGTGTCGCCCACTTTAATATCGCCCTGGTCTAAAGCGAGGCTAAGACCGCCGGCGCTCATTTCAAGCGAGCGCGCACGGTAAACTTTCTGATTGTTGTGAATGAGGATCGAACCCTCAAACTCAGCGCGAGCAAATCGTCGACGAAAGAAAACTTCGTTCACGGCTCCGCCGAGCTCCTGGCTGAGAGACTCACGGAGATTTTCGATCGCACTCACATGGAACTCGGGAAGCGAGGCAATGCGAACCCACTTTGGAAGGCGCTTGGTCCACACGTAGTCCCAGTCGTTCAGACTTTTCACCTGCGTCAGTCGCACAAGCTCCAAGTACTCAAAGGGGCCAAAGCGATGATCGCCTTTTAGAACGAACCACGCCTCTTTACCGCCGTCGAGCTCTGGGGCAGGTTGAGTTTTTCCGAGCTCACGTTTTGTCGGCTTTGCGACACGGGCCTGCTGATACTTTTTCCAGAAATCTTGATGGCTTGCGAATTTCGGGTGGACAATAATCGCGACCCAATCTTTCTGCTCTTCGTCGTAGACGTGATCAAAAGGATCCAGCTCACCGCGTTCAACACGACTCAAAATATCTTCGACAGAGTAGCACCCAACACAGGTGTCTCCTCGAGCGACGTGATATTGCGTAGTTGCGGGCGTCGTGAGCATTGGCATCCTCCTAGGGATGTTTCGGTCGCATCGCGACCCCTCACGAGTCTGGTTGAAGCCGCTCACACTTCATTTTTTCTTGAGGTTTCAGGTGCTTCTGCGATTTCCGTCGAGTCCTGTCGCGGAATGAAACACATCACGTGATGGAGGCCGCCTTAGAGATGATGACTTGCAGTGAACGCGTCACGGTCTTGGCAAATTCTTTGACGGTTTTTTTGAAATCTCGGGATCTGTTTCCTGCGCTGGCCCTGTCAATTTACTGTCTAGGGCGACACAAATCTCACGCGAAGTGAGATGTTTGTGTCGAAACTTTTGCCACGCAGGCTACTTTATCGCTGCACGAATGTGAGACGAAAACGCGTCCATCAACCAGACAACGGAAGCGATCACGAAAATGATGCAACCGACCTGGGGCCACATCGCTTGACCGAAATACTCCATCAGCATGGCACCGATGCCGCCACCGCCGACGAGACCCAAAATTGTGGCCATGCGCACGTTCGTGTCCCAGCGATACACAGTGTAGCTGATGTACGGAAGAACAACTTGCGGAACCACGGCGAACCAAACAACTTGAAGTCGCGAAGCTCCCGTCGCCTCAATACCTTCGACAGGACCGTCTTCAATGCCTTCGACGATTTCCGAATATTGCTTCGCGAGCGACGCGATCGAGTGAACTAGAAGCGCAAGCATGCCGGCAAAGGGACCAAAACTTGCCCAGATGGAAAATATGATGGCCCATAAGACGGGTTCAATCGATCGAGAGACGTTAAAAACAGTGCGAAGAACGGCGTAAACCGCAAAACCTGTCTTCGAACCACCCATTATATTTCGGGCCATAAGAAAACTCAAAACAAACGCGATGGGAACAGCAATGACCGTAGCAATAAACGCGATGTAAATCGTCTCGACAACTTTGACGATGGCCTTCGGAAGCACCGACCAATCCGGGGAAAACAATTCTCCAAAGAGTCTCATCGCGTGATGAAATCGATCGGCTTCAAGAAGTTTAAAAATATCGATTTCGGTCATGCGAACACCGACGACCGTGGTGATGGCCACCACGACGATCATTTGAGCACCCCAAAAAGTTCGGTAAAGCGGTGTCGCAAGTTCTTCCGTCGACTTCATTCGAAGATGAGGCGGAGCATAGATCTGCCAGCCCAAAGTTTTAATGCCCCGAGCATTCAACAAAAGAGAAAGTCCTCCTCCAAGAACGCTGAGTCCGACAAAAATCAAAACGAGCTGAGGAATTTTCTGAATGAGCTCGGCTTCCGACAACCCAAGCACCGCGAGTCCCGTCAAACCAAGGTAAGCAAAGACAACTCCGTCGAGAACCGTTCGACGGAAGCTCGCACCTTTTTCGGAAGCGACATTCGAATTACCTTGAGACATTTTCGATCCTCTATTCTTGATCCGCTAACTGATCCGCTAACTAATTGATGTGAACTTCTTTAGCGCCTTCGCCGTAAATTCGCTCAAACCACGCGTCGTCGATGTCTGACGGTGATCCTTCATAGACAAGGACTCCGCCCTTAAGTGCCACAACCCGCGTTGCATACTGACGAACCAGCGACAAAAAGTGAAGATTGCAGATAATCGTAAGTCCAAGCTCTTGGTTCACGCGGCGAAGATAATCCATGACGATGTGACAAGTTGCGGGATCCAACGAAGCCACCGGCTCATCGGCCAAGAGCACATCCGGCGTTTGAGTGAGCGCACGTGCAATCGCCACGCGCTGCTGCTGTCCGCCAGAAAGTTGAGCCGCTCTGAAATGGGCTTTGTCTTGAATTCCAACAAGCCGCAAGTACTCCATCGCGCGCTTCTCGTCGGCCTCAGAAAAAAGTCCCATCAACGACTTCAAAGTCGGCGTAGCGCCCAGAGATCCGTAAAGGACGTTGCTGAGAACGGAGTGACGTGGAATCAAATTGAAGTGCTGAAAGATCATTCCCATCGTGCGACGGATGCGAAGAATTTCTTCACCCTCTGCCTGCGCGATGTCGCTCTCGTGACCATCTTTTGTGCGGTAGATGATCTGGCCCGAGGTCGGATGATGCAGGCGATTCACGCATCGAAGCATCGTGGATTTTCCTGAGCCCGAGAGCCCAATCACAACAAGAAATTCACCGCGCTTCACATCAAAGCTCACACCCTTCAAGGCCTGTGTGCCATTCGGGTAGGTTTTGACCAAATTTCGAATGGAAAGAATGGTGTCGTTTTTTGCTTCCATCGTCGCCATTCTACTTTTTTCCGAGCAGATCGTCGGCCGACGTGTTGAGTTTTGCGAGCATCTCGCGGACGGAATTGTAATCCGCATCCGTCGCACGCTCGATGCCGGTCACGCCATAAACGGCCTTGAAGGCTTCCAGACCTTTTTCCGATTTCACCATCGCCAAGAACGCATCTGTGATTTTCGTTTTTACGTCCTCTGGAAGATCTTTTCGAAATACGATCGGATCGTTGGGGATCTCGTCGGTCAGCTGGAGAATTTCGATTTTCTCTTCAACATCGGGATACTGAGTACGAACCAAGCGACGCGCATCTTGTATGCCCTCTTTGGCATCCGGCGGCGAATAGAACGTAGCGCCTGCATCCGTCTGGCCCTGGTAAACCATCGATACGACGTTGTCATGTTTCATAGCAAAAATCGGATCTCCACCCAGCTTGATGCCGGCATCGTGAAGCATCTTAAGTGGCAACAAGTAACCGGACATCGAAGCCGCATCCACAAAGGCGACGCGCATGCCGCTGAGATCCTTCAAAGATTTAAACCGGCCCTTTTTCGCGATGAACTGAGACTGGTAAGTCTTTTTACCATTGCGAATGACGATGAGCTTCGCCTCCGCGCCGTACTTTTGATGAGCTTTGATGTAGCCCGAAGTGTTCAGTGCTGCGACGTCGGCTCCTTTTGAACCGAAGGCTTCAATAACAGCGATGTAGCTTTGCGGAATTTTAATCTCGTATTTGTAAGGAGTGTTCGCCTCGAGCCACTCCTGCATAATCTTCGAGTTCGAAGCGATGACTTTCGCATCGACCGAGGGGACGAAGAATAACTTGATCGGATTTTCGGCCGAACCGACGTCTGCTTTTTTGAACGTGCAGCCGCTTAAACCCAAGATGACCGCCGCGACGAGACCGGCCGAAAGGAAACGATGAGTCCGCATAAAAACCTGCCCTGCCTGAACGTTGACTGCCCAAAAAGATGCGAAGCTCGGTTTGTACAAAATGGATGGCTCAAGGGGAAGCCTGGAATCAGTCAGGATGCGAGGTCACAGCAATAATGCCGCGCAGCACCAGGGTCTTCGGACGCGGAGTGGTGCTAGAGGTCAGAAATGCCGTCCGCGTCAGCTCTCGATATCGTCTTGATGGATCTCACTTCGCCGCAAGCCACCCGTCCGCTTGTCATCTTTGATTTGGACTCGACGCTCTTCGACCTCACTCAGCGTGTGGCTGCAATTCTAAAACACTACACCGAGCATCCCGTGGCTCAGGCGAAATTCGCCGACGCTCTTGAGCGCTTGAAGCATGTCGAAATTCGTCGCACAGACTGGGGCATCATTGAGCCCTTGGAGAGACTGAATTTGAACCGCGCCACACACCCCGAACTGATTGCGGACGTTCAGGCCGCGTGGGCGAAGGGCTTCTTCTCCAACGATTTTTTGAATCTCGATCAACCGATCGAGGGCGCCGTAGAATTCGTAGAATCATGTTTGAGTGCCGGAGCCGATGTCCTTTATCTCACGGGACGCGATATCGCGCGCATGCAAAACGGAACTGAAGCGTCACTTCGCCAGCATCGTCTTCCGCTCGATGGAGCTAAGGCGAAGCTTCATTTGAAGCCGCACAAATCTTTGGACGACGCTTTGTTTAAGACCGACGTCATCGAAGACCTCGTCCGCCAGCACGACACCGTTTGGCTTTTTGAAAATGAACCCGTCAATATCAACGCTGTTCTTCGTCGGACGCCGTCCGTGAAAACAGTGCTACTTGAAACTTGTCACAGTGGGCTTGAAGAAGTGCCCGAAGGAATCTTGAGAGTGAAGAATTTTACGAGAGCCGAAGGTAAAACTCCGACGGGCCCGGCGGGCCAATGGCCGTAAATCAAGAATTGCCCGTCCTGACCGGCCGGAAGATCGAAAAGAGTTTTGCGTCGAGACTTTTATTTCGCGAGCTCTCATTTGGAATTCCGCAGAAGGCCCGTATCGGATTGGTCGGATCCAATGGTGCCGGAAAGTCGACGCTCCTAAAAATTCTTGCCGGCCAAGTGCGGCCTGACTCAGGCGACGTCACCACTGTTCGCGGACTCCGCATTTCGCTTCTCGAACAGGACGCCTCATTCGCCGCTGGTCAAACCGTTCGCGATGCTTTTACGGCCGCTGTGGAAGCGGCGAATTTGGATCCGTGGGAGCCAAAAGTCTTACGGAAGATTGATCAGACTTTGTCGCAGCTTGATCTTGTCGTGTACGAGGATCAACAGATCGAAAGCTTGAGCGGAGGTTGGCGAAGGCGCGTACAACTTGGCGCCGCCCTCGTGACGGAACCAGACCTTCTACTTTTAGACGAGCCGACGAACCATCTGGATGCGGAAGCCATTTTGTGGCTCGAGGACTTTCTTAATTCGTGCGGTATCGCCTTTGTCGTCATTTCCCATGATCGACTTTTTTTGACTCGGACCGTTGAATTCATTTACGAGCTCGATGCACGCCACCCCAATGGAATTTTGGTGGTTGAAGGAAGTTTCGCTACGTACTTAGACCGAAAAGCTGAGCTGATGGCCGGTCTTGGCGAACGCGAAAAAAAACTCGCCAATCGTCTTCGTCGCGAAACAGAGTGGCTTCGTCGCGGCGCCAAAGCTCGCCAAACAAAACAACGAGCGCGCATCGAAAATGCGGACGAACTTTCAAAAGAGGTCGCGAATCTTAAAACCCTCAATCGCAAAAACCGCCTGTCCCTGGTCTTTGACGACGGCGGACGTTCTCCAGAAAAGCTGATCGTCACAAAAGGAATATCCAAAGTCGTCGGCGACAACCGAACGCTGTTCGCAGATCTCGATATGTTGATCACATCGAAATCTCGCATTGGACTTCTTGGAAAAAACGGCTGTGGAAAAACCACGTTGATAAAAACACTGATTGGACTTCAAGAGCCCACAACAGGAAGAATCCAGCGCGCCGACAAACTTCGCGTCGTCCACTTTGAGCAAGGTCGAGACACGATTAAGCCCGAGCTTTCTCTTCTCAGAAATTTGGCGCCCGACGGCGATTCGGTGATGGTTCAAGGTCGACCGATGAACGCCAAAGGCTACCTTTCGAAATTTAATTTTCGAAGCGAGCAGGCCGATCTTCCGGCCGGCCGTTTGTCGGGCGGAGAGCGCGCGCGACTTCGCATTGCGCAGATACTGCTCGAGCCGGCGTCACTTCTGATTTTGGACGAACCTACCAACGATCTGGATTTCGACACACTGGAGGTCCTGGAGGAAGCTCTGGACGAATATAGTGGTGCCGTACTTATCGTGAGCCACGACCGAACGTTTTTAGACAACGTGACTGACGAACTATGGGCCTTTGATACGCCCGACTTTCCGCGACTGACTCGATTCGCTTCTTACCTTCAATGGGAGCTCGCGCACGAACAAGAAATGGCGAGCCCTAAGCCTGTAGAAAAAGCCTCGAAAAATAAGGCGCAAGAGAAAACAGCTAAACTTTCGTTCAAGGAAAAATTTGAATTCGACCAGATGGAGGCCACCATCGCCGTGGCTGAAAAGCGTTTGGCGGAACTTGAAAAAGAAGCTGAACTGCCGGGCTCTCCGAACGAGGTAAAAGATCGCTATGCGGCTGTCGCAAAGCAACAAACCTTTGTCGAAAGTCTCTATTCAAGATGGGCCGAACTCGAGGCGCGAAAAGGACCAACAACCACGTGAGACATTCGTCTCACGTTGGTTAGACCAACGTCCCATATTAGGACTCGTATCGTCGTTGCTTCAGCGGATCCCCAATCTGACCGACAAATCATTGTGCGAAAAATGTTAATTCGTCGAACTTCCAATGAAGCCACTCTCGCCGCGGTCATCAGCCTCACGCTGGCCATCCTTTTTACGGGCTCTGGCATTTTTGCCCTTCAGAAAAATAGGATTTTCGCCACCTCAGCCGTGGCGACAAAGGCCGAAGTTATTGAACTCGTCCGTGCTGCTCAAACGGCGGCCGATGTGGCGTCGACGAACAAAGACGAAAACCGAACCGAGTTTACTTATTTTCCGGTCTTTCAATACCGAGTCAGCGGCACCGTCTTCGAACATCGAGCGAGCGATCGAAACCTTGCTGCTGGACGATCTTACTCGGTCGGCGACACGACGACAATTTACTACAACCCCGAGAATCCAGCCGAGATCCGCGACATTTTAAGTTCGGAAGCCACGACGGCACCGAAACTGTTCGGATTTCTTGCCGGCCTCGCTTGGTTCTTATTTGCGATGTTTACTCTTCATTCGTTTCGCTTAGCAAAATTTGAATCCCGGCGACGATCCGTTCGTCAGAATGTCGTAACAGAAACGAAATGTACTTTCTTTGCACTGGAAGCCACCAACGAGCGCGTTCAAAACGCAAGAATGGTGCGCATGGTTTGCCGATGGGTCCATCCGGAGACGGGAACCGAGTGGCTGCTTCGAAGTTCAAGCCTTCATCCAACGGCTCTTCCCCCCGAACTTGAGCTGGGAACTCTGATTTCATGCAAAGTAGATTTCGACAATCCGGCGTCGCACGAAATATCCTTAAGCGCGGCCTAAAACTCTATCGCACTCCGAGGACTGCCATTGCGTACATCAGCGACGCGACCACAATCGAATGATTGATTTCACCCGATTGGATTTTGTCAAAAACTTCATTCACCGGAAGCTGTACAACACGGATATCTTCATAGGGATCCGGCGTAGGTGCGGCGACTTTGCGACAGCCAAAGCCCACATACGTCCACATCGCATTGTTTTGCATCGCCGGGTTTGGAAAGTGTTTTCCGATCAGCCGAATGTCGTCAGGCACAAATCCAGTCTCTTCAGAAAGTTCTCTCAACGCCGCTCGCTTGGGGTCTTCGCCCGATTTTGGATCCATCGACCCACCTGGGATTTCCAGGTGAACTTTTCCGCTGGCGTGACGGTACTGTTCGACCAAGATTATTTTTCCGTCGAGTGTGACCGGAACAATGTTCACCCAGTCCGGAAATTCCATCACATAGTACGCCGGCATAATTCGGCCATCAGGAAGACGACACTTGTCCTCGCGCAGACGAAAAAAACCGGCCTTAAGACGTTCCTTCGTTTCCAGCGTGTCCCATATCAAATGATCTGACAGTTTTCCCGTTTCATTCATCACTTCATCTTGACCCGAGACACGAACATCGTCCAGTTTGACGTGCTATGACAGACCCCGTGAATTCTTCAAAGACCGCCCTTTTTCTTGTCGCCACACCCATTGGCGACGACGACGACATGTCGGTGCGCGCCACACGGCTCCTGCTAGAAGCGACGCTCGTGATTGGCGAAGAATTTCGACCGCTCACGACACTTTTAAAAAGAATTGGTCGTCCAAGAAAGTCGGCCCCGCCGCAAACTCGAAATGCGGAGCCATCGGACATCGAAGTTTTGAATGAGCACTCAAAACCGGAGGACGTTAAAGCGCTGGCGGACCGAGTGATAGAAATTCACAAGGCCGGAGGGTTCACGTCGCTTGTTTCCGATTGTGGCACACCCGGATTTTGTGATCCCGGAGCGCCCTTGGTTCAAGAGCTGCGCCGTCGTGGTGTGAAAGTTTCGGCGGCTCCGGGAGCTTCCGCTTTGATGTGCTTACTTTCGCTGGCTGGTCATCGAATTGATCAATTCGTGTTTCGGGGATTTTTACCAGCATCTCGTGATGAGCGCGACGAAGCATTGAAAGCCGTCGTCCGCGAAACTCATGCGACGATTTTAATGGATACACCGTATCGTCTTGAAAAACTCTTGAGCGAGCTGGCCGCCCTGATGCCCGAGCGCCGCGCGATTTTGGGCTGCGACTTCACATCGTCAAAAGAAGTCGTTCACGAAGGAAAGCTAGCGGAACTTTCAACTCTTTGGGCGAAAAAACCAGACGACCAGAAGAAGGCCGAATTTATGTTGCTGCTGCGGTGAAGTCCGCGCTGCTCGAAATCCTCAGAATTCAAACGACGTGCTTAAGAACAGGGACTCGCAGGTCGATGATAGGACCCGCGCTGCACGCTTCTTTGAAAGCGCCGAGGCCACAAGTGTTTTCGTTAAAGTGTGTACGGAATCGCGATCGACGTTATCAACTAAGAAACGAACATTGCGACCAAGCACAGTTTCCAAGTGATCCGCGGTCAGACGAGCAAGCACCGAACCAAAACCAGGAATGGCCATGTCGGCGGTGGCAATGAGGCCATCATTCGGAACGTGGGCCGGAAACAGCGTTCGCGGAAGCAGCGACTGAAACCGAAATATTTGAGCGGAATCTGCAGACGGTTTCTCGGTGACGACATAACTCACAGAGCGGCTAATTCGCCGAAAATCCTCGTCGACTTCGGAAAGTTTGACCAGCCGATCCGCGATCGAGGTCTGAATTCCCGCCGAACGAAGCGAGCGAAATCCCGGCGCCACCGAGAACAACTTAACAAGCCACTGCCCCCACCGGCCGCGCTCGTCAAACAACGTGTTACCACCTAAAGGCGCTTGAATCAGAATGGCCTGATCAACGACACGCTCACGCACAAGTTCGGGAAATCTGAGGAGTGTGGCCAGTGTCTCGAGACCACCTTTTGAGTGCCCCACCACGATCACCGGGCGTCCGCCGCCGCGCTCGTGAAGCTCAAGGATCCGAGCCTTTAACCCGTCCGTGTTTTTCTCGACCGATTGGAGTGACGGCGGGAAATAAGCTTCCGCCAAAGCGGCTCCCATCTCTCGCACCGCCAAGATATTTTCAGAAAAATAATTGCTCCGTCCAAGTTCGTTTCCAAACCCGCCGACGAATAGAAAGCTAAACTGGGGCGCACGGTGTGGGCTCGCATCAGTCTTTGACTCCGCCACCGGCATTGCGGCTACGAAAACCAAACCAGAAACAAAACCAGAGATGAATGCTCGAGCGATAATCGATGAAACCATCAAGACGAACGATAGTCTTTAACCTCCGCGAACCCGAATAAAAAAATTCATCTTGAATTTTTTAGGGTGCTGCCTTCGGGCCCGTCCAGTGCCGAACAGCAAGTCCCACTAGAGAAAGCCCGCCCAGCCACCAGCCCCACGCGGCGAGCGCCATCGGATATTGGGCAGAAGCGTTTATAATTCCCCCTGAAATCAACGGCGCAAAAATCTGACCCATCGACGCCATCGACTGCGTGGCACCAAGAGCCGCGCCCTGCTCGTCAGAATTGGAGGTTCGAGAAACGAGCGACGTCAGGGCCGGACGGATAACGCCAGTCCCAAAAGATCCAATCGTACTAGCAATCAATAGTGCTGCGATCGAATCAGCAGACGCTAAAAGAAAGTAGCTGACGGCCATCGCCGCAAATCCAGCCCAGACAAGCTTCGCTTCTCCAAAAGCTTTGACCAGGCGACCCAGTATCAGTCCTTGAAATATTAAACCAAGAAAGCCCGAGTAGGCGAAGAGGAGCGCCACTTCGCTGGCCCCGAAAGGTTTTCCTTCCCACGTGAAACGACGTTCCGCGAAAAGCGCAAAGCCAGAGGTAAATCCTGCGAAAACAAATCCGAAAATGAGAAACTCAACCAACAGCCATCGCACTTTCGGGTCTCGCAGGTAGACTGCGGCGCGCCCAAAGGACTTTGAATTCTCTGAGGATTGAACTTTGACAGAGGCTTTAGGCAAAAGCTTCCACGTTGCAAAGATCGAAATCAGTGAAAGCCCGGCGGCGGCGTACGCCGGATAATGAACACCGAAAGGCGCAAGTCCCGCTGAAATCGCAGGGCCAATAAGAAATCCAAGACCAAATGCGATACCGATAACACCGAAGGCTTTGGCGCGACCCTCGGGCGGTGTCACATCCGCAATCGCCGCTTGGGCAATCGTCAAGTTTCCGGCCGTTATGCCGTCGATGATGCGTGAGAGAAAAATAATCGGAAGACTGTTGGCGAGTCCCAACATTACAAATCCTGCAAATGTTCCCATCTGACTCAGCATGAGTATCGGCTTCCGTCCGTACTTGTCAGAAATTCGGCCCAAAAACGGTCCTGAAATTAATTGGCAAACCGCGAAGGTCGTTGCGAGGACACCGACGACAAACGGCGAAGCACCGTACTTTTGAGCATAAAAAGGGAGCAAAGGAAGGATCATCGTGAAACCAAGAACGTCGACTGCGACAATTAAAAAGATCGCAAAGAGCGGCGACTTATAGAGGGGCGTTTTAGATTTCATCGGACTTTCGGTGGAACCACGAGAGATGGCGCGGCCATCACCGTATGGCCCGGCGGAACATCGTGAAGAACTACAGTGTTTGCACCAATGCGGCAATCATCTCCCAGCGTGATCGGACCAAGAACCTTCGCTCCAGCACCGATCAAGACACGATTTCCCACTGTGGGATGGCGTTTCACCGGATCGAACTTTACTCCGCCCAATGTCGTGGTGTGAAAGATAATGCAGTCGTCGCCTACGACCGCCGTTTCGCCGATCACAACGCCAACGCCGTGATCGATGACCAGTCGGCGTCCGATCTTAGCCCCCGGATGAATTTCGATACCGGTCAACAGGCGCGCGATCTCTGAAAGAAGGCGCGCAAAAAAATAGAGTCTTGAATTGTAAAGTGGATGAGCCAATCGATGAAAAAAAATCGCTTTAGGTCCGCCATAAAGAAGCAGAATTTCCAGGCGCGATTTCGCCGCAGGATCGTAGCGCTTGTACGCGTTGATAAAATCGAAAAGATCACCCAACATTCTAAAACGCCTTTCCAATCTGGCCCGATTTCTGGCCCAAGTTTCGGCCCATCTTTACTACCGAAGCAGTAAAAAACGACCCAGCTGCGGATGAAGCCTGGACCACTCGGCGCCCTGAGCACGCTCTGCTTCTGCAAAGTGGTGAATAGAATTCACCTTGCTATCGAAGTCATCGATCATTGCAACGATGATCGCTTCAAGGAACATCGGTTCCTTCGGCGAACCGTACTCTAAGCGCCCATGGTGGCTGAGAATGATGTGCTTCAGCTTATCTTTCAAGCGGTCGTTCAGTTCAGGAATCTCTAAAGACTTCCGCTCGATCATTTCAACGGCAATGGACATGTGACCCAAAAGACGTCCGCGATCGGTGTAGCTGTAAGGCCCGTCACCTTCGAGCTCCCAAAGTTTTCCGATATCATGGTAGATCGCGCCAAAAACCAAGAGTGATCGATCGAGCCCGACGCCTTCGCTCGTGTAATGGGCGTGCAGCAAATTCATCAGTTTCGCGATCGACAAAATGTGCTCAAGCAGTCCCGAGCGGTAAGCGTGGTGAATCGTCTTTGCCGCCGGATGAGTTCTGAGACGAGTCCGAACCAATGGTTCCTCAAGCGTCGCCTGCAAGAGTGTTCGAACGGGTCCCGCATCAAGTCCCGCGACAAGCGCGTGAAGCTCGGCTTCCATGTCCTCGGCGCTCCGACGACTGGCCGCAATTAAAAGATCCGGCTCAACGGACGAGACATCAAGTTTATCGAGTTTATGCACAATCAGCTGCAGGCGACTTTGAAAAACTTGAACAACACCTTTGGCGCGCACGACGTCGCCTTGTTGGTAGATCAGCTGCATGGCCTCGGCATTTTCCCAGATTCGAGAGTCCACAGACCCTGAACGATCGGCCAATTGAAGCGTCAAAAAACTTTTGCCGTTTTTACCGGTTCCAAAATGTTTTTCGCGAATCAAAAAAACCGACTCAACAGCCATCTTGTCGGAAAGTTCAGAGACAAACGGGCCTTTATTTTCTCGCGTGATCATACGTAGGAGCTTACTTGGAATTGCCAGGCGGCTCAAAGGGCCTTTTCAAGAAGCTTTTCGATTTGTTTAGCCATATCTTTCGGCTCAGTGCTGGGCTTAAAGCGTTCACGCACGATTCCGCCCCGATCGACGAGAAACTTCGTAAAATTCCACTTGATGGCGCCCATGCCCATAAATCCTGGCGCGGCTTTCTTTAGATCTTGAAAAAGGGGGTGAGCGTCAGAACCGTTTACTTTCACTTTTGCAAACATCGGAAAATCAACGGCATAGGTGGTTTGACAAAAAGTCTGAATCGATTCGGCAGAGCCGGCCTCTTGAAATCCGAACTGGTTGCAGGGAAAACCCAAAACCGAAAACCCTTGGGTCCGGTACTTATTTTGAAGCTCTTGAAGACCTTCATACTGAGGAGTGAACCCGCAGTGACTTGCGACATTCACGATCAACAAAACCTGTCCCTTGAAGCGGTCAAAAGTCACCGGCTCTCCTGCCAATGTTTGCCACTGGTAAGAAGCCAAATTAAGTTTCACGATTCACCGCGACCGCGGCAGAGGACATCTTTCTTTTTCGAAGAGTCTGTGAAGGTAAGGCGTGCGACTTCGATCCGCGAACCCCGTTTCACCGAAAAAATAAATGTGCCCGCCAACGCACTGACGTGGCGATCGCCGCCGACGGCCATCAATAATCCATCGGTCTTAAGTGACGACGCAACGACGGACGAAATGTCCATGTACGTATCGCAGCCTGCGCCGACCAGATCAGGGCCGACTTTTCGGCGTTGAGCATTGGACACGTACCAAACACGCCGAGGAACTTCCGGGCCCGCATCATCCGCAAAGGAAAAGACGACGCGGAAGGAACCTTTCTTTTCGCGAACGAAATCCCGCAGATCAATATCGCCGCCACCGGGCCCAAAAACGACTTTTTGATTTCGACCACCCAAGACGCCTTCTGATTCTTCCAAGAGATAAACCGACACGGGTTTCAAATCGGTTTCAACTGAAGTTCTGGCAATGGCCGAGTCTCCGCCCCCACGGTTGGGTGTTGGTACCTGACTCAAGTTCATGGGTGCGATGAGAGGTCGCTCGGGATCAATGACCCTCTCCCAAAGTTCGGCAGGAATCATCACTTCACCGATATTGCTCGACAAGGATCGCTCAACGTAAACCCTCGACTTCCATGCAGGCTCACTTTTACAACCCACAAGAAAAAGTGCAGGAAAAATGAGAGCGACCAGGGTCTGGACAAAATGCTTCAAGGCTTGGCACTCGCGTCGACGGCTGCGCCAGCTGCCGGGTTTTCGGATGCCTTTTCCGATGGGTTTTCTGGCGCGGGTGCAAAAACAGTTTCATGGAGTTTCATCACTTGCACGGAGTGTGGGTAAAGAACTTTAAGTCTCTCTACGGTGCCGATGACTTTTTCTGTCGCGATCTGACTGTCGACGCGGGCCACACTGACCAAGGCTGCAACCGGTGGCTGTGGGCGCTTGGCAACTTCCATCCATACGGCGTCTGCAGAATTTCGATCCCCCGCTCGCTCGTAAATTCTTGCGTCAAGAATCGCGCTGATCATGGGAACAGCCGTTGTCGTGCCGCCGGTTGTCGCTCTTGAGAATTTCAGCGCCCCTCGAGCCTCTTCGTCGCGACTCTGCATCATCATGCTGTAAGCACTCACCGCTTGAAGATCCGAGTCGTTCACTTTCGGCGAAAGGCTCTCACTCAATACTTGTTGAGCATCGCTGCGACGATCCGACTTTACGAGAGCAAGAGCGTAAAGTGCTTTTGCGCCATTGGACTTTGATTTCGCCGAGTAATCTTTCACGTAAGGAAGAAGGTTCCGCCAACGAAGGGCTTCAAAGTAGAGAAGCGGATCGTAAAAAAACTCTTCGGTCTGGAAGGGATCCGTATCAAGGGCAACCCGTAGCCTCTGATTCGACCGACGTTTATTTCCGTCGATCCAATCGGCCACAGCTCCGACGGTGTAAAGTTCTTGTCGCCATGCGGGCTGCTGACCCTGATCGTCGATATCTGTCGCCGAAGAGGCCAACTTCATCGCCCCGCTTCGCATGTGAAGAATTGAAATCAAAAGGCGCGATGGGCCTCCGAGCGTCGCGTGTCCATCAAGCTTCTTCAAAGTTTCGATGGCTTCCGCACGCTGGCCATTGGCCGCTTGAGCGGCACCGAGATTGAAGTACGCAATCGGCCCAGCATCCGTGTCGCGTATGATTTTTAACAGTGCGTTTTGCGCCACCAAAGGTTCGTCAGCCTGAAGGCTCGCCACCGCCAAAGCAATCCGAGCGCGGCTTCTTGCTTCAGAGGTTGGAAGTTTTGGAATCAATTCTTCGAGTCGCCGCTTCGCTGCTAAAGTTTCACGTGCCACACGAAGCTGGAGAATCGCGTGTCGCAAGTCCGACTCTAAATCTAACCGAGGCTCACGATTTATTTGGCCGTAAAGTTTCATGGCGCGCTGAAATTCAGCCAAAGACCATGCGCGGTCGGCCTCTTTTCTCAAGCGAGCAACCTCATCGGCGCGCACGGCGGCTCGACGTGCGGGGGCAATCTTGAAGAAATAAATACTGCCACCGATTGCGACGATAGCGGACAAAACCAAAGCCCAAAGCGCCTGCGAAGTCTTCGAGACAAACGCCGTCCGCCCTGACTTCTTCCCCGATGTCTTTCCCGAATTTCTTTCTTTACCCGGTGGTGCGTAAGAAAGCGAGCTGTGCACGTTGGCTTTTTTTGAGGATTTTCGGTCGGAGTTCTTTTCAATTTTTCGAGCCGAGGCATGATGTATCACTTCGCCATCGTCATCGATTTCCTCGACAATATCGGCATCGATAATTTCGGACGCTCGCACCGACGAATCAAAACCCGCCGACGTCACTGATCCGACGGATGTGTTGTGATCTTTTATTGGACGCGGAGTTTTATCGTCGGCATTTCTTGGAATTGTGATGGTTTCAGTTTTTGCGCCGGCGTCGCCGACCTCTGTGTCGTCACGGACCGTCATGAGTCCTGTTCGAATTTCGTCGACCACTACCGAGAAAACAGCTTCGTCGCGAATATGGCGCCAGCGAGACTGCGGAGAAATCACTTCATCAATGACAACAAGCTCTTTCGCGCGCAAGCGCCGCACGACTTCAGCCGTTAGGAACGGTCCAAGTATGCGGTCACCGCTCTTCACCAACCAAAGAGTGTCTTTTCCAAGAATTGGTTTTGTAGGCTGTTGCTGATTGTCGCTCGCGGCCACTCCGCCTCCCGAGCACCTAGTTTCACTTAATCCCGGCTGGGATTGAAGCCTTTATCGAGGCCTAGACTTAATGCCGGAAGTGTCGTGTTCCCGTCAGTACCGTCGTGATACCTAGTGCCTGCGCACGACTTAACACTTCTTCATCGCGGATCGAGCCGCCCGGCTGAATCACCCAGCGAATTCCTGCGTCGGCCACTTTCTCCATCGAATCGGAGAACGGGAAAAACGCATCGCTCGCGAGGACAGGATTTACTGCGTTGGGATGATGCTTTTTTAAGCGAGCAATCGCGTGTTCCACAGCATCCACACGATTGACCTGCCCCATTCCCAGACCTACCGTCGCGCCCTCGCTGGCAATCGCAATCGCATTCGAACGAAGGTGCGCACAAACTTTCCACGCCAAAAGCAAATCAACTTTGAGTTCCGTGGACAGTGGTTTTCCAATCACTTTCCAGCTCTCAGACCAATCACTGGTTCGATCGGCCGACTGAACAAGGTATCCACCGGCAATCGTTTTAAACTGCCGGACCGGCTGATGCTCGGCAAGCCCCGGCCAAACAAGAATGCGAAGATCCTTCTTCACTTTGAGCCGCTCCAGCGCGTCTCGTGTGAACCCCGGAGCAATCACGCACTCCAAAAATATTGAGGCCATCGCTTCGGCCGTTTCAAAATCGACCTCGCGATTGAGCGCGATGATGCCGCCAAAAACACTGACCGGGTCCGCGGCCACGGAACGTCGAACAGCCGTTCGAATGTCTTGACCGGTGCCAACACCGCACGGGTTGTTATGTTTCACAGAGACGGCCGTCGGAATTCGAAACTCTGTGACGGCGGCACACGCGGCATCAAGATCCAGCAGATTATTGTACGAGAGAGCTTTACCGTGAATGATCTGCGCGTCGTGAAGTCCTGACCTCGCCATAGGATCACGGTACCAAGATGCTTTTTGCTGCGGATTTTCTCCGTACCGAAGTTCAGAAACTAGGCGTCCCGTGAGATTGTTTGTCGCCGGAGATTCTTCCGAGAGACTTCGAGAAATAAGATCATCGTAGCTGCTGGTGTGTGAAAAAACTTTGGCCGCAAGCCAGCGTCGGTCTTCAAGAGTTAACGGCGCTTTTTTGGACTCGACCCATTCGTAATCTTTTGGATCACAAATCACTGTTAGTCGCGCATGATTTTTTGCGGCCGACCTCAGCATGCTGGGTCCGCCGATATCGATGAACTCAATAAGCTCTTCACCTTTGGCCCCTTTGGCACGGGCCTCTTCAAATGGATAGAGATTCACGATCAAGAGATCAAACGGCGCGAGAGCTTCTTTCTTAAGAAGATCTTGATCCTGAGGAACACCGTCTCTTGAAAGAAGCGCCATGTGCACTCGTGGGTGAAGCGTCTTCACACGCCCATCCATGACTTCGGGAAAACCAGTTTGATCGGCAATGTCGACGGCGGGAATGCCGTGATCTTTGAGGTGCTTTAAAGTTCCACCTGTCGAAACGACTCGAAGTCCGCGCTCGACATGCGGCTTTAAAAATTCAACGAGGCCCTTTTTATCGGAGACACTGACAAGCGCATTTCGAAACATCACCATGGACGGAAGTCTACATCGCCCCTTCGGCGAGAGGCAAACGCCCTCGACCAATTCGAAATTTGGAAGCGAGAAACGATTTTAGAAGGGGAGCCGCGTGAGTAAAAGCTTTAAGTCGTCGTTGGTGAGGAAAAGTCCACCACCGATGAAGGCCGTCGAGCCACCCGTTTTTGAGGCGAGATCTTCGCCACCGGCAGTGAGATACAAACCACTCCAAAGATTCAAACGCGCCGATGCGCGCACCTGAATATTGCCAAAATCAAACGTCTCGACCGAAAGTCGCAGTCGCCTTCGAAGCAAGTAGTAGTCGAGGCCTACGCCACCCGAACTCTCCATGATTCCGCCCTTGACGGTGAGATCGTAGAAGTTTTTTGCAAAGAGTCCGGTGAATCGAACCCGATCCTGAAAGCGTCTTTCCTCCACCGTGGTCGTCTGCACACCTCCGGTGGTGGATGTTGTTGTGAGTCGTTCGCGCGACCCACTGGCATCATCGACAATACCGATTTCATAGTAGCGATCAACGCCGGGCTGAAGACGCAAATTCAAATACGACTTTGCTTCGCCGGTGTTGGCCATGATGTTGGAGTGGTAATCAAAACTTGTTTGAAGTTTGTTGCTGGTATCCAGCAGATTGTTGATTCCAGCGATCGCGGTATTGAGCTCTTCTGCTGTTTCCGGATCGTTCACGAGTTTACCAATGGTACCCTCGCCGCGATTGATCTTGCCGGTAATCTGCTCGACGTTATCCAACGAAGCTTCGATTTTCTTCAAGCTGCGAAGCGCATCCTTCCAAGCCGCTTTGAATCCCTCGGGCGATTCGTCGGTGACAAGCTCGTTGATGGTGTCGGTCGTTTCACGAAGGTTGAGGACAATTTCACTGATGTCATCTTTTCGCTCGGCCGAGAGGGTCGCAAGATCGGTGGTGAGCTTCTCGATATTGTCGACAATTCTTCCGAGCGGTTTTTCTTTGTCGCCCTCGGTGGCCGCCTTGATATTGTCGGCGACCTGCGCGATCGACTTTGTGATCTTTGAGATTTCACCAATCAAGCGATCGACCGACGCTCGGTCATCGACGACCATGATTTGATCGCCAGAGACCAAGGGAGGATCTCGTACATCGCCTCCGATGATCTCGACGAATTTATCGCCAAGAATTCCATTGGGTCGAATTTCAACACGCGCCGATTTTGTCATCGGTGTGTCGCCCTTTAAGACGACCTCCACTCGAGCCATACCGTTTTCGAGTTTGATGTCTTGGATAGTGCCGACGGGAATACCGGCCATTCGCACGTTCGAGTTTTTAACCAGTCCGCTGGCGTCATCCATGAAAAAATGCGCGCGCTTGGACGATCCCAATCCGGCCGGGTCGTTGGAAACTTTGATAGACATGCCTGCGATGATGCCAGAGACAATCAACACAAGAAGGCCTACTTTAAATTCGGGCGCCGAAAAAAGACCCATTCCCTACATACCTACTTCTTCACTCCGTCGAACGATCATCGTGACCCACATGAAGCTCTTTGCGAACACCCTTGGAAACGAACCGCTTCACGAGGTCTATATCCGAATCCAAAAAGTCTTGCGGAGTTCCATGCAACAGAACTCGGCCGCTGTCGAGCATCGCGACGTAATCTCCTATTCGGAACGCCGCGTACAAATCGTGACTCACAACAACTGACGTTGTCCCTGGCCTCAAATTATGAGTTGAGACGATCAGATTATCCACCATTTCTGTCAGAACGGGGTCGAGTCCAGTGGTCGGCTCATCGTAGACAAGAATTTCCGGATCCAATGCCAGTGCACGAGCAAGACCGACGCGCTTTCTCATTCCGCCCGACATCTCGGAAGGGAGTTTCTTGTAGTGCTTTTCATCAAGACCCGACTCTTTTAGCCGAGCGCGTGCCGTCTCCACCATTTTCTCGCGGGTCAAATCGCGGCGATGTTCCTTCAGTGGAAATATCACATTCTCAAGGGCCGACATGTCGTCAAAGAGTGCTGCGTACTGAAAAAGCATTCCAAAACTGTGACGGAGTTTCGTGAGCTGGTCGGTATCCATGTCGGTTATGTCTTGACCCAAAATATGAATTCGACCCGACGTCGGCTTTAAGAGCCCCAAAATGTGCTTCAGCAGCACGGACTTTCCGGTGCCCGAGTAGCCGATCAAAACTGTGATCTTTCCTCGAGGAATTTCCAGGGACATTCCGTTGAGGACGAATTCTTTCCCGTCGAATGATTTTTTCAGATCGCGGATGGAGATCGCAGAGTTTGACGGAGCCACATTCGTAATATCTGATTCTTCGAGAACTTTTATTTCCACGATGACATACCAAACACGATGTAAAACATATTGATGAAATTCGTGAGGAAGAAGTCGCTGGCGATCACCATGACCATCGACAGAACGACACCTTGATTGGTCGCTGCACCCACGCCCTCAGCTCCGCCTTTGGTATTGAATCCCTTGTAAGTACAAATCACCGCGAAAAATAGACCGAAGACCGCCGCTTTGAAAAGGCCTTCGTTGATGTGAAATGGTTCAAGCCACAAATAAGTGCGATCAAAAAACGCAGCCTCATCCATCCCGAGAAGTTTAATACAGATCAACCAGCAGCCAAACATCGCTGCAAAATCAAAAACTCCTGTGAGAAGCGGCATCACGATCACCGAGGCGACCAATCGCGGACTCACTAGGTACTGCATGGGATTTACGCCCATGACTTCCAATGCGTCGATTTGCTCGGTGACCCTCATGCTGCCGATTCGGGCCGTCATCGCACCGCCCGCGCGGGCCGCGACGATCAATCCCGTCAAGACAGGACCTAGTTCGCGCGTAATCCCCATGCCGACGGTAGGACCGACAAGCGACGTCGCGTTCACCAATTTAAATCCAAGATAAATTTGGTAAGCGAGTGCCATTCCCGTGAAAAGGCCTGACATGACTATAATTCCGATCGACTTGTTCCCGATAAACTCCATGTGAAGAACAAGTTCGGAACCGCGAAAAGGTTTTGCACCGAAAAGACGAAAGCCCTCAAATCCGAAGCGAGCGATCAAACCGACATCGACAACAAACTGCCGGAATTTTTTTGCCAGCCACAAAAAAAACGAATCAAACGACCGATTGAATCGGTCGCGAGCTGACATGTAGCGGTGAGACAAAGTTTGTTGGGCCACTCTGGAATCAGATTACGCTGACCGAGGGCTCGCCGTCGACATAAAGACGCGGGACCCGCTCGCTTATGCCAGTGAAAATCTCATAGGGTATTGTCTTGGCCTCATCGGCGAGATCATTGGCTGTGAGGGAAACTCCTTCAGAGGTTCCGATCATGACAACTTGATCTCCGAGCATGGCCTCCTGGACCTCGGTCAGATCGCACATAAAATAGTCCATGCAGATGGCTCCAATAACGGCAACCTTTCGTCCCCGCACAATCACTTGTGCCTGCTGCTGATTATTTAGGCCGCGACGAAAACCGTCGGCGTACCCGCACGGGACAACACCAATCTTGGAGTTTCGAGACGCCGTCCATCGCCCACCGTAACTCACTCGCTCACCCTGACGAACATCTTGAATCAAGACGATGCGACTTAAGAATTCGAGCGCCGGTAAAAAACCAGGCTCACCGCCATAGATCGCAAGCCCCGGACGTAAGCCCAAACACCCCGACGAGTCGGCCAAAGACGATTCATCGAAATCAGATAACTTACTTTTCTTCATCCGCGCCCCAGCGGCGCTCGAATTGGAAACGTGAATTTGAAATCCGCCCAATCCGGCCGATGCTAAAAGCCCAAGTGCTTTCTTCAGCTGAAGCAATTGAATTTCTGTTCGCCCTTTGGAACCAAAATCATCGCCGTCAGAAAAATGAGTGCACACCCCACTCAATCGAAGCGGGCTTTGGCCCGACGGCCCACCGAAAGGCGCGATCATTTGAATCGCTCGACTCCAATCGCCTTGTCCGATGCCTAGACGATTCATGCCGGTATTAAATTTCAGGTGAAAGTCGATGGGTTGAAAGTTTTTTTCCGACGACTTTAAAGTGGCGGACTTTATCAGAAGTTCCAGCTGCTCGATGGAACTTACGACGGGCGTGATCGTCTTCTGAATCATGGCTTCAAGAGCCTGATGATCGTAAAGGCCGAAATGCAGAATTGATCCCTTATCACCCGACTCACGAAGGTGAAGACCCTCTTCGACCAAACCAACTCCAAGATGTTTTGCATGAAGCGAACGAAGCTTTCGAGCAATGGCAATATCGCCGTGGCCGTAAGCATTGGCTTTCACCATCGGGCAAATAAAAGTCGTGGGAGCCACGCTCGATCGGAGGCGATCAAAATTAGAGGCGATTTTCTGCAAATCAATCCGGGCTAGCGTCGGTCGAAAGTGCGGCCCCACTGACGTCACGATCCCCCCGGGCTCATCACCGGTTCGAAGTCGGGTTGAAAACCTGGTGGAACTTCAGAGACCATCACTCGAATCCCAGAATCAACCAGACCAGCCCACGCCGCGTTCAGCGCTTCATCCATAGCGACACTTAAGCCATCGGCATCGCCACAAAGACGTGGGTACTCGGAAATCCCAGCGCGCGCGCGAAGTTTTGTGACCCCCGACGTTTCAAGGGCTGGAAGTTGTAATCGTTCAATCAGACGGCACATGCGATCAATAACGCCGACCGATTCTGCCACCGACGTGTGCGGCATCAGAACAGCAAACCGTCCTCGATCAACACGAGCGACGTAGTCGGTTCCGCGCAAAGCTCGCCGCAATGTCGCTCCGACAACTTTTAAAACAGCCTCATAAGATGCGCCAAGTTTTGCTTCAAGGTCTGTTGGTGATGATTCTCCAATTTCAATCGCAGCCGCCGACAGAGGGTGCCTTAAGCGACGCGCACGCATACATTCAAAGTCGATGGCTTCGCCCAGCGCTTTTTTATTGGGAAGTCCCGTGCCTCGGTCCACGCGCTCAAGCGCATGTCGGTCGCGAACGGCTTCAAGACGAGTCCACGTCAGATCGAAGAGAAATGAAATCGCTTCGAATTCGTCTTGCCCCGAGGGGTGCACGCCCTCACCCAGGAAAATGAAAAGCCCGATGGGATCTGTGGGAGCTCCGTGAAGAAGTGCCGTGAATTCACTCACACTAAAAACGTCGCGCACAAATTCTTTCATGGCTCCAAGTTGTCCGATGTCTCTGAGAGAATCTGTTGTCGAAATCGGGAACCCAAGACCTCTCAGCTTTGGATCAAAGACCCCCGACATCTGGGCCACCATAAAAGAACTTCGAATCGACACCCAGCGCATGTAAATAACGGAACGTCCCTGAAGTCCGCGCGAAAAGGCCGCGACAGCTGTTGTTAGGACCGCGTCCAAATCGCGCACACGTGAAAACTCCTGAACGCACGCAAAGAGCCGATCGCGAGCGGCTAAAGGATCACCTGTTGCTGGCGCGGGCGCTGCTTTTTCAAAACGATCTTTCCAGTACTCAGTTTCAAACTGAAAGTAGAGTCGCTGACACGCGCGGTCCACTGCGATTTCTAAAGCTTCACGACGCGCCTTCATATCGCGCTCATCGCCGGGGAAACTCCAAACATCCCAAATCTGCGGACCACTTGGACCTGTTTGAACAAACTCAAGCACGAGATCTCGAGCTTGCTTGAGGGCGTGCGTCTCGTTCTCTGGAACATGGACTAAAATTTGTATTTCGCGACTAACGGCGCGCAACTTTTGAATCGTCAATCTGGCTTCATCAATTGGCTCTAGCGAAACGAGAGCTATGTGCGGGGGCTGCGCATCGGCAAAACTTTCGGCCGAATTGGGTGCGGCCGCGATCTGTACACCGCCAAAACCAAGTTCCGTCAGCATATCCAGCATCATCTCACGCCGTCGATCATCGCGATCAACGATCAAGAGTTGAAAGTCACGCCGCTGAATTTCGATCACTCACTACCCCCGACGCACGGGACGAATTTTTACCGTCTCGGGAGTTCCACCGGACGTGAGATCCACTCGCTGGGTCATCGTGACATCGGTCGCATCGCCCAACGTCGAATTCAAGGCGCGGGGATCAAAACTCCAAGCTTCATCGCCGTCATCACCTTCATCCAAGTCAGCACTCTCGGCGCCGAAAAGTGGCGGTGGTGGTAGCCCACTGGCGTGCTCGGACGAAAGCGCTACTTTTCCGCCAAGGGCATGCGCGCCCTCTTCCGCAAAATCGATTGTCGAACCGTCCGTTCGCGTGTGGGTTCGCGTATTGGAAACTGCGGTCGGCTCGACATCACTTATGTCTATTTTCACAGGACGATGCGCGAATGATTCGCGCTCGGCAGAAAGAACAGGCCACTGAATTTCAACCGTCGTACCGTCTCCGATAGAACTTTTAAGTTCCACTTGGCCGCCGTGGGCCAAAACAACCGCGCGCACGATCGAAAGGCCCAGACCTCGCGATTCTGCATCTTCATTCCCATGGAAAAACGGGTCGAAGGCCTTCATCTTCGTCTCACGGTCCATTCCGACGCCGTTGTCTGAAATCTTTAATTTCACAAAATCGCCATTGTCCTCGAGATTAACGTGAATCACCTTGTTGGACCGGCCCTGAAGAGAACGACGCGCATTTTTTAGAACTTCGAAAATCGCCTTGCGCAACGGTTCCTCGCGACCGCGAATCAAGGGAATATTCGAGAGCGAAACTTTCAGCGCAATTCCGTCTTCGGAAAGTGAGGCCCGGTGCTGATCAAGAACCGTCGTCAAGAGGCGATGGACGTCAGCTCGCTCATCGCGACTCGGTGCCAGCGATGTCGACGAAAGCTGCGAGAGCTCGTCGATGATTTCTTTGGCTCGTCTTAGATCGCGCTCGACCGAAGATATGTGCTCGGAAATCTCCATCATGGTTTCAACCGATGGCGTATCCCCGGACTTCACTTTTACCAGCTGAACGTGGGCCATCGCCGCAAGAAGAGGCTCTTTCATTCCGCGCTCAAGCCCCGTCACGAAATGTCCGACAAATTCGGCGCGATCTTTTCCCAACGCGATTTCAGACGTCACAGGAATCGCGACGTCAGGGCGCTGTGTGGAGACGGCGGGCCTTTTAGTTTCGCTAGCAGGAAGATCTTCCAAAGAGAACTCTACCGACGGTTGAACCTCGCGGCCTCTCGCCGCGCGAGACGGGATCGAAGAAATGCCAGAAGATAGGCCAGAAGAAATGCCAGAAGATACGCCTGAGCTTGGCCCGGTTGGAATACGAAGAGCTGCTTGCGGCGACAGAACCGCGGCCTGCGGAAGCAGCCGTGTGCCCCACGCAAAAATCAGAAAGAGACCGACCACCAAGGCAAGGCCTCCAGTTGTCAGAGCCGTGCGATTAAAGCTCTGACCCGAAGATGAACTGGCTGCCGTCTCGGGCGTTGAGATCACGACGTAAAGATTGGCGCGGTCGACTTGTTCAAACGCCGAAAATATTTTTGGTCCCTGTGGAATTTGATAGCGCGTTGTTCCGGCCGAACTTCTGGCCGAGAAAACTTCCTTCACCGAAGGGTCTTCGCGAAGCATCGCGCCCACCATTGTTTTATTCGAATGAGTGGCGGCATAACCGCGACTATCGACAACAAAAGCGTTCGATGTTGAGCCGATGAAATCTTCTGTGGCCGACAAAAGTGGATTCCGGCCAAAGAAACCAACAACGACGGCGCGGCCCCCGGTGCCGATCTGAACGGATCGGTAGTCTGTTCCTTCTGGAAGAGATTCCGCCGACGGACCAGCTTTCGAAGTGCCGCGGGCTTGCGTTTCGACACTCACTGCAAGAGCCCAGATCGGGCGACCACTTTTGTCCGACAAACGCTGCCAATGAACATCGCCTTCGCGAATTCGGTCGTAAGGAAGACTTTTTAACAGTGCGACTTCTTGGTCCGACGTCAGCATCACCTGGGCACTTTGCAGCTGCGCGTACAGCGGACCTTTTTCAATCCAAGAAAGTCCCCACTGCCCGCCCGTTGTTGGACTCACCATCGACACCAAGGCGAAATCGCCAAACGAACGCGCACGCCCAGGCCCTAGTGACGAGCGAGTCGCCGCAAATTGAATGAGTCGCGCTTTGTCTTGAGCGAGCCTCAGCTGAATAACTCTGCGAAGTGGAGCGACTTGTTTTTGATTCGCGTCGGCGAGGAAATCGACCTTGTCTTGGCGAAGACTATCTTGTGTTTTAAAAACGATTCCGCCGACAGCAAGGGACACCGAGACCATCACGATCAATGCCGCGACAATAAGGGGCTCTTTCGGGAGACGGTTCGAAGATTTTTGAAAACCAGAATTTTCGGACATGAAGATTTAACTCCCGAGAATGATTCTTCTTTTCCATTCTGTGTTCGAGTCGAGCCCGCCGGCAAGACGAGTGTCGAGGAGGCGGCTTGCGTGGGGTGAGTTCAGGACCTCTGTCGAGGTTCGTGACAGCCCGAAAGAACACGATTAGGGTCTCAGTCCATGGCGACGCCTCAGTACCCGACTTCGGCCCAGGGTTTAGATTCAACAAAGCAGATCAGTTCGACCGCACCCAAGGTGGCGAGAGACTCGCTCACGTGTGATTTTCTTATCGTAGGTTCGGGTCTTGCTGGTCTCGCGTTCGCGCTGAAAGTTTCAAAATTTGGGCGCGTGATCATTCTCTCAAAGGCTCAAGCACCAGCAACAAACACGTCGATGGCTCAAGGTGGAATCGCCGCCGTGATGGGCGACGACGACAGTTTTGACTCTCACATTCGCGACACTTTGGTCGCAGGCGCGGGACTTTGCCGCGAAGAGGCCGTGAGGACGGTCATCGAGGCTGCGCCGGAAGTGATTCGCGAGCTCATCGAGTGGGGAGTTCACTTCGACGTCACAGGACCAGGTGGAAAAATCGATCTCACACGCGAAGGTGGCCACAGTCATCGCCGCAT
>LNDT01000023.1 GCA_001464715.1 Bdellovibrionales bacterium Ga0074137 | reverse complement strand
GCGCGTGATTGGCGCTCATGTGTTTGACCGCGCTCACAACAGCAGCCTTGACGTTTTCGCACGAGTAACAATGCTGGCCACAGGCGGTGCCGGAAAAACATATCTCTACACATCCAACTGGTCGGGAGCGACGGGCGATGGAATTTCGATGGCGTGGCGAGCGGGCGCGCGAATCGCGAATCTTGAGTTCATGCAGTTTCACCCAACATGCCTTTACCACCCAGACGCGCGCAATTTCCTAATCACCGAAGCGCTTCGCGGCGAAGGTGGCGAACTTGTCGATAGCAGCGGTGTTGCATTCGCTAAAAACTATCATCCAGTGGGCGCACTCGCCCCCCGCGACATCGTCGCACGCTCGATCGATGCCGAGATGAAAAAAACAGGCGCGCCCTGCATGTTTTTAGATGTCTCGCACAAATCGCCCGAGTACTTGCGCGAAAGATTTCCCGTCATTTACAAACAGTGTTTGAAATACGGAATCGACATCACGAAACAACCCATCCCGATTGTCCCCGCGGCTCACTATTTGTGTGGCGGAGTGATCACGGATCTCAATGGTCAAACCGATCTTCATTCACTCTTCGCGGCCGGTGAAACAGCCTGCACTGGTCTTCACGGCGCCAATCGTCTCGCGTCGAATTCCCTACTTGAATGTCTCGTTTTTGCCGATCGTGCGGCGCGCGAAGTGATCGACAACCTTGAAAAGTATCCGGCACCCGCGCCAGTTCTCAGCGACTGGTCGATGCTGAGTGCGGAAGTTCGTGATTCGTCGGCGGACGAAGAACAAGTGGCCATCGCTCACATGTGGGAAGAAATTCGTCGCCTGATGTGGAATTACGTCGGTATCGTCAGATCCAACCGCCGCCTCGATGCCGCGCGCGCACGAATGACTTTAATCTTAGAAGAGATCGAACGCGATCATCGCCTGAAACTTCATCCCGACGCAATCGAGCTTCGCAACATCGCGACACTCGCCGATCTCACAATCCGCTGCGCTCAGAAACGCAAAGAGTCCCGCGGCATCCACTTCAATATCGACTTTCCGAACATGCTTCCCGGCCTCGCGCAGGATTCGGTGCTCACGCCGTGAAGTCCGGACCCGCGTTCACGTTTTAGGCGGCGGCTGGTGGGAAAATGAAACGCACGGCACTTTTGGAATTGATCTCATGATTGGGTCGAAAAAATTTTTCGGCCAGGGCTTCGGATCGAAAATCATCGAAGAGTTCTTAAGTTTTGTTCGCCAACAGGAGCCGTCTCTAACTTCTGTCATTATCGATCCGGATCCGAAGAATCTGCGCGCAGTTCGCGCTTTTGAAAAAGCCGGTTTCGTAAGAGAGTCAGAGATCACACCCCCCGGCGGCCGCGCTCTTCTGATGCGCCTTCCGGCCATTTAGCCTTGCGTACACTTCGTGGCCGCCCGAAGGGATTCACTAAGCTGCGTGCTACCTCACTAATTCAGTTGTAACACTCCCCGTGCGCGACGCGACACCGCTGCGGAAGTGCGAACTGACACCAGTAATTGAGTTTTTTGGTTACTGACAATTTTGACTGATCTGGTAAGTCCTGGACTTACGGAGATTTAATATGAAATCGTTAGTATTTGCTTTAGCGCCGCTTTTTCTTATCGCCACCGCGTACGCAACGGTTGATAGAGAACAGATCAAATCAACCGTTCGCAAGAACAATGCAAAGATAAGCGCTTGCTACAATAAAGGATTGAAAGAGAACCCCGAATTGGCCGGGAAACTTCTTATCGAGTGGGACGTGGACGACAAGGGCCAGATGATAAAAGCAGAAGTAAATAAGTCGAAGTCGACATTCAAAAACGAAAAGGCCGAAAAGTGTGTGATCGAAGAACTGAAGTCATGGAACTTTCCGGCAGCGCCGAGAGGCCAAATCGTCTCCGTCTCGTTTCCTTTTGCTTTTTCGAAAACACCTAAGAACTAAACACTTCCGGCGCCGGAAGTTATGGGAACAGAGTGTTCCAAACGGTCACTGTATCACTTGCTGGACTATTGCTAAACATCACTCTTCCCGCGCTTAAGCTTGTTCACTTCCAATCGACTCTTAACTGACATTTGTTCTTTCTGTTCGTCCCTCCTGATTGCTGCAGGCTGTTCCGAAAGTGGATCGCCACTTGATGAGCGGCAGAGAAAATTCTTGACGATATTTTTTCTGAAACTCGCGCGACGTTAACGAAGATTCATGAGTCGCCAACAGTAGGCCCTCGTTGGTAAGCACGTCGACCTTGTCAGCGTTAACTTGTTCAGAGCAACCCCGCGCGCATCGTCGACCGCTAGCGTTCTCTCCTGCGCATTCATGGGCGAAAAATCTGCTCCGTAAAACCGGTGGTAGATCTTTTGGTGGCGAAAACAAAGTCTATCACCAAGGAGAAAGTCGTGAATTCCTACAAAGCTCTTTCGAATCAAAACCTCGTTTCGACACTGCGCTCGATGATCGCTGACGAACGAAAAATCACACTTCAGATTTTGCATCTTATCAATGAAGCCCACAGTCGACGCCTTTATGCGGAGGCCGGCTATCCAAGTCTTTTCGAGTGGCTCACGAAAGCACTTGGCTATTCGGCGCCGGCCGCGATGCGAAGAATTGAATCGGCGCGCGCTCTTCGCGAAGTCCCAGCGATTGAGAAGAAAATCGAAACTGGCGAACTGAATCTCACGAACCTCGCAAAAGCCCAATCCGTGATTCGCGCAGAAGAAAAACGGACTGGCGGCCGACTCAGCCTCGAGAAACGGACCGAGACATTTTCGCTTGTCGAACAGAAGTCGTCGCGAGAAGTCGAGGCGATTTTAGTTTCGGCCTTTCCCGAGGCCGCCAAGTCTATTGCAAGGCCGGAGTCCGTGCGTCCGATCAGTGAAACCGACGTCCGCGTCGAACTGACAATGACTCGAAAGCAACTTGCAAATCTCAACCGCGTGCGTGATCTCGCCTCGCATTCGCATTTTGGAGCCGCGCTTTCAGAAATCATTGACATGCTCGCAAGCACCTACCTTGAAAAAAACGATCCGCTCTTACGCGAAGTAAAACCGCGACCGCGAAAGACTTTAACGGCGGCGAATGCACTTCCGGCGCCGGAAGTGACGGCGCATGAGTCGGCGATGCCGAAGCAAAATCATGAACCACTGAGGCCGCTTACACGAATGTCTCTAGCGCCCTCAATGCGAAACGCAATCTTTCGCAAAGCCGACGGCCGGTGTCAGTTCACCGATCCGAGGACGGGATACCGCTGTGAAAGCCGCCACCTTCTTGAAGTCGATCATGTCGTGCCCGTGGCGCTTGGCGGAACCAACGACCTGCTTAATCTTCGCGTCCTGTGCAGAACCCACAACCTCGCGGCCGCGGAGAGAATTTTAGGAAAAGACCTGATTCAGCCTTACCGATGCTATTAGGCAGAAATTTTGACTCAGAAGAGCGGAAACTTAGAGCACGGAGTTCGGCTCAGCACCGAATTCGTATTAGAAACTTTTCGATTCTCTGTCTTTCGTACTCTTTTGCAGAGAGTTTTGTAGGATGCGGGTCCGGCTCGTTGAAAGGAAGTCAGTTTTTAAGGTCCGACCTTCTTAAGGTTTCGACCGTCTGACCAAGTTGCGAGGTCGATTTATGAAGGGTGTGCTTATGGTGAAGTTTTTGGTTCTGTTCTTGGTTGGATCACTTTCGGTTGGAATTGCTCACGCTGGGCTCTCAAATAAACAGATCGATCAGGTCATCGAACTTTTAATGGCCGAGACCGATGTCACCGACTACATGTTTGGCGATGATGGCGAAGACTGCTTGAGCGACATTGACGTTCATTCGACCGAGCAGCTCGCAAGCAAAGAATGGACTATTGAGTTCAATATCCTACACCTCGAAAAACAGGGCTGCGTTCACTGGACCAGCATCGCCTGCAAAGCTAACCTCACCGAAGACCTCTCTAAAATCACAAATTCTTCCTGCAGCTACTAACGCCGCTGCGCTACCACCGTGCCCGCGCCAAGGGCGAGCCCGCGCCACAAATGGCCACCGCCACTTCCGGCGCCGGAAGTGAACGAACTTAATTCGTGCGGAAGACGAGGCCGAAGAGAAGCGAGAGCGATGTTCCGGGCGAGGCCATAAACTTTAGATCTGAGCGGAACCAGAGAGTGTCGCTTGCGTGCATTAAAAGGCCTGAGCCCACGTGGAAGCCCGTTTCGGTGCGGCGGTCTTCGGAGCCTGCGGGGCGGTAGTAATTGATATCGATGCCTGTATAGATAATTCCGAAAAAACCGTCCATCGCGGGGAGATCAGCGCGAATACTTCCGGTGAAGGTTGTGAAGTCCACACCTTCGGCGTGAGTGTTGGTCGCGCCAAGCTCAAAGGTCCCCATCGAAGCTGTTCGAAGACCGTAACGTCCACCCATGAGCGGCAAAATTTCAGTCACACCATCGATTTGGTTAGGAAGCATTGTTCCCAGATAAAGCGAAATTTCAGAACCCCCGCCCTCTCCCCCGCCGCCATCGTCTTGAGCAAAAGCATCGCTTCCACCCAAAATGGAAAGAGCCACAGACAAAATAACGAGCCCTAAGCCGCGCGCGAGAAATCTTCTCATTCGAAAAGCATAACGTAACAAGCCGTCACTCACCAAGTCTTGACCTCGTTCCACCGAAAAACGGACAATCGAAGAGTATGATCAAAAGAACCGAAGGCTACTTTCAGGGCGACTCCGACACTGCACTTCGGGGCCCTCAGCACATTGGGCAGAAGCTTACGAACCATCCATCGCACGGCGAACTCTTCTATCAGTCGTGGACCGGCACAAAACCTCGCGCGACTTTGGTCCTAACCCACGGGATCGCCGAACATTCCGAAGCGTACCATGAGGTCGCACTCGATTTAGTTCCCAAAGGTTGGGACATCTACGCGATGGATCTTCGAGGGCACGGGCGCAGTGAAGGTCGGCGCGGAGCCATCGACGATTTTCACCGCTACTCGCGAGACCTCGATCGTTTCGTGCGCTATTTGCGAAGTGGTCCGTTGAAAGATTCGAAAGTTCCCATGGTGATGTTTGGGCACTCGATGGGTGGTCTTATCACGCTTCGCTATTTGGTCGATCAAGGCGAAGCCTCGCCGGCGATAGCTGCTGTTTTGAGTTCGCCGGCCTTGGGAATCTCGATGCCGATCTCTCCGATCAAAGAGTTTGCAGCGCACGCGCTTGTGAGGTTTTTGCCGACGGTGACTCTTCCCAACGATATTCCCTACGACAAACTGACTCATATAGAAGAGCGATGGAAAAAGTATCCCGGTGATGTTCTTCGTCACGACAAAATTTCCCCAGCCATGTACTTCGGAATGCTTGAAGCGTTTGAGAAAGTCGGCGCTGGCGCTTCACGGATTAAAATTCCAACGTTGATCGTAGCGGCCGGTGACGACCACATTGTAAGTCGGCCCGCGATCGAAAGTTATTTTCCTAAAATCGGCGCGGACAAAAAGAAGCTCATTGTGTACGAAAAATCGTACCATGAAGTTTTGAACGATATTGAACGCGAACAAGTGATCGGCGACATCGATGCATTTCTTGGTGTTGTCGTTGGGGGTGCTCAGTGAAAAATTTCGCAGTTTCAATGTCTCGCGTGTCTATTTTGTCTCTTGTCGCTGCTGCGATACAAGTTTCCTGCGCCCATGGTGTCTCTGGAAGTTCGAACGAAACCACAGCCTCTTCGCCGCTCGTCACGGAAAGCCCGGTCGGACTTAAAATTCCGTACTCGCACTCGGCGGTGATCGAACAGTACTCGGCCGGCGATTCAGAATTTGCGGGGCTCTACAATACGTTTGAACTCAAAGCGACACTTCTCAACACAGATGTTCGAGAGGCACTTATTCGGCGCCAGGCGGAATACTATCAGTGGGACGAGGGACAGCAGTCGACCGAACGAGAAAAAGCGACCCAAGAACTTAGCGCCGAGACGGAAGTTTTTTTGAGCTTCGCTACGCCCGAGCGAAAGAACGATAACCTCACTGACAAAAAATCTATCTGGCGGATTTTTCTGGATGTCGGCGGCCGCCGCTATGTCGGACAACCGAAGAAAGAACGACGCTTGATCGCCGAACTTCAAGCGCAGTTTCCGTTTCACACGCGTTGGAATACGCCCTACATGCTGTCATTTCCGGTTTCAGCAAAAGCGATCGAAACTCAAGTCGTGAAACTGACATTGACGGGGCCTTTGGGAAGTCGCGTCCTCGAATTCAAACCGATATCATCAGGAAGTAGTTCAACAGGGTCGTCGCTACAAAGCACCGAACCAGCAATGAAATTGGATGTCCCGCCAGACACCACGGGTGAACCTGATTCGCTTTAGAATAAAGGCGGCGATTATCTCGCCCAGCGCTTGCGGGCGAAGGTTCCGCTAGAAAATTTTTTCTGTGAAAGCTTCTTTCGAAAACGGATAAAGAGCGGCTAGAAAAATCGGTTCGTTTTTTTTCGCGTGCCCACTGGCAATGAGCGCTTCGGCATAGAGCTTCAGCTGGCGAAACGCTTTGTCTTTGTACGATGAATCACCCGTTTTATAATCGGCGATCCAAAGCCGACCTTCGGAATCTCGGCCCCAAAGATCGATCTGCCCATCGACCGCGAACGAGTCTTTCACATAGGTAAAACTCCACTCGGCTTCGCCGTTCGAAAGCACGGCCTCAAGCTTCGGCTCTTTAAGATTCAGAAGCCACTGCAAAGCCTCGCGGGCTTCGTCTTGCTCTGGCCCAACAAACCAACGTGCGATCTCTTGAGCCAGCGCTTCTGAGTGACGATGGGTATCGCCGCCAGCCTGAGGTTTTGCCATTTCAAAAACCCGGTGAAGACGAGTTCCGCGGGCCGCCGCTGTGGCCAGCGCCAATGAACGCGCAGAGGATTGCGCAGACGAGTTTGTCGGCGAACTCTCCACAGAGCGCGTGGGCGCAGGTGAATGAGGCGCAGCGCTCGGCCGCGCGTCCGCACGAGAGCCTTCGCTGTCTTCAAGTTCAAGAAGTCGAGTCACCGAGATCGAGACAAGACGTTTTTCATTCCGAGTCTCGGCCCCACGCCAAGGATCTCGAACTCTGGACGAATCTACTGTTGCGAATCCAGACGGTGCTCCGTCTTCAGCGTCCAAAGGAATTTCTTTGAGTGTGCGATAGTCTGTGTGCAATCCGTCGTCGCGTTTGAGATCAAGAAATTCGAGGAAGCTGTTTGTGGAAGCTTCGCCCGTGGCTGACAAAAACAGTGATTCACGGGCCCTTGTCAGTGCCACGTAAAGAAGCCGTTTTCGTTCTTCAAGCCCCCAGACCGATAAAGTCTCACTCCACTCGCGCGCAAGCGGTCCGGCCGATGCGGGCGACTCGTCATCAACCGAAAGCCCCACTGTCCACAGTCGTCTCATTTCATGAACGACGAATTCAGAATTCGACCGACCTCGGGCTCCGCCGTCGCCAAGAAAAGGAAGAAAAACATGATCGAATTCGAGGCCCTTAGAAACGTGAATCGTCATCAAATGAATGCGGTCTGGTTTCGCGGCCGCAATCGCATCGCGATCATTCGATTCGTTTTCACCGCCCTGACCACTGCCGCGATCACTTCCGCCCAAGACTTCATCGACAAATCGCCGTGCCAAAAAACCAGCTTGTCGCTCGGCCGTCGCAAGCTTCGAAATAAATTTCAGAGCATTCGCTTCCCGGCGGCCGCTGGGATCAAGAACCCCGCACCACGAGAAAAAATCGCACGCGACAAGAAGCTCACGGAAAGCCTGAACGATACCGCGCTCTTTGGCAGCAAGAAGTCCGGCACGAAGTTTTTCGATTTCAGGATGTTGACCTGGAGACGTCACAGCGAGCGCCTCGATGACAGACCAAAGCGACGTGGTGCGGTGATATCCTTTGGCCATCACATTTTCATCAATCGGAAACCACGCGGTTCGACCCAAGTGAATGAGGTTTTCGTCGTCGTGCGGGTTTGATAAAAAGCTAAGAGCCGCGCAGAGATCTGAAATCTCCAAACGATCCGAGTAGGCTCCCGCGGTGTGAATCTGAATTGGCAGACCCTGACGAACGAATTCGCGAGCGACAATCGCAAGATCCTTGTTCGACCGAGACAATTTCAATCCCGCGCGAGCCATGTGTTCGGATTCAATACGACGGAGTTCGTCAATCTTTAGTGGCTTCCCTGTTTCATCACCGAGCCGCGGTTCCAGCGCCAAAAATGTGGCGGGTCCGAAGGGACTTCTTACCGACGTCTCGCGCAACCCTTCGCGCGCCATATGACGACGCTCGGCCGTCATCGGCTGAAAATCCGCGCCCATCCGATCAACGCACGAATTAATAAAACCCATCACCTCAGGATGAGACCGACGATTTCCTTGAAGCTGCACCACCTCGTGCCCCTCTTTGGCGGCCTGGGATTCGCGGTTGAAAAAAACATGGGGCCTTGCGCCTCGAAACAAATAGATACTTTGCTGCGGATCGCCGACGACAAAAACTGGACGCGCTTTCGCCAGTGCCTCAATCAAGAGGACTTGTCGCGGTGATGTGTCTTGATATTCGTCAATCAACCAATGATCCCAACCTTCGGCAAAAGTTTCCGCGGCCTTGGGGGATTTGCGCACAATTTCGAGCGCCAAAAGTTCCAGATCTTCGAGTTCAATGAGTCCACTTCGGAACTTCTCCTGTCGAAGAAGTTCCGAGAACGCGACTTCAACATAGGACAAAGCTTCGTTAACGGCAGTGAAACGCTCGATCGCCGGGATTTCGATTTCTAAGTCCGAAACCAAATCCGAAAGATCTTTGATTGGCTTTTTCCAGTCCACACCCGATTCGAAAATTTTCTGCTTTCCGCTATTGACCACTTTCGGAGCGGAATCCAACCACATCCCTAGATCATCCAAGTCCGACGCCACTGAAATACTGGCCGGATCAGAAATTTCGACCAGAGCTTTTAGGAGACCATCCAGCCACTCGCGGTAAGGGGTCCACTTATCAAAAGATCCGTAACCTGCGATTTCGTTTCGAAGATCGCGAAGCGGTTCAATCCTGTTTTTCAACGAACCGGCGATCATCTCAAGAAGGTCCGCCCGCTCAACCGGTTTTGCTGGTTGATCTGTTCCATCGAATTCAGCACGAAGTCGAGAGACGCGAATCAAAAGTCGAAGCGTCGTTGCAAAGTCAAATTCGCCCATCAGCTCGTCGACTTTCGCCGATAGCTCGCTTGAAGCTTGAGGAGAAAACAAAACTTTGTTCCCCACGCGCCGAACCAGGGAATCGATCTCTTCACTGCCGCCCACTCGAAAACCCGGCTCAAGTCCAATCTCTGACCCAAACGAACGCAGGAAAGAGTCCATGATTCCATGAAGGGTCGTCACGAAGAGCTGACTTCGCGAAGTCACAAATGGAATGAGTTCTGGTCGACCAAGGGCTGCTTCCATGAGGCGAACTCGAAGCTCTTGCGTTGCCATACGTGTGAATGTTGTCACCGCGATCCGCGGAAACTGACCGTCATGCAAAGACGACCACTCTTCAGCAAGTCTCATCACTCGCTCGACAAGGTTGTAGGTTTTGCCGGCGCCAGCGCCCGCGCGCCAGAGCGAATTTCCAATGGGTCTCAAGTGAAGATTTGGCGTTTCCATTAGAGCAGCTCCAAATGTGGGGCTCGGCACGAAAGTCGCCAGCGGCAGCGAAGACAGTCTTTCGAATCTGCGGGCTCGGGATAAAATTCTCCGTTTTCAAGTTTTGCACTGACAAGGGCAATCGTAGATTCAAGATCTTGAAACGCTTCTTCTAGGTCCTCGACCGATTGCCCATCGCTCGGCTTCTTAAACTCGAAAAGATCTTCGTTGCCACTTCGCAAGCGAAGCCCTTTTCCTTTCGAACGCTTTTTAATGTCATAAATAAAAATCGCCGCCAGATCTGCGGATCGATCGATTCGGTCGTCATTGATCCAGTTCTTCTTCAATGCATACGCGTACACCAAGGGCTGCCAAAAATTTCGTTTTCGCCAATGATTGAAATCCGGAGCCGCCGCTCGATTTTTGTAATCGATCAAAACCTGTCGTCCGCCAGACAGCGTATCAATGCGGTCAATCTGTCCGGTGATCTGAGAATTTTTTGATCCCACTGTTCCCTTAAAGGAAACTTCGGTTCCGACCGTGGTCATCTGGGGCCACTGCCGTTTTTGTGCCTGTTCAAATTCCAAAAGCCAGCGTGCTGTTTTTAGAAGCCGGCGGCGCAGTGAAAGCCAAGCCGGTTCACTTCGAACGATTTTACTTCCATCGCTGGCTTCGACCGATTCTTTTGCCGTTTCGATGACGGCGATCAATTCGCTGTCGGTGTGACTGCGCCACTGAGTCTGACCAAGGACTTCAAAAATTTTATGTTGCAGACGACCGTGTCGCGAACGATCCGCATCCAAATCAAGAACCCCTTCGTATCTCGGGCCTAAAATGCGATCGAACGCAAAACTAAGTCCGCACTTAGAAACTTGATCAATGGTCGTTGCCGATAGCTTGGTGACAAGTCCCCCACCGAACTCCGGCGCTGCCTCTGGATCTCGCTCACGGCGCGTTCGCAGCTGTTGCGCGACGGAGCCAACATTCTCAAGACTTCGCCTTTGCAGCTCGTCAAACCGAGTTTCTTCGGCCACAGAAATTTCGGGCGTCTTCGACTTCTCATTCCAAGCGCCCGACATCCACGACCAGGAAGGAGTTTGCACGGTGCCACCAAGATCAGAATCTGCAAATAGCAAATGCGTTTCGACTCGAGGCTGACTCAAAACCCATCTCGCTTCAAACTCGACACGCTTTCGGTCCTCGCCATCCACAACAACGCCAGTTTGTTTTTCGATCGAGCGAAGATCCGACGTTTGAATCACAGTCCCGTGATGAGACCTCAAAGCCCCCTCGTGAAGCCCCATTACCACGACGTGAGTACATTCGATGCCCTCAAGAGACGACAGATTCAAACAAGATATCCCAAAGGGATCACTGGGCCCTACGGGCACTTCAATTCGTGCGGCCAATTCACACAGATACTTCGCCCAGCTGGGGCCATCGAATATCAAATCCGGGGGGCATTCTTCGAGCACGGTTTTAAAAAGACGAACCGCGCGCGATGAATCGTCATCGTCGCGCAAAAGCCCCAGGGCTTTTCCCAGAAACACATCGCGATTCATCGTATCTGAAGAATTCCAACGGCCACGATCTTTGTACTGATCGGCAAAATATTTTTGAAGTTCGTCCGAGAGCTCAAGGTCCGAAGCTTCGTAAATTCGCGTGAACACTTCTCGAAACGAAGCGTACGAGAGCGGCGGACGGCTTTCGCCGAAAAGATCAACTTCCAGATCTCGTGGCTCGGGAATCCCATTTCGAATTCGAAGTCGCGCAAGCCAGCGCGTGATATCCGAAAAGGAATGAAGCATCGACACAACGGATTTATTCGTCGGTAAACCTTCAATCTCTAAATGGAGCGAAAGAACAGGCCAATAAGCCTCAATGTCCGGAGCCGCGATGGCCATCGTCGACGGCCCAAGGCCGCGATCGAGCCATTGACGAACCCGGGCCACAGCCTCTTTAACTTCGGCTGCTCCTGAGGGAAGCCGCTTATAAATCACGGTCGGTCGTGAGCTTTTCGCGGCATGTGAAGCTTGCGAAACAGCGGCCGCCGCTGAAGCTTCTGTTGGGACTTCGCGCTGCGCGACAGAACCACGAGAGACCGTCACTCCGCGAGATTTTGCGCGGTCAACCATCCAATCGACCGCCATTCGCGCTTCCGGATAGTCGCTTTCCCACACTGGGCTTGGCCGAAACACCGTCACCCGATTCGTCTTAGCGATTTCAAGTAAGAGATCCGCTTCAACATGAGAGAGTTCAGCGCCGAGATCGACGATCAGCTGGCGGCCCAAGACTGCATCGATTTCACTTCGCCGATGAACAAGAGCACCCGCCACCCACGACGCCGCACAAAGACGATCTCGCTTGAGCTCAAGCCACACATCCTTTGCGATTCCGTACCACGACTGCCAACGTGTTTTCGACGAAGAGTTGTCTTCGTGATCGAACCACTCATCAAACGAAGCGACTTCATTTTCGGCGGTAAAAATCGGAAGGAGTTGTTTAATGTATTCGCCGGCGGTCTTTGCGGCGCCCGGCGCACGAAGCCACATCTCCTCACGATTCTTTAGTCGCGTCGCGATCGAGGCTTCAATCAGTTCTCTTGAGACGACCTGAATATCAGGTTCGATTTTTTTGATTATGAACGACCAAAGCTCACTCGCCCGGAGAACCGAAAGCCCTTCGGAAAATCCATTCTTCTCAAGAAGCTGCCGCTGTACGGTGAGTTTGCTGCGGACATCGGAAACGATCCACGTCGTGCCACGTCCGTCAAAATCTTCAAGAAGACTTTTACGATCCGAATTGGAAGAGAGAGGAATGACATGAAGACCCGCGGACGGCATGCCGGAGTTTCACTCGTGAGATATAAAATGTCAGCGACGTTGCTTCAGTTTTTTTCGACGACCCGAGTCGCCCGAAACTTTCGAGAAATCAAATAGGTCGCCATCAAGGCCCAGCTGTAACTTCATTTGCACAAGATATCTGCGATCTTCCAGCTGCCCAGGATATTCACCAAGCTCGACGCCATACGTCGCCGCCTCAAGTTCGAGCACACCAAGATCTAAGCCAGCGCCCGCGGTGTAATAGCCCTGATTGAGGCCCGCTCTTAACGTCAGAAGCGGAAGTTCGAACTCGATGCCCATGTGAATCTTCTTTCCCACCTGGATATCACCGCGGTCGATGTAGCGATAATCAAACGCCGGAGTGATTGTGAGAATCGGAGTGTCAATCGAGAACGATGCACCGAATGTCATATCTGGAAGTGATGGCGGTGGCGCGCGCGTTCCTTCTTCAAAAGAAAAAGACGTCGTCCCAAAATTTCGGATCGTCAGTGCCAGCGTAGGTCGAATGGGCGACGGAAGTGTCAACATTGTTCCGATATCGAGGCCGTAGCCTGTGCCGCGATCTTTCAGACGCTCTTTGATTTGTTCAATATCGAGGGTCGCAAGAATAGAGGGTCCCAGCGGAAGATTCGTTCCCGTGCGGTTCACACGTCGAGCCGTAACACCGATGGACCAAATTGACGGAACCAAATCGACCGCTCCGCCAAGCGCCAAACCGTAATCAAAAAAGTAATTTAAATTCAGCTGCGGGTACGCCGGATTCTGCAAATTGATTCCGACATCACCATTGGCGTAGGCCGCAAAGCCAATACCTGGAAATACGATGGAGGTTTTTCCACCGCCGCCAACCCACACCGCTTTTCCGTAAAGATCGCCAAGCTTGTCGGCGACACTGCTGCTGTTCCCCGCGATTTCAGCGACCTCAAGAGCTTCCGCGCCGTTCACTCCGATGCGAGGATCCATGATCGTCCAGTGAAATCCGGAGACTCGCGCCAAGGCTGCAGGATTATAGAAAAGAGCGTCGCCCTCACTGGCGACCGCCGTGAACGCATTTCCCATTCCCATCGCTCGAGCCGACGTCCAAGATTCCGAAAGTTCTGAACCGTGGCTCAAACAAGGAGAAATCAAAAGAAGCGCAAGAGCCGTCGCCAAAAATCTTACGGACATACGCACGTCGCAAGATCTCCGGCGCATGTTCCTAACCCTGGCGCATCGCTGGATTTCACAAGTCCGCCCAAAGCTTGAACTTGCTCGGCGGTAAAAGCCGATGCCGTTGTCACTGTACAAAAATCGTAATCTGGGTCCACGGCTGCAATGTCGGCGCAAGCGTTGGTCACACTGTCAGCAACTCCCGAAGCAATCGAACCACCCGAAGCCACAAGGGAACTCACTGCGAGCGTAACACCTGTGCCGATTTCACGAAGCATGGCATCGGGAAGAGTCGCGGTATTACAGGAATCAAATCCGACATCCGCTGATCCGTCGTCGTTGGTGTCGGCATAGGTCGCAAGCACGGCGCCGATTTTCGTAAAACCAATAAAGGCCATCATCGTGTTCTCGTCCGCTGTGCGCTCGGCGGCGACAGTAGAGATCGATGCCAACGTAGATTCTGCACTCTGACAAGCCGTCACCGAAGCGGCGGTTGCCGTTTGCTGCGAACTCAAAAGCACGGCAAAAAGATTGATGCCCGATGAATTTGATATCTGATCAGCGAGTCGAATCAAATCAAGGCCGCACTCGCCCGCGTAAGCCGAAGCGAGGACGACTTTTGTCTCCCGCTGAGCAAGTCCCGTCGACGACATACGGTTGATGAGCGCGATCGCTTCCGTCCAATCTGAACTGTTCATTTTCTTTCGCGCTTCAAAAAGAAGAGCCGGGTCCGTATCTTTTTTTGCACTTTCCAAAAACGCGTTTTGACTGCACGCCAAGAGCGTTGAAAGTGATAAACAAAGTAAGAGCACACCGCGCGCCCATGGAGTTCGACTCATACTCTAATCTTAGTTGAATTTACTTAATTGGCCTGAGCCAAACGTTTGACGGACTCGACTTAGAACCGGAGGGCAAACTTGCCAATCCAGCGTCGGTCCTCAATGCGGACCAGAGGAGTTCCAATTTCCTCACCGTAGGAGGCGACCTGAAGCTGAAACTTTTCAGTGGCGAACTCAAGGCCAGCCGTCCAGTAACCCTGGTTGGCTCCTCCGCGAACAAAAGCGAAGTCTGCAAAGTTAAATTCGACACCAACGTGAGATCTTTTGACGGCATCTTCTTCGGCCTCGACCAAAGCCGTTGCGACGCCGTGATATTCCGCCGTCACCGTCATGCGAACTCTGTTACCCAGGATCGGCTGCGCACTCAGTGCAACGTCCACCGACTGAATTGTATCGACCGGCCGATCGGTCGTCGCGTTGAACATGCCTTCACGCAGATCATAAGACGTATTTCCGGCATCGCGAACTGAAACTCCTAAGGCCGGAAGTCCAGCAACAGGCGCCGTGAGAATTATCCCTGCATCCGCCGCGATTCCCATTCCTTCTGACGTTAGAGATTTGAGCTCAAGGCCCGTTGAGTTGGCCGCAATGTCTCGGTGAACTTCGGCCCGGTTGATCAATCGACCTGCAATACCAATCTTCATAATTCCGCTGAAGGCGCGAAAGTTGTAGGCCAAGCCCAGAGCCCAATCATTCACGTAATCCAAACGATAGGTCGTTCCCGTCGCATCCACTTTTGCGTTGTACTGATATTTTGCCAAAACACCGACACCGAAATTCGGTGCGACGAACGAGGGAAACATCTGAAACCTTGCATGCCAATGCCGGTCGCGCACGACATTCAAACGATCAAGCAGTCCTTGAACGGACGTCGCTTCGCTGAAGTTGCTCATATTGACGATGTCTGTGTTATTAAATCCGCCGTGAAGTTCGGGATCAAAAAACGTAAAAGTGTAATCGCGCAGTTTACCCAGGCCTGCTGGATTTGTTAAAATCGCGGTCTCGTCGTTGACGACATTGACGTAGGTGCCGCCCATTCCGAGACTTCGAACACCTGTATAAAATTCCTCGATCTCACCATTGAAGGAGTTCGCTGCAGCGGCTTTGGAAGCGCAAAGACTTGCACCTAAAACTGCGAAGAAACTTAGACCGACAAAAAGAAGTGAGCGAAACATCGTCATTTTGACCTTTAACCTCGTGTCTCTCTTTCGGACATTTGGCGTTTCGGATTGAGACACTTCGGCTTTCCTGGCCTTTCGTCGCTGGATAAGTTCGACACTCCTCTTGGTCTTTTCTCTACGCTCGGTCTCGCGATAGAATAAAGCTATGGCCAATACACCCAGACTCCGCTCGGTCCCATTGTTTCTTAAGTCGATCGCTCTGATCTCAATTTCGATTTTTTTGGTGTCGTGTGAAACAAGCGAGGACCGGCAACTTGCCTCGGCCCAAGAATGCATCGACGCCGCCAACACAGAAGCTGACGCCGATGTCTGTTACAACGCGGTGGCAGGCATTGAATCTGAAAAAGCCTATCTCATCCGGTGTTCTGCCAATTACATCGCGCAAGGCTTTACCGGCACACGTTTCGCCAGCGCCTTCCAGCGCTTAAAAGACAATCCGTCGTCGGGACAAGATCCGATGGCGACAGTTATGGCTTACATGATCTTTTCAAGAACTTCGACGCTGCATTCGGCCGACAACACTTTGGCCAACTGCACTCGAAGTGGTGTTCGCTCGATGATCCGCCTTGCGACGATGACCAAGCTTGCAACTTTCATTGCGCAGACGGGCTTGGGCGGCATTCCTTCCAGCGCAGATCCGCTGGACGCTTCTTTTGACCCTGCTCAAATTTCCACGGCGATTGCGAATTTGGCTGGAGGATCACCGGCCGATCAGGCCAGCGTCGGAACGATTGCGATTCAAGCCAGCGAGGCTTACTGCAATGCAGGATCAAGCTTTGAAACCAATGAAATCTGCGTCAATTTGAACGCTGCAATTGCGGGCGGTGCGGGCGACGCGACGGCCATCGGTCTTGCGCTGCTCACGCAGCTTCAACAACTCAACTAGGCAAAAACTAAAAATCGAGCGATGCTTTGGCCATGTAAATGCGCGTCGCCTTCGGAGACGAACTTGTTCCGACTTCTTGCGCGTAGGTCACAAGGTCCATTCGAAAAATCGCGAAGTCTCCGTTAAATCCCGCCGTAAAGTAGCCCTGATTCACACCGATGCGCCATCCACCTTGGAACCATGACTTCACTTTCCACAAGAATTCGGCACCGAGGTGAGTTCCTTTTCCAAAAGTCCAATTGTCGTGGCCGATATTGCGAATGTCGGCGGCCAATCGCGTGCGCCAGATCCACCAATCAGGAAGCTCATACATAGAACCGATATCGAGGCGGCGCTGCAAGCGATCAGGCTCTCGAGAATTTTTATCAATGAGACGAAGATTCGTAGTGAATCCGTAGTCGGCGATGTTTCTTACCGTGAGGCCGAAGGTCGGCTTCATGTACTGAAGAAACGAGAAAAAGCCTCGCTTTGAAAGGTTCGGTGTGTAGAGAGCGCCGAAGTCGGCATCAAATGTCAGACCCTCGGCCGCATCTTCACCGCGCAGAAGGTTTGAATCGAAAGCAAGTTCGACGGCATTGATCGATTTATTAAAGTAACCTCGGTAAATCGCTTTGGCTGTCGCGCCCAGCGAAAGCTTCCCAGAACTGGTCGAAACATTCCAGCCGCGCCCGTAGGCCAACGTTGAATCTTGCCGAGCCACCATCTGAAGCTGTGGTCCCACGGATTGAGCCACCCGCATTTCAATTGTCAGATCCACCGGAAGAAACGCGATGGCCCACTTCGGTCGTGCCCAGTAAGCATTTAACAAGCCGAGACGCGCTGAAAAGTGATTTCCGTAGTTTTCTTCAAGTAGACTCGTCATTTGCGCAACATCATCCGAGCTCGATACTCGGCCAATGTCGTCGACAAATTTCGGGAGCTTGGTATCTGCGCCCGCATGAAAGAGCGAAAGGTTCATCTGGGGTTTTTCTATGCGAGCTAAAGCCGCCGGGTTATAGAAAATGGCGCTGTAGTCGTCGACGGCAGCAACAAACGCATCACCCATTCCGAGGGCGCGCACGCTGAGACCGTGCTGGTGGATAGAAAAGTCTTTCACGTCCCCAGTTGCCGAGAGCGCAACGCTTGAAAAACAATTGGCAAAGCCAAGGCTTAGGCACGGGACAAAGAGTCGTAGCAGTTTCATAAACTCGAGATTACCTGGTGACTTCAAAAATCTCACGACGGATGTGCCAACCAGTGAACTTCTTAGCAGTTGCTCGGACTTTGGTCTCGGCTCCACGCTCAATTTAAACTGGTCGCCGCTTGATCTGGCGAGCTAAAGTCATATTCGCGAGGTTGATCGTCATGTCGAAATTGTTCTTTAAGGCTTTCCTATTTGCCGGATTTATTTCGATAAGTTCGTCGGCCCTTGGCGCGACACCTCCACTTTCTCCGACTCTGAATGAAACTCCCACAAGAGAAACTCAAGCATCTGAGGACGAGCTCGAGCGAGCGCGCGCTGTGAATATCACGACACCTCCCGCTCCAAACTTCGATTTGGCGACACCGTCGTACATCTACCGGTTCCGCAATTCGATTTCTTTTCGTACGGGCGCTGCCATCACCGTCAGCGATCTTAACAACCCAGGGCCCGTTTCCGGATTTGCCTATTGGCTTCCGATTGAAAACAAAAAGCTGGAACTTTTGGGTCTTGAGGTCGGAACGGATCTCGAGAGAAACAGCACAGGCTCCATTCATGCCGTCCTTCGCCACATGACGGGCCAAGAGGATGTGCGCTTTTTCTATAAATGGGGATTGGGTCTCAGTATCGTAGCCAGTGATCAGTTCGTTACCCTTTTAAGGCTCAAAAATTGGCAAGCTCGGGGGGGTATCGGTGTTGAGATCACGCTCACCGATCCGATGAGTTTGCGCTGGGATCTTGAGGCCCACGCGGCGTCCGAAAAAACCCGCCTGCTCACGACTTTAGGTCTCAGTTTCGCTTGGTAACGAGCGAGGTTTTAACGACCTCGACCTGCTTTCGTAGATCAGCTAACGACCCATCGTTCCAGATGACGAAATCAGAACCTTTGATTTTTTCGTCTTGGCTTTTTTGCGAGGCGATTCGCTTGAGCGCTTCCTCGCGCGTCATCGAATTTCGCCGAATCAATCGATCAATTTGAAGCTCTCTTGAAATCGCGACGGTTACAATGAAGTCAAATTCGCTCGCCAGGTTTTTTTCAAATAGAAGCGGTATTTCGTAAATGGCGACACTATCGCCGCGAGCCTCGAGCCGAGCTCTTTCCATTTTTGACTTTTTTCGAACTTCAGGGTGAATCAATCCTTCCAGGCGCGCCCGCTCTGTTCCTGTCGGATCACCAAAAACCACGGTCGCAAGTTTCGCGCGGTCGACGGATCCGTCTTTGGACATAACACCTTCGCCGAACATTTCACGAACGCGGCGTGCGCCTTCGGTCCCGCAAGCAATCACATCGTGGGCCAACCGATCCGCGCTGACGACTTCAACTCCAAGCTCACTGAAAATTCCAGCGACGGTGCTTTTTCCGCTGGCGATGCCGCCCGTCAGTCCAACCCAGATCATGAGATCTCCTTCGAGCCTCATTCTGGGACAAAGAACCTGTCCGGGTCTAGTCGAGACTGACCAAGAAGGTCCAGGAACAGTCCGGAATGCGAGGTCGAAACCGCCGATATCTTAAGGCTATTTCAATCTTTTCCGATGAAGAACCGTGGATATCATGAAACTCGAAACCTTTGGCAAGTACGTTCTCCTCGAGAAGCTTGCTATGGGTGGAATGGCAGAAGTTTATCTCGCTCGAAGTCTCGGCGCCGGCGGCGTCGGAAAATTCGTAGCGATAAAGCGTATTTTGCCGCAGTTCTCTGAGCAGGTCGAATTCGTCGACATGTTCAAAGACGAAGCGTCGATCGCGATCAATTTGCAGCACTCCAATATCGTCACAATCTCCGAGTTCGGTATGGAGAAGAATCAATTCTTCATCGTCATGGACTTTGTTAACGGACGAAACCTAAAGCAGATTCTGAACAAAGTTAAAACCGCAAACTCTGGCTTAGGCATTGAGCACATTGTTTATATCGCCAAAGAAATCGCTGCCGGACTTGATCACGCCCATCGCTGCTTGAATCCTGCGACAGCGAAACCTCTGAATATCATTCACCGCGATATGTCGCCTCACAACGTCATGCTCAGTTTCGACGGTGAAATTAAAGTCGTCGACTTTGGTATTGCCAAGGCCGAAACCCAAATCGAATCAACGCGGGCCGGAACTCTCAAAGGTAAATTCGGCTACATGTCCCCTGAACAGGCCGACGCTCAAGAAGTCGATCAGCGAACTGACGTCTTTTCGTTGGGCATTATCATTTGGGAACTCTTGGCGAACGATCGACTTTTCATTGGAAAAAATGAAATCGAGATCCTTCGCAAAATTAAAGAATGCAACATTCAGCCTCTTCGAAAGCTGAATGCCAATATTCCCCCTGAGCTTGAAAAAATCGTTTCCAAAGCGCTAACAAAAGACCGAAATCTTCGCTACAAAAATGCGGAAGATCTGCATCGTGATTTGCACCGGTTTTTAAACTTGAAGTACCCCGACTTCTCGAAGCAAGATTTTGCGAAGTTCTTAAAAACTCTTTTTGCTAAAGAGATTGAAGACACTCACAGAAAACTGCTCGATTACGCAAAGATCGACTTTTCGCAGCTGGTGCGCCCCAAGAAGAGACATCAGCCCGCGATGGACGAGAATTCGACTTTTGGATCGGTAGCGACGCAGAAAAGCATTCGCTCTGATATCCACGAGGTCAACAAACTCGAAAAGCAGCTCGAAAAGCGTCTCGATCCCCGCGCAAAGCGCGAAGGAAAAGTCGATGTAAAGCGTGAAGAGCGCCCGGTACAAACGGGTCCCTCGACGTCGCCCTTTGAAGTTCGCGAAAACGGCAAAGTAAATCTCGTTGAAGACAAAAGTGTCGCGGCCGAAGGAAACCAGTCCAACCAATTTGGTGACGCTGGTTTAAAAATTGAACTACCTAAACGCGGACCAAATCCTTACACCAACTACAATTCGACCTTGGGTGCGACCGGCATGGGACATCCCCAGCAAACTCAAGTCGGCACATTTAGCGGCGGCGGTGGAACTCGGTCGCGAACCGAAAGCTCTTACAACCGACAGAGCTCAAGTTACGCCTCACTGATCGCTGTTTTATTGGTCATAGGTGTTTTGGTCAGTGGCGGCGTGTGGTATTTTGCGAACCCCGATAAAGCCAGCAACCTCATGTCCCGAATCATGAGAGACACAGGGCTTTTGCCAAAACCAAAAACAATTTCTGAAGTAAAATTGACCGAAACGCCAATGGCCTCGATGGCCCCGGCGCGTGTTATGATTCCGGTGAGCTCAAATCCACCCGGCGCAGAAATTTTGATCAATGGAAAATCAACCGGCGAACTGACGCCGACGACCATCGAACGACGCGAAGGCGAAGAAATCGAATGGACTCTTCGACTTCCTGGCCACAAAGAACACAGTGAACGAACTATTGTGCAACAAGGTCGTTCGATCGCCTACTCACTTAAAGCGGATCGTCGCGGTTACCTAGACATCACAGTCATGGGCAACGGAGAAATCTCCGTCAACGGCAAAGTCGTAGCGGCTTTCGGTCCCGTCAACGGATTCGAAGTCCCCGCAGATCAAGACGTGACAGTTCGAGTCTTTGATCCTGTCACCAAAGCAAGCGATGAAGTCCGAGTTCGAATTCCCGAAAATACGACTCGCCGAATCACGCTCATTCCTCGCGCCAATATCCGCGGTCCTCGTCCCGCGGGCCGATAACTTCATCCTGCCCTGACAGTGTCATGATATGACAAATCTCAAAACTAATGAGATGAAACATCTCATGTCTGACACTGTGATTCGCCGCTTTTTAGAAACCGTGAAACGGCACCCGTCAAAGATCGCAGTCCGCTTCAGCCACGGCTTGAAACAGCGCACGCGCGACCGCGACGGAGATCAAATTGAAAACTGGCTCTCTCTAACATGGGAAGAGTACCGACAGCTGGTCGAATCACTGGCCGCCGGTCTACAATCGATGGGCCTTCGAAAGGGTGACCGCGTGGCCATTATGTCGAATTCGCGCGTCGAATGGGCGGCGCTGGATTTGGCAATCATGGGACTTGGCGGAGTCACCGTTCCCGTCTACCCAAGCTCGCCACCGGCGGACGTCACTTTTGTGCTCGCCAATTCCAACGCTAAAATTTTCTTCGTCGAAGATGAGGACGCTCTCAAAAAACTCCGCTCTTTTTGGGAAACAAAGTCACCGGCGCGCTTGCCTGAGAAAATCGCACTCATTGAAACGCCAATGGCCGCAGAGACGAAAAGCTCTCAATCCGGCGGGAAGGCCAGCGCGGCGTCTTTCATTACTCTGGATGCGATTCAGAAGCTTGGAGAAACCGCACTCCGCTCATCACCAACTCTTTACTCATTGGCTGTGAATGAAGTCTCGGCCGAAGACGTCGCAACGATTATCTACACGTCAGGAACAACCGGCGAACCAAAGGGCGTTGTGCACACGCACGCTCAAGCGCTCAGCGAAGTCGCCGAAGCATTTCCACTTCTTGGGGTCAGTAGCAATGATGTGACTCTCACGTTTCTTCCGTTCGCCCATGTTTTGGGGCGCATTGAAATTTGGGGCCACGTCGTCATCGGCTACACGATGGGATTTGCAGAATCGCTTGAACGACTCAAACAAGGGTTTCTGGCGATCCAACCAACTTTGATCGTTGCGGTACCAAGAATCTTCGAAAAAATTCACGCCGGTATTTTGGCTCAAGCCGACATTTCGCCGCTGCGAAGAAAAGCCTTCGACTGGGCTCTGGGTGTCGGTCGCCAAGTGAGCGTCTTTAAGCAGAATAAAAAAGCGATTCCCCTCGATGTGGCTCTTCGCTATGCGGCGGCACGAAAGCTTGTGTTCGATTCGATTCACGAGCGTTTGGGCGGGCGCCTCCGGTTTGCCGTTTGTGGCGGAGCCGCTTTGAGCCGACCCATTGCCGAGTTCTTTCACGCGGCTGGAATTCTGATCCTTGAGGGCTATGGGCTTACGGAAACCACGGCGGCGGTCTGCGTGAATACACCTTTCGACTACTGCTTTGGCACTGTGGGAAAGCCCATTGGCGACGTGAAAATTCGTTTTGCTGACGACGGCGAGATATTGATTCATTCGCGAAAAGTCATGCGCGAGTACCTCGACGACCCAAAAGCGACGGCAGAGCTTCTGAAAGATGGTTGGTTTTCGACCGGCGACATTGGCGAGCTGGATTCAAAAGGGCATTTAATCATCACAGACCGAAAAAAAGATCTGATCAAAACCGCCGGTGGAAAATACGTTGCACCTCAAAAGCTTGAAGGCTTGGTGAAGCTTTCGCCTTTCATTTCCAATGTGCACATTCATGGAGACAACAGAAAATACTGCATCGCTCTTGTCACACTCGCCGCAGAAACGGTCGAGCCGTGGGCGGCAGAGGCCGGAATTTCGATCACGGATTCCGATAGCTTATCTAAGCATGCAAAAGTGAAAGAGCTGATCCGGCGATCCATTGCGGACGCCAATTCTAATCTTGCACCTTTTGAAACGATTAAAAATTTCGCGATTCTTCCAAAAGACTTCACCATCGAAGCCGGAGAACTCACACCGTCGTTGAAATTGAAACGAAAAACAGTCGATCAACACTACAAAGAAGTCATCGACTCGCTCTACTGATGTCGAAGAATACGTAAAACTATCTCTGCACTGATCATTGGCTGATCCGCCAAAATAGCGTGAGCCCCACCGTCGACGCTTTCAACCACTCCAAGCCTGAAAGACTGTGGGCCGGTTTTCAATTTATTGATGAGTTCTTTTTGTCCGTGAAGGCGCGAGGCGCCTTCTTTTCCGGCCAAAAGAAAATGCGTCCTTGGCCACTGCGTGAAGTCTTCATTTCTCAAGTCGAATTGTTCCGTGGCTCGAATTTGAGCCGTCAAAGATTCGACAACAATTTCTTTTGGAAGAAACTCTGGGAATCGCCCTCGCTTGAGATAATCGCCGACAATTTTTAGAGCTGTGTCTTCTGCGGCGCGCGCCCGCAAACCGTCAATCATCTTGGAACCAAAGAAAGGATTCATCGCCGCTAAGCTCTCTGCGATTTCTTTTCCTACGATGGACTGCGGCGAGTGTTCGCCAGGATAAATTAAAGGCGCTGCGAAGACCAAATTGTCGACGCGGCCCCGGTGGAAACTCGCAAACCGCGCCGCCGGTGCTGACCCATAGGAGTACCCAATGGCGGTGACCGATCCTCGTGGCGATTCGGCGTTGATCACAGCGGTCGCCTGTCGAACGTAGTCATTGAGATCCGTGCCTTCATTTTGTGAAAAACGATCTGACTTTCTAACGGATCCAAAAATTAAGGATTCTGTCGATGTGCTGTAGGAAAAAATAATGAGACCTTCCCCACTCGACTGCTTCAAAAAACTGGCCTGAAATTTTTGAAGATCACTTAATGGAGTAAACAGCCCCAAAAACACAATCGCTGTTGGCTTTCCAGGCTTGGCGCGAAGGGCCTCATAATAAATCGACTTGCCATCGACATCGACAAAAGACTTTCGAAGACGATTGGAAAGATCATCTTCTTTAAAAAGACCTCCGCACAGCAGGCTCGCGTTCGCTGACGGCGAATGAAAAGTGGCAAGGATCAGCGCGAGACCCACTAAAAACCGAAATGTACTTTTAAACTTAAGGACTCGACGCATCGGCGGAGTATAGCCCGAGCCGATGCAATTTGGGCGAGGCATCCAAGCATTAGGTTAAAACTTCACGACTGTCACAAATAGAAACGAAAGTGCACGCTCACGTAGCCGCCGCCGAGATCAAAAGCGCGGTTCGAGGCGTCCATATTTCTAAGATCTGACCCCTTCGTTTGAGCTCCTGAAATCGCGGCGGTGTCCTTTAAACTTTGCAGCGATCCCACCCTGATACTGCGATAGCCAAGCTCGAAAGAAAGTGTCGTTGTGTCGACAAACAGAGTTTCAAAAGATGTGTAGAGGCGCCACGCCAGCGCCTGTGTGGACGCTTTCTCGATATAATCACTCACGCCAAGCGCCGTCGCGCCGGCCGCCGTCATCGTATACTCTTGGTCCAGCGAGACAAAAGCGTAACCAAGGCCTCCGCCGATCATGGCGCGCGATTCTAGCCCTTTCCATATTGGAGCTTCCGCCGAAACCATCGGAACCAGCGCCGAAACTTTGGACGTGAGATCGTAGTACTTGGTTCCTGAAGAGTGCGTTCCGCTGACGCCCGTCAATGTCTGTCCAAGAATATACTCACCGCTAAAGCGAAGCCCCCCGCGGGATGAGGTTAGCGTAATGCCGACTTCGCCCGAGTAATTTGACCGAACTATTTTGTCGGTCGTTACATCCGTTCCGGCCGCCAGCGAGAATGCGCCGTCGCTGAGGTTCGACGGACCGAAACTTCCACCGAAGTAAGTCGCGAAGTTTTCAGACTTCATATCAAAACGTCGCGCGTGGGCCATCTCACCCAGGCCGCAAACAAGGCCCGTCAAAAAAACTGAAAAGAGCAAAAGGGAAACAAACCTAATTCTCATACTTAAAGCTTAGAACGCTTTCATGGTACTTCGCAAATTTCTTCAACTGGTCCCGCTTTGTCTCTGGTAAAATTCGTCGCCGACGCGCTCAGTTGCTTCTCGCGAAGAATGGCGAGGGACAAAAAGCGGCACACAGATGGCAACCTTTTCCCCCTGCGAATCACGACCAAAGTGGCACTAAAGAGGAATTAAAAATGATGCACGCTCGAACAAAGTTTCAACACTCTCACGAATCACATTCACCGCGTCGAGCGATTCTGATTTTCGCAAGCCTCCTCCTCATTGCAGTACTTCCGTTTATTTCGGGCTGTGGAAAAAACAAAGACGGTGGCAACGTCGATGAAAGTTTCGCTGTCACTCCATTCTCATCGCCATCGCAGTCTTGCGCTGCGGGCTCAACGTACAGCGGAAACGACTGGGCGCAAGTTCCCCATGCGCAGGCGAACATTGTACCTTACGGTTACGGAGTGAACGGCTATCAGCCGAACGCTCAATTGATCGCAAGCCAGGGCTTCTGCGGTTGCCCCCAGGGAACACAAGCAATGTGTGATGCAAGTCACGGCGTTGTCTGTATGCCAGTGCAGTTTCTGACGCGGCAGAATGTTCGGTGGTTTCACCAAGGTCCACAGGGTTTTCAGCCCTCAGGTTTTGGTGCTTACACGGGATACACAAATGTGTTGGATCCGCGCACAAATTTGCCGCCGCCCACTCATTATGGTCATTTCCGTCGACCGCAACATCACCAAGGACAATGGCAGCAACACGGTCATCTGGGAGGCCGCCGCAATGGGTATCAGGGGCGTCACCAAGTTTATAATCAGCCCGCCCCGGCGACACTGTCTTGCTCGACGCAAATCGGCCAGACGTGCACAGTCGGCCTAAGTTCGTGCGGCCCCGGAGCTCGGTGTAGCCCTATCAGTAACAACTACCGTTCGGACGGTTACGCCGTCGGAATATGCACTCAGTGATGAAGTCTACAAAAAATGCTTCGGGCGCGCCTGTACGAGGCGCGACAATTCAGCTTTTGATTGATCTGGCTCATGCTGGAGTTTTGACCGTCATGTTCTACCTAGCGCTTCAAGTCGTGGCGTTTCAGCTGATCTCGTCCGGAATTTAGCACGGGCATTTAGCGCCTTTCGGTCGCGACGGGATGCGCCGCGCGGACATCTCGTCTCCTGTTGGACCGATCTCCTTAAATTCGCCAGCTCCTGCGCAGCGTTATAGTGCGTCTCTTTTGATTTGTGATACGTCTTTGCCACAATGACAAACATGAAAAACAGCACGGACTCTAGCTCTCCTTCCAGCGCGGCGGCGAACCCCCTTCTTACGATTTCTAAAAACCCTTTCGGAGCCTTTGCCTTCGACAAAGTCGAAAAGAAACACTTTCGACCCGCGATCAACGAAGGTATTCGGCTGGCAAAACTCGCTTACGAAAAAATTCGCCTCGACACATCGAAACCGAATTTCGAGAACACAATTCTCGCCATTGAGACAGCGCCCGAAGTCGAAACTCACGCCGCGAAAATTTTCTTCAATCTTGTCGGTACAAGTAGCGACGACGAAATGCAGGCCATCACCAAGGAAATTTCGCCACTCTTGGCGAGCCTTTCAAGTGACCTTCTTTTGGATGAAGCGATCTTTAAACGTGTGAAGTCAGTTTGGGACTCGCGCGCGGAACTGAAACTTTCTGGTGAAGAACTTCGACTGACAGAAAAAACATATCGCGAGTTCGCACGAAACGGAGCTCTTCTTTCGTCCGAGAAGAAATCCGAGCTTCGCGCCCTAGATCAGAAACTTTCGACTCTAAGTCCCCAGTTCAGCGACAACGTCTTAAAGGCGACAAATGATTTCAAACTAGTGATCGAAAATAAACAAGATCTCGACGGCGTCCCGGATGCGGCGATCCAATCTTACGCTGAGGCCGCCAAAGAGGCGGGTCTTGATGGGAAGTGGCTTGTGACACTTCATCAGCCAAGTCTTTCGCCGATGTTGTCTTACTCTTCGCGCCGCGATCTGCGAGAGAAACTTTGGCGCGCCTACAATTCGAGGTCGATTGCCGAGAACAGTCCCGTCCTAAGACAGATCGTCGAACTTCGTCACCAGCGCGCGAAACTTCTTGGTTACGCCTCACACGCCGCTTTTGTTCTTGAAGAGAGAATGGCTTCGAAACCAGAAACTGTTATTTCGTTTCTTGAACGGATCAAAGACAAAGCAAAGCCTGCAGCCCTACGTGATTTGGATGAGGTTCGGAAATTCAAACAAGAGACGAGCGGCGACGACTCGTTCGAACCTTGGGATTATGCGTACTGGTCTGAAAGACTAAAAATGAAACTTCACGACTTGGACGAAGAACTTCTTCGTCCCTACTTTCAGTTGGAAAAAGTCGTCGACGGCGCTTTCGAGCACGCAAAACGCCTCTACGGCGTTAGCTTTAAGCCCCTCGATGGGATTCCCGTCTATCATCCTGAAGTCAAAGTTTTTGAAGTGATCGACGATCACACAAAACAGCACATTGGACTCTTCTACACAGACTTTTTCCCGCGAGCGTCGAAGCGCGGCGGCGCCTGGATGTCCTCGTTCAGAGAACAAGGCTTCTATGCCGAGTCCGGCAAAGTTGAGCGTCCCCATATTGTTATCGTCTGCAATTTCACTAAACCCACGGCGACGGCACCCTCGCTTTTGACATTGGATGAAGTGAAAACTTTGTTCCACGAATTCGGCCACGCTCTGCATGGACTTCTATCAGAATGCAAATTTGTGAGTCTCGGTGGGACGAATGTTTTCTGGGATTTCGTCGAACTTCCCAGCCAAATCATGGAAAATTGGGTCGGCGAACGAGAAGGCCTCGCGGTCTTCGCCAAGCATTATAAAACCGGCGAAACAATTCCTGTGGAACTCACTGAAAAGATCAAAAAGAGCTCGCAGTTTCAGGCGGGCTACTTTGCGATGAGACAAATCAATTTCGCCACTCTCGATATGGCTTGGCACTCCAACGATCCAAGTTCGATCTCAGATGTTGTCGCGTTTGAAAGAGGAGCGACAGCGGGAACAGCGCTTTTCCCGCCGGTCGATGGCACCAATTCTTCGGCCGCGTTTTCTCATATTTTTGCCGGCGGATACTCGGCCGGGTACTACTCGTACAAGTGGGCTGAAGTTCTTGATGCCGACGCTTTTGAGTTCTTCAAAGAAGAAGGCCTTTTCAACAAAGACGTCGCTTCGAAGTTTCGAAAGTACGTTTTGTCGAAAGGTTCGTCGGAAGAGCCGATGGAACTCTACAAAAAGTTCCGCGGTCGTGAACCCGATCCGGACGCACTCCTTCGTCGCGACGGATTGATTTAGGAATTCCAGAATGGCGAAAACAAAAAAAGTAATTTCCACCGCGGGCCAAAAGCAGAACCAGAGACCGAACCAGAAGCCGAAAACTTCTAAAAAGCAGCGCTCCACTTTAGGTCAACGTGTGGTTGCGATTTTGTATCGACCACAAACGGCACTCGCGGTTCAGAAGTCTGTGGAGCTTGCGACGTGGCTGAGCGAACAGGGATCCGAAGTTCTTGCGGCCCCTGGTCAGTCTTTAGGACGCGGTTTTAAGGTCGTCGGTACAAAGGATCTCGACCGTCTTGATTTGGTGGTCGTGCTGGGTGGCGACGGAACGTACCTAGGTGCAGTGCGGATGCTGGGCCGTCACGCCGTTCCGGTTTTAGGCGTGAATATGGGATCCCTTGGATTTTTGACTGAAACGCGAGTGGAAGACTTGTTCAACACCGTCATCGCCACTCTTGGCGGAAAGATGGATTTCCGCGCGCGTTCGATGCTCTCCATTGAAATTCGACGAAAAGGAAAACTTCGCGGCGAATACATGGCGCTCAATGACGCCGTTCTCGAGCGCGGCTCTATCACCCACTTGATCAACATTGAAATTCACAGCGAGAAACACCAGGTCGGTGAAATCAAAGCTGATGCTTTGATCATTGCGACCCCCACGGGATCAACGGCGTACAATTTGGCGGCTGGTGGCCCGATCCTTCACCCTGAAACAAAGTCCATCGTCGTCACACCGGTGTGTCCCCATGCATTGACCAGCCGACCTTTGATTTTTCCAGACGATCAGCGCCTTCGCTTTCACGTCACTCAAAAAGCGAAGCACGCCATTCTCACGGTCGATGGGGCCCACTGCGGTGAAGTCACATTTGAAGATGAAGTTTTGATCACGCGAAGTCCGATCGACCACATTACCGTCCGCCGCCCTTCGCATAATTTCTTTCAGCTCCTTCGTGAAAAGTTGAAATTTGGAGAGAGGAACTAGGCATGCTCGACGAACTTCGCGTTTCGAATTTTGCGATCATCGACAATATTCAGCTTTCGTTTCGAAAGGGCCTAAACGTCTTGAGTGGCGAAACCGGCGCTGGAAAATCGATTCTCCTAAAAAGCCTCGGCCTTCTTATGGGCGATAAGGCCGATGCGACGGCGATTCGTTCAGGCGCCGAACAAGCGCTGATCGAAGGATCTTTTGATGTCAGTGGACGCCCGGACATTCGCGCGCGTTTGACAGGAATGGGAATCGAATCCAGCGATGACACGATGGTTGTTCGCCGGATCGTCGCTCACGGCTCAAAAGCTCGCGTTTACATCAATGGCTCATTGTCGACTCTCGCAGCACTTCGCGAAGTGGTAAGCCCGATGGTCGAAGTCACGGGACAAGCTGTTCCGCTGATCGAGATGACCGGCCAACACGACAACCGACACCTCCTGTCGAAGTCGTACCACTTAGAACTTCTCGATCAGTACGCCGGAACCACGGCACTTCGCGGGGAGTTTTCTTCGCTTTTTGAACGTCACCGCGATGTCGAGGCCGAGATCGAGCAAATCCAACTCGACGAAAGAAATCAGGCACTTAAGTTAGACTTCCTGATTTTTCAGCGCGACGAAATTCGTTCGCTGGATTTGGCACCTGGCGACGAAGTCACAATCGAAGCCGACACGAAGCGACTCAAGCACGCCCGCCGCCTGATCGACTTCGCTTCACTCACGCAAGATTCACTCGATGGCGATGAAGATTCAGTTTTAACTCGCATCCACGGCCTTGTTACGAAGGCTGGCGAACTTCGCGGCCTTGATCCGCGTCTCAGCGAAACGATTGCTCCGCTAGAACAAGCTCGGTCGCTCATTCAAGATGTCGTTTATGAAATGCGCGATTACAGTCATAAACTCGAGGCCGATCCGGCGCGCCTCGACCAGCTTGAATCAAAACTCAGTCGACTTCGGCAGCTTCAAAAAAAATACGGCGGCACCGCGCAAGATATTCTGACAGCGCTCGAAGCGACTGAAAATGAAATCAATCTCCTTGAAGCCAGCGACGAAAGGCTTTCGAGCCTTCAGGCGGAACTTCGCGCCCTCGCGGACCGCATGAAGAAGATTGCAACTGAACTCCACGAAAAAAGGCGCTCCGCGGCCGAGCTCTTCGGCCGAGAAGTGAATCATGAACTTTTAGAACTCAATATGAAAGGCGTGGAACTTCTGGTGAATGTTCAGTTGCTGAGTGAGTTTCACTCGACCGGGCAAAGTGATATCGAGTTTATGACCAAAACTTCGAAGTCAGACGCACCAAGACCTCTTGGCAAAGCGGCCAGCGGCGGCGAACTTTCTAGAATTCTACTTTCGATCAAACAGATTGTCGGCGAAGGGCTTTTGCCCCGAACCTACCTCTTCGACGAGGTCGATACGGGCGTCAGCGGCGAGACCGCTGAAAAGGTCGGACGCAAGCTTCGAACCATCGCCAAAGGCCAACAAGTGATCAGCGTTACGCACTTACCGCAGGTTGCAGCCCACGGCGATGCGCACTTTTTCATCCGCAAAACGACGCTTAAAGACGCGGCACTGATGGATGTGACGGAACTCACGGCGGACCACCGAATTCGCGAAATCGCACGCCTGATTTCGGGAGAAAAAGTAAGTCCGACGTCGCTCGCTCACGCCAAACAGCTCTTGAGCGATGCGACGGCCACCTCCAAAAAGTCGTCTCCCAAAAATCCTGCTGGCGGCGCAGCAAAAGTGCGCCGTGAGTCACGGCTTGCTCGTTAAGTCAGACTTTGACAGTTTCTTTTCTCCCGAAACAGAAACTGACACGAGGTCGGCCCCATCAATCACACAGACCAAGCAAAACTGACCACGGATTGGGGCACTGGCCCCTGGGCGGCGCGCTTTCAGATGGCGCTCTATGCCTATCACCGCGGTGATTATTCTCTGGCAAAACCGGAGTTCGAAAAACTTGCGAATCGCTTTCATCGCTCGGGCGACGGCGCCCGCTTCGTCGAATGCTCAATCTATGTTTTGCGGTTACTGGCCGAGCAAGAAGCCTTCGCTGATGTTTCAAAAATCGAAACACGAATTCTGGAATTTTTCGCCAATCAGCAAAAAGACACTTCGACGGTCAGTCCAAAACTTCTCTCGAGAATGCACTATGTCTTGGGGATTTGCCTCGTCTACCAAGGCGAAAAACACGAAGCCGCGATGGAACGTTTTAGAAATTCCATCCAGTTCGCAATGGCATGCCAAGACCGCTCGGCTTTGGCTTGGCCGCTTTACGGTGCCGCTACAGTTCTTTATGCTCGCGGCCGCTACGAGGACGCTCTTCAAGAACTTGAGAAGCTCACGACGCTCCTCAGCTGTAATCCCATTTCCGAGCTCTCGTCATCTTCTCTCCTTTTGCGAGCTCTGATACTTCGCAATCGAAAGGACGTCGACGGCGCTCTTTCAAGCGCGTGGAGCGCTTTTGAATCCTTAAAAGAACAACCGCATCTTGGGCTTTATCTTCACACGTTGGCGACATTGGGGACCATCCTTCGCGATAAAGGCGACGCAGGTGCAGCCCGAATATATTTAGATCTCGCGCAGCGATCGCTAAAGCGAACAGAGTTTCCGCGAATTGCACGCATCGTGGACGAAGCGTTGGTGAATCTGCGGGACACCAAAAGTAATTTCGATCTGTTGTTGGATCTTGAGACGAACCGCCTGACCGTGTTGGGTCACGCTGAAGTTAGGTTTGATGGGCAGTTTTTGCTACGGGACCTACTGACAGTTTTCATGCGGGCCGCGATGTTAAAGCCCGGTGTCGTTCTAAAAAAAGAACTTCTCGTGCGCGAAGTGTGGAACGAAAGTTATCGGCCGCAAACTCACGACAATAAAATTTATGTGAATATCAAACGTCTCCGCCGCCTCCTTGAGAGCGAAGGCTCGACGACGGAATTTATTTTGCGAGGCAAAGAGGGTTACTATCTGAACCCCAAGCTTCGATTAGAAATCATCGAAAACAACGAGCAACTCGAACCTCGCGAAGATGCCGTCCGCCCAGCACGGGCGCTCGGCACCACCGCAAGTCTAACAAATTAGAAATCGAAGATTATGGAGTCCAAAATGAAGTCGACAACGTTCCTCACTGTTCTGATTTTAGCTTTTATGACGTCGCAGACCGCCCTCATAGATGAAGCGAAAGCCTGCCGCGACTGCCCGTTCCCAATGCCACTGGCAAAGCTACATTGGCTTCTCCCCGGCGGAATGTCGGAAGTAATGGTTCAGGAAATTAACATGGGGCACGGTCGGCAGATGAGTGTCGTGCGTTTGATCGACCGAGCGACAGGCCAGCTTTTGGCCATTGGAAATCTTGAGCACAATAAAGGCCGAAAGCGGATTCGCGTCGAGATGCACGATCAGTTGGGTGGCCTCATGGAAGCCCAAGTTCACTACACCAACACGTCGCGCACGCAGGTAAAAATCAAACTCTCTTGTGTGAAGTGTAATTTGCAAGAGATTTACTTAAACTAAAAAGAAGCTTCTCTTAAAGCTCAATCCATCGGCGGCCTTCGGCGTCGATGCAAAAGATAAAAATCGGGGCGCCACCAGATGGTGCCCACCAACCTAAATTCACGGACCTCACGTCGGTTCCCGAGAGTTCGTCTTGCCAACTGAAATCATCGCGAACGTGAACATGGCCGGAAATTAGTAGGTCAAAAGGCGCCTCGTTTTTTCGTACACGCCTAGCGTGATTTCGAATCATATTTTTAATTGCGGCTTCATCGCGCGCCTTAAGTGGACTTGATGTCCACTTGCGGCTTGAGCGGCTCATTTTATCGCCGATCGACTGAATCACAGAGCCCGGTAGAGTGTCGGCCAACCACTTCACAAAACCGGTTCTTAAGATCCCACGAAGAAAAAGGTAACCTGTATCCTCGGGATTCATTTGGTCGCCATGTTCCACACGAATTCGAAGCCCGCCCAGATCAAAGTAGGATGGCTCGGTGAACACACGGCATTTTAGCTCAATCGACCAAAGTTTCTGAATATGTAAGTCGTGATTTCCTTCGAAGTAATTAACTTCTACATTTTGGCGCCGCAACTGTTGGATTAATTCGACGACGGCCAAGTAGCGCTCGCGAAAAAATGAATGGCTTCCCACCCAAAGATCGAAAATATCGCCCACTAAAAAAAGGTGCGAGGTTCCGTCGGTTAAAGACGAACGTAGGACAGATTCAAACTTTTCAAGTCTTGGATCTTCGGGGCCGTTGATGTGAATATCAGAGACGAACTTTGCTCTCACTTTAGCCAAAGTAGCGGATGACTTGCATTGGACTCAAGGTCTTAACAGTGAAGCGTTCGAATAAAAAAAAGCCCGGGAAAACTCCCGGGCTTTTTTTCGATAATTGCGTCTGAAAAATCTAGATAGTCGGATTTTCCGACTCTTCTTCACGTGTCTTACGGCGAAGAAATGTCGGTACATCAAGATTTTTGGGATCAAACGGGGATCGAACAATCTCACTGGCCAAGCGGCGTGCTGCTTCCAATGAACTCTCAGGTCCCTCGACGTCCATCGCCAACTGCTCGGGTTGAATCGCACCCGCGCGTCTTGCTTGTGATTCGCGGTACTGACGAACTTTCTGGAGGAGGATATCTCGCGGCAGAGGCTTTTCAGCTTCTGCTTGCGGCGCGGGAGATCCGTTGAGATTCAGAATCGGTCCCTCTTCCGAGGTCGCCAACGACTGAGCCCCATACTGCGGCTGAATTGGCTGCGCGTATTCTGACATCGGCTGCGACACAGGCTGAGCCGTCATTGGCTGGGCCGAATAATTCATCGCCTGAGTCATTGGCTGAGTCATTGGCTGCGTCATTGGCTGCGTCATCGGTTGAGTCATTGGGGGAGCTGCGTTCGGCGCATAGGCTCCCGGCTGAGGCATCGCGGGCCAAACACTTTGCGGCGCTACCGGAGTTTGGTAATTGGCCTGATGTTGGACCTGGTGCTGAGCCTGATGTGTCGCGGGCGAGGGCGCCGCATAAGTTGGTTGCGCGGTGACCTGCGCGGCCATTTGCGATGTAACCTGCGAGGTCATTTGATTTGTGACCTGCGAGGTCAACGCCTGCGCCATCGAGTTCACCTGTTGTGAAGCGCGAACTTGGTGCTGAAGAGCCTGCATCTGCGCCAAATGTTCGTTGGCGTGCATAACGGCAGGATCAAGCCCGAAGCCCGTTGCGATAACAGTGATCTGAATTTCGTCGCCCAAAGATTCGTCGATCACGGCTCCGAAGATAACTTCGGCCGACTCGTGCGCGGCTTCCGTGATCAGCGTTGTCGCTTCGTTCACTTCGTTCATCAAAAGATCAGCGCCTGTGATGTTCACGACGATTCCTGTCGCGCCATCGATCGAGATATTTTCAAGAAGAGGTGACGAGATCGCCGCTGTGGCCGCTTCGACCGCACGATTTTCACCGCGCGCTCGACCCGTACCCATAATCGCCATACCTTTTGATGCCATGACTGTTCGGATATCGGCAAAGTCGAGGTTGATGTAACCGCGAACGTTGATGAGATCCGAAATTCCCTTCACCGCGTGAAGAAGAACTTCGTCGGCACGTTTAAAGCTGTCGACCAACGTCGTTCGATCGTTAGAGATCGAAAGAAGTTTTTGGTTTGGAATGACAATAAGAGTGTCGACGTTCTCGCGAAGTTCAGCGATACCGCCATCAGCGTTTCGCATTCGCTTTTTACCTTCGAATAAGAAGGGTCGAGTCACAACACCGATTGTGAGGGCTCCCATTTCACGAGCGATTTTAGCGACGATCGGCGCAGCTCCGGTTCCCGTTCCACCGCCCATACCAGCTGTGACGAAAACCATGTCGGCTCCTTCAAGAGCTTCCACGATATCGTTGTAGGATTCGATCGCCGAACGCTTCCCGATCTCGGGATTTGCACCAGCGCCCAAACCTTTTGTCAGTTCAGATCCAAGATTGATTTTCTTTGAAGCCCGATGGGACGCCAGAACCTGGCGATCCGTATTGGCCACGATGAATTCGACGCCCTGAAGACCGCCGTCGATCATCGTCGTGATTGCGTTGTTACCGCCACCACCGACACCCACGACTTTAATATTTGCGCCGATATTGATATTTTCCTCGAGTTCGAACATTTACCCCTCCGTTTAGGTCTTATTCCACATGGGCATTCTGCCCAGCGGACGCTAGCTCAATGCACCACCGAAAAAGTCCTTCACTTTGCGAGCGACGTTCTCGAACGTCTCACTCACTCCCGTGATGTCTCCTTCTCGGCCGGCTTGAACCAAGCGCTGCTTCTCATGTACTGACAAATTCTCGATCCCATAAATCAAAAGCCCGACCGTTGTAGAGAACTCGGGGCTCTTCACAACATCGGTCAGTCCACCGATACGCTCGGGAACACCCCGGCGCACAGGAACTTCACAAATAAACTCACCCATTTCATTCAAACCCTCGAGCTGACTTGCGCCGCCCGTGAGAACGATGCCAGATCCAATTTGATTCGCAAGACCCGAGCGACGGATCTCCTGCCAAATTAGAAGAATGGTCTCTTCCGCTCGCGGTTCGATCACTTCACAAAGATCTCGGCGAAGAAGTGAGCGTGGCTTTCGGCCGCCAACACCTTCAACCTCGATCGTTTCATTTTCATCGACAAGATCCGCAATCGCACAACCGTACTTTTTCTTTACTGTCTCTGCGGCCGACTGCGGTGTTCGAAGACCCATCGCTACATCTTGTGTGAAATGTGCGCCGCCAACGGGAACAGTCGCCGTGTGCGCAACAGCACCCGCAACGTAAGTCATGATGTCGCTTGTTCCGCCGCCGATATCGACAACGGCCACGCCAAGCTTTCGCTCGTCTTCCGACAACACCGCAAGCGAAGAAGCAAACTGCTGAAGTACAAGGCCGCGCACATGAAGACCCGCTTTTTCAGAACACTTGATCATGTTCTGAAGAGCCGTTTGGCCAGCCGTGATAATATGAACATTGGCTTCGAGACGAACTCCCGACATGCCGACGGGATCCGAAATTCCGGCTTGCTCGTCGATTTTAAATTCTCTGGGAAGTACGTGCAGAACTTGTCGGTCGCTGGGAACAGCCACCGCTTTTGCCGCTTCAATCACTCGCGTGATATCATCGGGCTTCACTTCGCGATTTCGAATCGCAATCATGCCGCGCGAATCAAAAGATTTCACGTGATTGCCACCCACCGCAATGTATACATCGCTGATTCGGTAGCCAGCCATGAGCTCGGCTTCTTCTCTTGCTTTTGCTATAGCTTCGATCGTCGACTCGACATTGACGACGACACCTTGCCGGATGCCATTCGACGGCGCCGTTCCGAGGCCGATCACTTCCAATTGAAGATCACCTGGAAACTCAAGGTTCACTGCGGAACTCATATTGGCCGACGATATGTTCGCAATCGCATTCGGCGTCGCGCGAACAACACCGATGACGACCGAGACCTTGGTCGAGCCAATATCGAGACCCGCGATTACTATTTCGTTCGACATTGGCTTTTCACGCAGAGTGTCGCGCGCTGCCGAAGTCGCTCCTCCGGATGCGTTCATTGCCATTTTTGTGGCTGAACGATCTGCCGTCCGGTCGTATGTCATCCTTAACCCCCAGCGAACTGGTACTAAAGCCAGAATCTTTCTGGCCTCGTCCTAAGGCTACGGACGGTGATGCGCCCTGACAACAACTTTCTTGACCGAAGTCGAATCGATCACCGGGGCCTTCTTTCCTTGAGTCGAAAGATAGTTCAAAACATGGGCGACGCGCGCGAGCTTCGTTTCGATTTCCGAATCGCCCAAACGAATTTCTGTGCGCGGCGAAAGAAGCAGAATCGAAAAGCCTTTCGATGTGGGATCCGCCGAAACCCAGCTTATTTCCGCAACGTTCGCGCGCGACAAAATTCCCTCTCGCGGAAGCGCGCGAATCAAGGCCACAGCCTTTTCCCGCAGATCGGCGTCTTTTAAAAAGACATCGCCGCGCAAGTAAGGAACGTCGGGAACAACGCCCGATGTCCACTGGGGCATAATTTCGCCGTCGTAAGAAATCGGCTGAAGCAGCTTTGGACTTTTCGAAGCGACGATCACAGCCAATGGGCGCTTAGGAAGAATGGATACAACCAGGCGATCAGGAAAAACACGTTGAATCCGAGCTTCCTTGATCCATGGCAAGATCTGAATAGATTCGCGCAAACTTTTGAGATCGATTTCCCAGGGCCGTTGCCCCATAACGGGTCCAAACTTAGCACCGATACCCGCTTCAATTGTTCGGGCGATTTCATTTTCCATTCGGCCATCATTGAGCCGCAACTGCCACTCCAGCGGAATCGCCTGAATAGCAAAAACCCGCGACTCATTGAGCGACACGAACAAAGTTGTCGCCAGTACAAGCAGGAGCAAAGCCCCAAGAACAAGAGGAGCAAAGGGTTTCAGCCGAATAAGGAATCCAAGTTTCGCTTTCAAAGTATCTCTATTGAACCGCCGAACCCACGAATTCACAACAAGACCCGAGGTCCAGTTCTAAAATCCCCACACAGAATTCAGCATTCCGTACCGCATGCAGAATACCGGCTCCAGTATTCGGCCTACGGAACAGTATTCAACATGCCGGAGCTGATCCGGATCTGTCTTTGTTTAGGGTGTCCAATCGCCTAGCCAGACGACTTCGGTTTTCAGGTCGACACCTTGGCGGTCTTTTACTCGTGCGCGGACGTGTTCGATCACGGCGCGCATGTCTTGCGCGGTGGCGCCGCCGGTATTCACAATAAAGTTCGCGTGTTTTTCTGAGACTTTTGCTCCGCCGATGGCGAAGCCTTTTAAGCCCGAAGCTTCGATGAGGCGACCCGCGCGGTCGCCGACGGGATTTACGAACACCGATCCGCACGACGGCATGTCGAGCGGTTGTTTGGTGAGGCGATTGTGGTTAGCCGCCTTCACGCGGTCTAAGACGTCGGCTTTGGGCTCCATCGGCCATGAAAGCCAGACTTTTGAAATTAACCCCGGCCGCCAACCTTCGCAGTGGCGGTAACTCCAGTTGAGGGACTTCGCTTCGAGACGCTGACGTCCTACTTTGAATATCGACATATCGGCCAAAGGAGTTGTTGGCCAACGCCACACTTCAATCGCGTCCGTAATCTCGTTGAACTCACGTGGGCGAAGCTGCTCTCCGACGCCGGCGTTCATCACGACGCCGCCGCCGATATCCCCTGGAATGCCCGCTAAAAAAATCGCTGGCTCAAGCTTCGCTTTCAAAAACGCTTTTAGAAGTTCCGATTTCGAAGTCCCGGCCAGAGCTTCAATTTGAAATCGCCCTTCGACTTCAGACGTTTTAATGCCGCTGAATTTTCTAAGGCCGATCACCAATCCCCGCACACCACGATCCGAAATCAGAACATTCGTTCCGCCGCCAAGAATAGTTATCGGTAGGCCACGCTTTGCGCCCTCTTCTATGGCCGCTTCCAGTTGCTCTTCATTTGTCGGTTCGGCATAGACGTCGGCGATGCCGCCGATCTGCCACGACGTGATCGGCGCCAGCGAAACGTTCTCACGAAGTTCGGGGGCTTCGCGGTTCGTGTTATGACCTGAAGTCCCGGTCATTTTCGACTCGCCTTGGTCTCTTGGTTCAGCACATCCAAGACTTCCCCTGAGAGTTTCCAAATATCACCAGCACCTAAAGTAAAAAGGCTCACGCCCTCAACGTCAGATTTAGATTTTATTGGGGCCTTCGAAGTGAGTTCTTTCGCCAGAAGTTCGGCAGTCACGCGTAAGATAGGAGTTAAGCCGCCCTTGGCTTCAATTCTCGTAACTCCCTCTGACGGAATATACTTTGAGTCCTGAGCTTTGATTCCAGCGATCATCGACACGGCATCAATACCTGCCAATGGATCTTCGCCAGCCGCATAAATATCAGTGATGAACACACGGTCCGCCAAAGCAAAACAAGTCAGAAACTGCTCCCAGCAAAGTTTCGTCCTAGTAAAGCGATGTGGCTGGAATGCTACAATCAAACGGCGATCGCCGTACCGCTCACGGTAGGCCTTTAAAACCGCTTCGATTTCCGTCGGATGATGGCCGTAGTCATCGAAGACATCAATCACGCCGACCGCACCTTTATGTTGAAAGCGTCGATCCACACCGCGAAAGCGATCAAGCCCTCTCACCGCGGTCTCGAAATCAATTCCGCCTTCAAGAGCCGTCGCGAGCGCTGCCGCCGCATTCAAAGCGTTATGTCGACCAGGCACGTGAAGTTGAAAGGACCCTTTCAATTCTCCGTAGACGAAAACTTGATAGAGGCCTTTTTCTCCTAAGAGCCGAATGTCGCAGTCGTCGCTAAATCCATAACGAACAAGTCGCTTTCCAAACGGCGCGAAAGTTTCGCGGATCACTGGATCATCCCAACACACAATGGCAGAGCCATAGAATGGAACACGACTTGCGAAATCAAAAAATGCTTTTTTTAAGTGCTCGAAAGTTCCGTAGTGATCCAAGTGATCGTTGTCGATATTTGTAACAAGTGCGATTTCAGGATTGAGCCTCGAAAAACTTCCGTCGCTTTCATCAGCCTCGGCGATCATCCAATCACCCGTTCCAAGAACCGCCGTCGACTTGATCAGATCCAAGCGCCCCCCGACGACAATTGTCGGCTCCGTTCTCGCTTCTAAAAAAATCGCAGCAATCATCGATGTCGTAGTTGTCTTACCGTGTGATCCGCCGACAGCGACTCCGCGCTTAAGGCGCATGATCTCTGCCAATGATTCCGCTCGAGGGATCAATGGAATTTTTAAGCGGCGAGCTTCGGCATATTCCGGATTGGTCGGCTTCACGGCGCTCGAATAAACCACGACTTCAGCACCGCGAACGTTCTCAGGGCGCTGACCGATCTCGACTTTAATTCCAATCTCTCGAAGGCGCACAACCTGAGCATTTTCTGTCAGATCAGATCCCGAAACTGTCGAACCCATATTGTGCAGAAGTTCGGCAAGTCCGCACATGCCAATGCCGCCGATTCCGATAAAGTGAACTCGCGCCAGCATCAGCGTGCGTGCCGGCAAAGTTCGCGGGGGCAGTGGGCGAGATGAGGGGTTCATACGGGCGTCTCCAAAACGTGCGAAGCAATAGTCTCGGCCGATCCGGACGTGGCGAAGTGTCGCACAGAGGACTCCAGCTGAACAACCAATTCAGGTTGGGATTTTAGACGCTGGATTTCTTTTAAAAGCGTTTCGACAGAAAAACTTTTTTGCTCGATGACGATCGAAGCTCCGGCCCGCTCAAGCACGCTTGCGTTTTTCATCTGATGGTCATCGGCGGCAGTCGGTAACGGAATAAAAATGGCCGCTTTGCCACAGGCTGCAATTTCGGCCACTGTGCTTGCGCCTGCCCGGCAAAGAACAACATCCGCCCAGGCGTAACGTGCATCCATATCGTGCAAATACTCGGCACACTGCACCTTCAGCCGCTGCCCGGTGGAGTGAAGTGCTTCGTAAGTTTTTTGCACTTCCTTAAAATCCAAGGATCCCGTTTGATGAAGAAGCTCGACATCGTCTGGCCAAAGATCCGACTGAACCCACTGGCTCACGACTTTATTGATCGCGCGCGCGCCCTGGCTTCCACCGAAAACAAGAATTCTAAAATTTCTACCGCCCAGCGGTTCGCGCGTCGCCGGTAACATCGAAGTTCGTACGGGAAGCCCCACGCGATATGTTTTTCTTCCTTTGAGACCACTTGCGGCCTCATCAAAAACGAGAAGGCAAACATCCACCCACCGCGACAGCACTCGGTTCGCAAGGCCCGCGTGCGCATTCGGCTCCCAAATAACTGTTCTACAGCCCAAAAGACTCGCAACAAACAAAAATGGCCCCGACGCAAATCCGCCGATGCCTAGGACAGCGTCAGGTTTTAAACTCCACACAAGTCTCAAGGCTTGGAAAAAAGCTATGGGAAATCCAAACAGAGTTTTTAAACGCACCCAAAGACCGACACTGTGATGAAGTTTTCCGATACGGATCAAGTGAAGTGGAAGATTTTCTCGCACGACGATTTTTTCTTCGAGTCCACCAACAGCCCCCACCCACTGCACATCGTGGCCCTGCTTCTGAAGAACTCGCGCGACGGCGAGGCCTGGATAGATGTGTCCACCGGTACCGCCCCCGGCAATGACGACGCGGCTCATGCGGACGCACGCGCCCGGCGGCCCGATCCTTTACGCGATTGAAATCCGAAACGGTCCTGTCGTTCCAATGCCAGTAAAAGTCCGAACAAAAGCCCCGACATCACGGCCGAGCTCCCACCGTAGGAAAGAAACGGAAGCGTTAGACCTTTCGTTGGCAAAAGTCCCATCGCGACGCCGGAATTTACGAACACAGAAAGGCCGAACACAGCCGCAAGGCCCGCCGCCAGTGCTCGTCGAAAAGGGTCTTCGGTCCGTGAGGCCAACTGAAAAGCACGAAGCAAGCAGTAGCCATAAAGACTCAATATCGCGACAACACCGATGAACCCCATCTCTTCCCCAAGAACTGCGAGAGTGAAATCCGTGTGCGCTTCGGGAAGGAAAAAGAGTTTCCCCTGCCCCTCGCCAAGGCCTGTGCCCGTGAGGCCACCGGTGCGAAGACTCAACATCGACTGAATAACTTGAAAACCTTTACTGTCCGAAACGGACCAGGGATCTAGGAACGCCAACACGCGCGACCGCCGGTAAGGTACCTGCATAATCAAAATGTAAAACGCAGGCGCCGCCACCGAGGCCGAAGCAATGATCCAAAGCCAAGGAAGACCAAAGACGAACAAAACACAAAAAACTGCCGCAGAGGCGATAGCGAAAGTTCCAAAGTCGGGCTGCTTTAATAAAAGTAAAAACGGCGCGCACAGCAGAGTGAAGAGAAGTGCATGGCGAAGTCCCGGTGCCAGGTCAGCAAAGAAAGGTCTCTCGGAATTTCGTCTCGCCAATAGCGTCGCCAAAAAAAGCGGAAGCGCCACTTTCACAAGCTCTGCCGGCTCAAAGACATTCGAACCAGGAAGATTGATCCAGCGAGCCGCTCCGCCCGCTCGGACGCCAAGCCCTGGCACCAATGTCATCAAGACGCCAAAGCCCGCCATGGGCCACAAAAGCCACCCCGATTTTTCAATCCAAGTCCAAGGCGTAAAGGCGACAAGGCCCATCAGTGTGAACGAGATCCCAGCGAATAAAAATTGTCGTTTGACGAAAAAGAGACCATCGCCGCGCGACTCAATCGCGAAAATGTAGCTGGATGTATAAACTTGAACGACGCCAAGACCTAAAAGCGCGAACGCTGCCAGCCAAAGACCCGTCACCGTGCGACTGCGACCTAATTCCATCGAAGTAGTTTAGGCTTTTCAACGACCGCCGTCGCGCGCTTTTTTGAGCCCGACGAATGTCGAGCTCAGCACAAGGTGAGCTGAAGCTCAACCTCATGTGAGCTGAAGCTCAACCTCATGTGAGCTGAAGCTCAACCTCATGTGAGCTGAAGCTCAACCTCATGTGAGCTGAAGCTCAACATCAATGGACGGCGCTATTTGAACTTGCGAACGATTTCTTTGAAGTAGTTCCCGCGCTCTTCGTAGCTGTCGAACATGTCAAAGCTCGAGGCCCCTGGCGACAACAGTACCGAATCGCTGATACGGGACTTTTGATAAGCGATCAAAACCGCCTCTTCGAAGGTACCGATCAAAAATGTTTCCGACCAATCTCCAAGATCGCGATTCATGCGCTCTTTTGCTTCGCCAACCAGAATCAGCGTTTTTACTTTTCGCTTCACCATCTCACGCAAAGGCTCATAGGAAAGATTCGTATCTTTTCCACCCATGATGAGGATGATGTTTTCATCAAACGCGTCCAACGCGCGCATAACGGCGTGAACGTTGGTGGCTTTTGAATCGTTAAAGAATTCAACGCCGCCGACACGACGAACATACTCAAGACGATGCGGCATGCCTGTGTAGGTATCGATCACTTTTTGAATCGACTCGCGCTTGGCGCCGTGCTCGCGGGCCGCCAAAATCGCCGCCATAATATTGTCGATCGAATGTTTTCCGCGCATTTTCATGTTCTTGATCGAGTACGTCTCGATCTCGGGTCCCGTTCGAACACGAACTTCGTCTTTGATACAAACCGCGCCACCGATCGACATGATCTGTGGCTCGAGAGCTGGTTTACGAGAGAAGTAGAAAATACGTCCACGCTGAACAGCTGGATCCCGGGCGAGCTCAACGACTGCATTGTCATCGGCGTTCAAAATCGATGTCGTCGCCTGGTTCACGTTCTGGAAAATGCGACGTTTCGCATTCACGTACTCTTCCATCGACTTGTAGCGATCTTGATGGTTTTCGGCGAGGTTCGTGAAAACGATATTTTGCGGCGTGAACCGATCGCAGTGCTCAAGCTGGAAACTTGAAACTTCAGCGACGACCGAATCGAATTTCTCACCGCCCTTAACAAGGCGCAGATACTCAACCAACGGATCGCCAAAGTTTCCACCAAGCCACGTTGCGATACCCGACTCTTTGAGGAAAAGCTCGACGAGTTTGCACGTGGTCGATTTTCCATTGGTTCCTGTTACAGCAACGATCGGCTGCTTAATGAACCAGGTTGAAAATTCGAATTCGCCCGTGACGACAACGCCATTGGTTCGAGCGTACTCGAAGATCTTTAAATTCGGCGGCACTCCCGGCGAAAGAATAATGCAGTCTTGTGCCAAGAAAACTTTCGGACTGTGTCCGCCAAGATCCAACTGAACATTCAAACCTTCGATTTGCTCGAGAGATGTCGCTAGTTCGGGTTTCGACTTGTGATCCGAAATAGTGACTTGAGCGCCGCACTCGGTGAGGAAGTGCGCAAGACTCACGCCGCTACGAGCAAGTCCGACGATGAGAACGCGTTTACCTTCGAGGTCTTTGAAGTCTGTGAATGGTGGCGGCGTTCCGCTGGATGGGGGCATTGGGGTTTGAGCCATGGGTTTAAGTACTCCTGCTTTACAAAAGCGAACGTGATTAAAAAGTTATTACCGAAGTTTGAGAGTCGCTAGACTCAAAATCGCCAGCAGAATCGAAATGATCCAGAAGCGAACAATGATCTTGGTCTCAGTGAGACCTTTGAGTTCAAAGTGATGATGAATCGGGGCCATCTTAAAAATTCGCCGCCCTGTCAGCTTAAACGAAATGACTTGAGTGATCACCGAAAGCGCTTCGACGACAAAAACTCCGCCCAGAACGATCAAGACGATTTCGTTTTTCGTAAGTACAGCCAAAATTCCAAGGAAACCACCGATGGAAAGCGAACCGATGTCGCCCATGAAAACTTGCGCCGGATAAGTATTGAACCAAAGAAATCCAAGCCCCGCGGCCACCATGGCGCCTGCCAGCGGAACCAGTTCTCCTGCTCCTGAAATGAAGGGAATCTGCAAGTACGACGCAATCGCCGCGTTTCCCGCGACGTAAGCAAAAACACCCAGAGTGGCCGAGGCGATAATCACTGGAACAATCGCAAGACCGTCCAAACCATCCGTCAAATTCACAGCGTTCGCGCAACCCGTCACAACAAGCGATCCGAACAGGACGTAGCCCCAACCGATATCAAACGCGACCGTTTTGAAAAACGGAACACTGACGATGGTCGAAAGATCCGTGAAATGAATCAGCGCTGCGATCACCGATCCTGAAATTAAAAACTCCGCCGCCAAACGCAGACGCCCCGGCAAACCCTTTGTGTTCTTCTTTCGAACTTTCAAAGAGTCATCGACGTAACCGATGTAGCCAAATCCCAACGTCACAATCAGCGTCGCCCAGACAAGCGGATGGAGAACATTCACCCACAAAAGTGCCGGCACCAAAAGTCCGACCAATATGAGAACGCCCCCCATGGTCGGCGTCCCTGCTTTTTTCTTGTGAGTTTGCGGGCCGTCGTCGCGGATCGCTTGCCCGACCTGACGATTTACGAGTCCACGAATGAACCACGGACCAATCCAGAGGCAGAGAAAAAATCCGGTAAAGAAAGCGATGAAAGCTCGAAATGTGATGTACCGGAAGACGTTGAGGAAACTGTGCTGTTCAGACAAAGAATGGAGCCAATGGTAAAGCATGGTGTCGGACTTGCCCCCAAAACGAGATCGAAAAGATGTATGAGGACACTTAGCACGGACAGCAAAACAGCTGCAAGAACTATTTGATAAGATACTGTAATCATTGATGATTATTAAAACCAACGAGGGGACGCTAAAGCGGCTCCTACGCCGAGGAAAATCAACCGCTCAATGGTGGTCGTGGGCATCCGCAGAGCCCAACTCCGCCGGCGGAGAAAATCTGGACGCTGCTCGCGCGTGCGCGCCGGGGATGGCTTAGCGACCGCTGACTCCGCTGGCGGAGGAAGCCCGCAGATCAACTCGCGCCAAAACGCTTAAGGTGACTTCCGAACACCGACTCCGCCGGCGGAGGAGACTCCGCTTTTTTCAGTTCGCGCGCTGACTAAAAATCGCGCCGACCGTCACGAGTATTTTTTTGGTGGTCACGACAACGGCAAGCCTTTCTCATTCAGCCGTTTTCCTCTCGTAGTTTTTCAGCCGTCTCTCGCGGCCACTTTCTCTGGCAACTTTCTCTGGCGATCTTTCTGACCTACTTCCGCCCGGCGAATTGTCGTCCGGCCGTCGGACACAAAGGTTCGTTTTGAAAAAAAAGATCGGTGCATGAAGAAAAAATTTGACTGCCTTCGAACTCAGTTTCGCGAGCGGCGATTCAGTTTCGATGCTTGCCTCCAGGCCTCGCCTCGCACGACAGCCGCCACTGAACACAATTTCCCGCCGACGTTCCGGCGTCTTCGGTTTTTACAACCTCGCTAACAACAGGCTATCTGCACGGAAGTTTTCGGATTTAAAACCGATGGTATCGTGAACTCGTTGGAACAAAACGAGCACTACAAAAAAGGACCTACGATGGAAGCGTTGTCACAGCTTACGAATCAAGAGCTCAATCACAAAATTCAATTCTTGGTCGGAGAAGAGCGGCGAGCGACGGTCGAAGTCTTAAGACTCCTCCGCGAAATCGAGCGCCGCTTGGTCTACGCCGAACTTGGTTACTCCAGTCTTTTTGCGTATTGCACAGCTAAACTTGGATATTCGGAGGCCGCAGCCAGCCGCCGCATTGAAGCGATGCGCGCGATGCGAGACGTGGTTGAAATTGAAAACCAGATCGAGTCGGGCAAGCTCAGTCTATCGACCGTGGCGCAAGCACGGGTAGTAATTAGGGCTCACGAACGAGAAACGAAAATTAAAGTTTCTACGGAACAAAAGAAGTCGGTGATGTTACAACTTTCAGGACTCTCGAAACGGGCGGCCGAAAAAATACTTGTTCACGAGTTTCCGCTGACACTGTCAGCTCGCCCAGTTCTCGAAAGGCAGCTTTCGACCGGCGTTACGCGGCTGACCTTAGATCTGACCGACGACGAGATGGCCGTGATTGAAGACCTCCGTCGACTCAAAAGTAAAAATCAAACTGCGAAAGATCTCTTTCTAAATTTAGCGAGAAAAGAGCTCGCAAAGAAAAAACGGGAACGTGGTGAAGCCCCGCCACTTCGCAAGCCAAGGAAGAAAGACCAAGCGATGACTCATTCCATCGGGGGCGCCGCGAAGTCATCAGCAAAAAAGGTTCTGACTTCGTCAGACGACAATTGTGCGACTCCACCGGCGGAGGAGCCGCGGGAAAATTCAGGAATTCGACCGGCCCGACCAACGCGGTCGCTGGAAAAAGAAGCGCAGCCATTTTCTGTGCCTGTGAAAAGAGACGCGTGGCAGAAAGCCAAGAGTCAGTGCGAATATGTTTCTCCGGCAGGTCGTCGCTGTGAGGAGCGAAATCGTTTGGAATTTGATCACCGAACGCCCGTGGCGCTGGGAGGAAAAAGTGACGTAGAGAACATCCGTGTTCTCTGCCGTGAGCACAACGTATTCCAAGCCGTTCAAAAACTCGGAGCGCCGGTGATGGCTCGCTATCTGCCCAGACTCGGAAACTAAAGGCGATCACTTCGATTTAAAGTCGGTGGGATCGAGGCCTTTGAGAAAAGTCTCAAGGCTCATGCCTCTGGAACCTTTGATCAAGACGAAGTCTCCAGGCACCAGGCGCGTCTTTAAATCTGCGGCCACCGCGGGATCAAAACTCGCCATCGTTTTAAGAAGCGATTTCGCCCTGACGGGCGCACCACCGCTGGCACCACCAGGCGCACCAACTTTCGCTCCGCCATCAACGCTCTCAAACCCGCGAGCAAAGTCCCCGGCCGACGGTCCTAAGAAAATAACTTCAGCAAAACCGACGTCTCTTGCCAGTCGACCAAGTTCCTCATGCGCACTCGCCGCAAAATCTCCAAGCTCGCGCATTTCGCCAAGCACCGCCACGCGCCGGCCATCGACCGACAGTAACTTTGCGTTCTCAAGCGCAGCCTGCATACTCTCCGGATTGGCATTGTAGCCATCGAACATGGCTCGCGCTCCGGACTTAAGATGAACCCACTGATTTCGTCCCCACGCCGATCGGCACAGCGGAAGGGCTTTCCAAATTTCTTGCGGAGACATTCCGGCGACAAGAGCAAGACTTGCGGCCGCCATCAAGTTCGTTACGTTGTGTTTTCCGTAAACCGGGATGACAGCATGACCTTCGACGCCGCGGATTTCTCCTTCAATGTGAATCGAATCCGCGTCCATCGATGTCACTCGCAGAGAAACATCGCCGGCCGCGGCGCCAAACGTCACCGTTCTTCGGCCCGAGCGACCTTCCTCGCTGGGAGCGGCAAATCGCGACATCATCGACACCGTGTGCTCGTTATCGAGATTAAAAATGAACGTCGCCGTTCGAGGCGCTTCGCTATAAATTTCAGATTTGGCCAAAGCCACACCTTCCACCGAACCGACGCCTTCCAAATGCCCGCGTCCCACCATTGTGCAGACAACAGCGTTCGCCTCCACAAGCCGCGAAAGCGTCTTAAGCTCTCCTATATGGTTCATCCCCATTTCAATCACAGCCACTTCATCGTTAGGCCTGATCGAGAGCAGAGAAATCGGAACACCCCAGTGATTGTTGAAGCTTCCCTTGGACCACTGAACTTTAAACCGGCTCGAGATAATGGCGGCCGCAAATTCTTTCGTCGAAGTTTTTCCGTTCGTCCCGGTAATTCCTAAAACCATCGCCGGGCATTTCATGCGCCAGTGGCGAGACAGTTGTTGAAGCGCAAGCAAAGTGTCTTTCACCAAGATGATCGCGACCGGCATTCCGCTAATTCGCGACTGTTCTTCACAGGCGGCGACTTCTTCAGGAGTCAACGCGCGGTGAACGACAAGGCCGGCTGCATTTTTAGAAATAGCGTCCTTTAGAAACCTGTGGGCGTCGTGAGCGTCGCCCACCAGCGCAAAAAACAATAAACTAGAAAGATCCACGCGCGTATCGGTACCGACACCGTGAAAAACGGAATCTGTAAGACCGCCGCCACCAATCAATTCAAGCTTTCCATCGACGGCCGCGGCGGACTCTTGAGCAGAAAGGGTCCAGTTGGATTCAAGAACTGACATTGGATCCCTCCATCAATTCGCGCACGACCAAGACATCGGAAAATGGGAACTTCTGAGTGCCGATGGTCTGTGTGACTTCGTGACCTTTACCTGCGATCAAAATCACATCCCCCTGGGTAGCAATCTCGAGAGCCTTCATCAGCGCTCGTCGTCGATCAACAACACGGTGAATGCGGGAGTGATCACTCGGGCTTGCTCCAGTCATCGCATCGTCGATGATTTTTTCAGGATCTTCCGTGCGCGGATTGTCCGACGTCACAATGACTGTATCAGAACCCCCGAGGGCCGCCTTCATCATCAGCGGGCGTTTCCCGGCGTCGCGATCTCCACCGCAGCCAAAAACAGTGATGATTTGAGGCCGTCCCGAAGTGCGGCTTTTCGACGCCGATCGAAGATCTTGCAGGAGTCGCAGAATGGCCGTGATCGCATCGTCCGTGTGTGCGTAGTCGACAAAAACATTGAGCCCCAAAGAGTTTTCAACACTTTCAAGACGGCCGTTGACGCCGCGTAACGACTCAATCGCTTTTGATGCAAGATCGATATTAAAACCCGCAGCAAGCCCCGTAGCCATCGCGCCCACCGCATTTTGAATATTGTAGATGCCAGCCATAGCCAGCTGCAGACGACGTTCCCCGAAGGGAGATTTCAGCACGATCTCAGCGCCGTCAAACCCTTGGGTGAGGATCTCATATTCAAAATCGACGTGATTCGCACCCGAAGTGCGATCTCGACACTTTTGACCAAACGTCCACACATCGGGCTTTTTCAGCGGTACGATCCGCTGAAATGCTTTTTCAATCCACGGATCATCGATGTGAAGAATCGCCCGTGGCCGAGGCTTTTCAGATCGGTGTAAAAGTTCAGTGAAAAATTTTAGCTTCGATTCAAAATAGGCTTCAATGGTTCCGTGATAGTCCAGATGATCGCGCGTGAGATTTGTGAAAAGGCCGACATCAAATTCAACGCTTTCCACACGTGATTGATCAAGAGCGTGACTCGTAACTTCAATGGCGACAGCTTTCGCTCCACTTTCAACAAACTGCCGAAGCCGTGTTTGAAAAACGACGGGATCCGGCGTCGTGCGCTCGGTCGACCAAACTTTAGCACCCAGGTGGTGATCGATGGTTCCGATCACGCCCGTTGGAAGACCGCCATGATTCAACACAGCCTCAATCATATGGGTCGTCGTCGTCTTTCCGTTGGTTCCGGTAACTCCGACAGTGAAAAGTTCTTTTGACGGAGACCTCTGCCACGCGGCCGACAGACGCGCCAGTTCACGGCGCGAGGAGTCCACCGTCTGCACAAATCCAGAGAACTCGCGCGGAACCAAACTTGGATCTTCAACGACGACGGCTTTTGCGCCGCGCTGAATAGCTTCGCTAATAAAGCTGTGCCCGTCCACTTTGCTTCCACGAATCGCAACAAAAACCGAACCTGGTGAGGCCAGCTTCGCATCGAACACCAGCGATGTGACTTCGCTGTCTTTTCGTGGATCCACAGTGGTGAAAAGCGTTTTTAGGTTCACGATCTCGATTGTCGGCGCAGAGGAAGCGTCTTGGCAAGTTATCGCTGTAACGTCAAATCGAGGCGAACGCCGCGACTCTTTCCTTCGACCCAAAGTGATCCTGGCTCGGGCGTCTGGCGCACAACGAATCCCTGGCCGCGTGGAGAAATATTGCTCCAGCCAATTCCCACAGCCGAAAACGACTCCATCGCTTCGCGCAAACTGAGCCCAACCACGTCGGGAACACGCGGGCGCCCGTCAGAGTGAGCGTCGGCATCAGAATTAGAATCACCATCAGCGATACTTCCGTCCTCAATCGCGCCGCGTTCGGAAGCGAAAAAATCGCGCACTCCAGCCACCCGACGAATATCAGAAATAGAACTCGACATGTTCAGACCAGCCATCGTTGCCAAACCCTGCGAACGAAGTTCGTCCGAGGCGAGGCCCCGCTCGGCCCGCCACTCGACGGCATCGGCTTTAGGATTTCTTGCCTTCAAAGCGGCATCGGATGCGATCACATTTTTAGCAGAAATCAAGACCGGAGAAAGTCCTGCGCGAGATACCGCGTAGCGACCGATTTGCGAGAAAACAGGAGCTGCCACGGCCCCGCCATAGAAATTTTTGAGGGGTCGGTCGAGAGAGACGAAAATAACAAACTTTGGATCATTCGCCGGCAAAAAACCGACGAAGCTTGATACGTAAGCTCCAGGCTCGTAGCCACGACCATCCTCAAGTACCCTCTGAGCCGTACCCGTTTTACCAGCGACTGGGAATCCTGGGACTCGCGCATTAAAGCCCGTACCTTCGCCGATGGTCGTCGCCGACAACATCAGGCGCATTTTAGAAGCCGTCTCATCACCGAGAACGCGGCGGAGTATTTTTGGCTTCGATTCAATCGTCTGGCCCGATTCGGGATCTAGAACCGACTTTACGATGTAGGGTCGCTTCAACCAACCACCGTTGGCGATGGCGGCATAGGCGTTGGCAATCTGAAGAGCGGTCGTCGAGACGCCGTGCCCAAACGAAATATTCGCTAATAAGTGATCGCCCCACGGCAGCGCGTGGACTTTTCCACGGGCCTCACCCGGAAGATCAACGCCCGTTGTTTCGCCGAAACCGAAGCGCAAATACGCCGCACGCACATCCCGATCGCCTAAGAGCAGAGCCACTTTTGTTGAACCAACGTTGGAAGAATGCGACAAAATTTCAGTGGCCGTTATCCATCCGAAGTGATGTTTTGCGTCGGCTTCACGAATTGTTCGCTTGCCGATTTTCATCAGACCGTTCTCGGCAAAAATTTTTGTATTGGGCTGGATTTTTTCTTTTTCGAGAGCTTCAGCAATGACAAACGTCTTCATCGTCGATCCAGGTTCGAAAAGATCCGTGATGGTGCGATTGCGTCGATTTTCTGGGCGCGCCTTACTTCCTTCGTTCGCATTGAAGGTCGGAAGCGTTGCCATCGCCAAAATTTCAGACGTCTGTGCGTCCAGTACGATCGCTGTCGCGGCCGCGGCTTCATGCTTGGTGACGGCGTTCGCTAATTCTCGTTCGACGAAAAACTGGAGATCGCGATCAATCGTCAACTGCACAGTCGCACCGTCCGGAGCTTCCGTGAAAACCTGCCCGTTGAGAATCAAAGGTCGTCCCCGAGCGTCTTTTTGAAGGGCGACTTTTCGGCGCGACGCCGACAACGATTCGTTAAAGCGATGTTCGAGGCCTTCAAGGCCTCGGCCCTCTTTGCCGACAAATCCCAGCACATTCGCCATCAAAGTTTCGTTGGGGTAAACACGCTTGGGCTCTTCGATAAAACCGATGCCTTTTATTTTCAAATCCTGAATCGCAAGTTTTTCTCTGAGACTTAATTGGCGGCGAATCCATACGAACCTTCGTTTTTTATTTCGCACCTGCTCGTAAATGGAATTCGCAATTCGAATCTGCTCGTACGTGCGCCGTGAAGGATGAAGGACGGCCGCGATTCGGCGTGCCGATTTGCGCGGCTCTCCTAGAACTTTTGGATCTACAAAAAGTGACCACGCGGCCGACGATGCGGCGAGCTCGTTGGAATTGCGATCGAGAATGTCCCCGCGACGATGGCCAATCGTAACGGTCGTTTCGAACTGTCGCCGTTTCATCGCCTCCAAACGTGCGTTGGGAATAAGCTGAATCCACGCCGCGCGGAAAACCAAAAGCGACCAAAGGCCGACAAAGAAAATAAATAAAATAAGAAGCCGAGATTTTTTTGACGTCACTGTTCGAAGGCCACTCCGTTTTCAGTCATCTGAATGATCTGGCCCTTCTCAGCGCGACGCAAGGTCAGACGGCTTTCGGCCAATAGAGCCAGACGTTCGGGGCGGGTCGCTCGGGCCAAGCGGATCGCGGCATCGCGCTCAAGATCTCTCAACGAGCGTTCCTCCCTTGAGAGTTTCAATACACTGTAGCCAAGTCGCCGAACTTCCATTTTGGAAAAGGCCAAAAAAAACAATGTCAGCGCCAAAATCGCAACACTCAGAAATGGCGCCACGTCCGACCACGCAATTCCGACCCACTTCTGTCCGCTCTCTTCGTCAGACTCCGCGGCCACCCAATTCATCGTCTCACGTTTCATGAAGTCTCCTCTTCGTCACCGCCGAGATCATCATCGGCCAGATCATAATCCGGCGGAGGCGACAGGTGTCGCGTCTTAGCGAGATGGGCATACTTATTTTTCGGTCGCTTCGACTCGCCATCTTGATAGCGTCGAAAGACACGAAGCTTTGCGCTGCGCGACCGAGGATTTCGCGCCACTTCTTCGTCGCTCGGTTGAATGGCTTTACGTTTTACTGTTTCTCCGAAAGTGGCTTCGGCGTCGCGCTCGCGAAAAAAGTTTTTCACGATTCGATCTTCCAGCGAATGAAAAGTGATCACGGCCAAGCGACCGCCCGGACTTAGAAGCTTTAGGGCCTTCGGAAGCATTTGTGCCACGACATCCGTCTCGCGATTAATTTCCATACGAAGTGCCATGAAGTACTGGGTGGCGGGATGAAATCCTTTTTTCGTCCACCCATCGACGCGTTCGATAAGCCCTGCCAATTGCTGCGTCGTCTCGAACTGAGTCTTCTCTCGATCCTGCACGATCGCGCGTACGACTTTGAAGGGGAACTCCACTTCGCCGTGCTCAATAAAAATTCTTGCTAGGTCTTGCTCGGCCCATTCGTTAACAATCTTGGCGGCCGTGAGTTCTGTTCTGTCGTCCATGCGCATGTCGAGTGGGCCATCATTGTAAAAAGAAAAACCGCGAGAGGCGACATCGAGCTGAGGCGACGAAACTCCAAGATCAAACAGCATAAAATCAAAATTTGTGGCTCCGTTTTGCGCCAACGCTGCGCGAGCCATCTCTAGGTTTTCAAAATTTCCACGGATCAACTGAAGCCGACCGCAGTCAACATCGCCCAGAAACTGAGTCTGACCAAATTGAATTGCTTCGGCATCTTGATCGAACGCGATCATTCTTAAAGAAGGATGATCATTCAAAAGAGCTTTCGTGTGTCCTCCGCGACCGAAGGTCCCATCAAAACCGTAAGCCACTTGACCCAGCTCAAGCGCCACTTCTTTGGCTTGCTCCCGCACTTCACTTAAAAGCACGGGCACATGACCTTTAGAATTCGCCGCCGATTTGTTGCTGCTCAAGTCTCACCTTCTCCATCCGGCAACGTCGGCACAAGAGAAGCCACCCGTGCCAGCGTTTCATCAAAACTCGCCGTCATCTCGCCAAAGAGAGTCTCCCACGAAGGGCCCGACCAAATCTCGAATTTATCGCCAAGCCCGACCAGGACGGCGTCAGTTTCAATCTGCGCAAATCGCCGAAGACTTGATGGCACGAGCAATCGACCTTGCGTGTCGAGTTCAACGACTTGACCGCCCGAAAGATAAAATCGTTCAAACGCCTGGACCGAAGCGTCCAGCGACGACAAACGCGCAATGCGAGATTCTAATTTTTCCCAGGCGCTCAAAGTAAAAACGTGGAGGGCATTTCGCCCATTGAGACGGTGATTGGTTACAACCAGCGATTCTGAAAGCCGAAGACTTGGTGGAAGTGAGAGTCGCCCTTTCGGGTCTAGTTTTACTTCGAAACGGCCGCGAAATCGCGCCTCCAGTGATGCGCGAGATTTTGTCCCATTTTTTCGATCCGAACCTGACTTCATCCTGAAGCCTCTTCCCTAAGAGAGAGGAGTTTGAAAACGAAGCGTCCATCCTTGGACAGCTTCAAAAACCGGACAGCCTCAAAAAACTGCAGTTTCTAAAACCCACCGGCTCGAGTGGTTTCGGCAGAAAATCGCTACGACTTTACCACCAAACCCCACTTTTTGCCACTTTTAGAGAATAAGGGCGTCTCTGGACAGCGTCAAGACCTGGATTGTCTTTTGGCTCTGAAAATGGGCATAATAAAAGAGTGGCCAGAATATAAAGAGGCGAACCGTTTCAAGAACTTAACGCGCATAGCGAGGACGACCAGGTGAGTGATTTTGACCCCAAGTCGGTAATCGTCAAAATGAAGTCCGCTGAGGACACCTCGCGAGTGCCCTTAACGGAGTGTCCGAAATGCGGATTTTGGACGCCGGTTGATCCTTATTGCGCCAGCTGCGGCGTCGAAATGGCGACCATTAAAAGAAAACCTAAACCGAAGGCGACACACCCCGCACTTATTGCCGGAGCGATGGCTCTACTTGTCGTCGCTGCTTTTGTTTTGCTTCGACCCGATTCATCGAGCCATGGCGAAAACAGTATCGCTACGGGCTTGTCGAGTTCTGGACAGTCTGGCTCGGAAAGCGGCCCAGGGCCTCAGCGCCCAGCTCGATCTGCAAAGTCGCAGAGTTCTTTTATGAAAGCGATGAATCAGCTCACGGGGACGTCGAGCGATGAGGCGTCAGAAGACGTGGCCGAAAATTCTTCTATGGAAGATACCGGAGCGCCTCCGATGGAACCGCTCGGCGCTGATGGGGCAACTACATCGCAGGCTGTGTCGGGGGCAACATCTCCAACATCGGCGGCTGCCAATGCAATGCTGACCGATGCGAATTCGAATTCAGGTTCGGCGGCTGGCGCCGACGCGCGCGGTGCTAAACCCAAGTCGGAAGTGCTCGTTGCCTTTCTTTGGGTGGAAGCCTCAAAGGAATGGCTTCAGATGATGGGAGCAACAGAACCAGGATTCCACTCGGTGCCCGATCTTGAAGCGCGCCTTCGAGAGACGCAAGGCGCTTATAATATTATCAGCGCCACTCGCCACCGCGTCTCAGAAAAATCAGAGCCGATCGACGTCACAGGTCCCGAGAGAGGTGCTGTCAGATTTGATCTCACAGCCACTCCTGAAACTTCCCCGACCGCCAGTGGTGGCGCAAGTTCTTTGACTGGTTTGGCTCAAACAGCGGCACGCCAAGGAGCTGATGGATCGGTTCGGGCGCCCACGGCCGCCCCACTCACGATCGAGAAGGGCGAGGGTACGATCATGACACTTGGGAAAGTCCCCGCTCGCCCCGGGACTGCGGCCTCGACCGGAGCCGAAATCGTCGTTTTAATCTTGCCTCGTTGGGTCGACGACCGTAACCCTTAAGCCTTGCGCATTTTGCGAAAGGAATGGGCTGATGGCTCCACTCAAGTTTTCCCGTATGATTTCAGAAACCGAAATAGCAAAACGAGTGAAAGAACTCGGCGTTGAAATTACCGAGCTGTGCCGCAAAGAACCGGTGGTCGCCGTCTGCGTTCTCAAAGGTTCGTTCGTGTTTTACTCGGATCTCATACGACACATTGACGCTGACATCAGCTCTGAGTTTTTGGGCGTCGCCAGCTATGGAAACTCGACGAAATCGAGCGGTGAAGTGAAGCTCACTTTGGATTTAACAACATCGATTGAAGGTAAAACAGTTTTGCTGATCGAGGATATTATCGACTCGGGACTCACGATGGAGTTTTTGGCGAAAACTTTGGCCGCACGAAAACCTAAAAAACTTCTTTCGTGCTCACTTCTCTTTAAGCCCGACGCGCTCAAAGTCGACTTTAAACCCGATTACGTCGGCTTCAAAATCCCTAACGACTTCGTCATCGGCTACGGACTCGATTACCAAGGTTTCTACCGAAACCTCCCCTACATAGCCCGCGTCGAATCCCTCAACTAGCAGACGGATGCGGCATAAGAAAATTCGTGAGCAAGCCTGCGAACGAAAGCATCCGCCTGGGCGGATGCGGTATATCTAGTTCCCGATGATTTTTACTACGAAGTGGTAGCGATCCTGAAACTTCGCGTTTTTCAGATCAGTGGCTTGTCCCATGGGAGCGCCGTCGATCACTTGTGACATCAAAAATTCGTTCACGCGAAGACCCGCGTAATTCTTGTCGATCGCGCTGAGTCCAAATCGCTTTTTGAACTCCTCGGACGAGCGAAGCTCTCGAGCATCCGCCTCCGCGCGCGGGACATAAATACATTCAAATCCGTCGAGACGAATGGGCTCTTCTGTGTCCAAATCGAGTTCAAGAGTTGGATCGGTGTGTGTTCCAACCAAAAGAAAGTCACCTGGTCCCGCTACATCCTTAGTCTTCGCATTCTCGATCGAGACATTCAAAGCTTGGCTAGTGATATCGCAAAACTCGCGGAACTTTTCGTCGCGAGCGGCCTGTGTTTGCTCTTTTGCAAATCTTAAAATCAATTTTCACCTTCTATCCGTTGAATTGTCCTCTCCACCAATAGTTCATAGCAGGTGGATGAATCAAGCCTTGAACAGCCCCAAGAGGCCTCTTGGGCAAAACAATTTGAAAAAAGTGAAGCCAAGGTGAGTTCACAAACTGCTGGTGACAAAAGGCCGGGAAAACAGATCCAAGGGGCAAGCCCTCCCGTTTGGCGCAACGCGCCTCCCTGGGGCTGCTCAAATTGTCAGCCTTCTGTTTAAGCGCTGAACCTCAGGTCCAATTCCGGACTTCTAAACCAAAGTTCTTCTGTGCGTAGCCCTTAGTCTTACTTAGAATTAATAGAAGATGAAGAAATGTGTACTCATCACGAACGATGCTCGCGCCGCCCAGCAAATCTGGAGTTGGCTTCGTTTGTTCGAAGATGCACCCTATCTCGAAACATATTCAAAATTAGAAAAGTTCGAAACCAAGTACGCAGAACCGATGAAGTCAGGTGATGTTCTTGTCGACGCTGGTTTGGACGCTCCGGCCGATGTGGACCCCACGGATCCAGAAGAACGACGAAAGCAGCTCGAACTCGAGGCCGAGCTCAGTCCGATTCGACTGCTTATTGTCGATCTCGACGCAATTTCGTTAAAACCCCTCGACTGGCTTGTGGCGGAACGTGAGCGCCTAAAAAATCTGGGACACCTCGGCGACGGAACTCAGTTCAAAACGCTTTTGATGGGCTACGACGATCCTCACGTAAGGCCCGATCGATTTCGGCACGAGGCCGTTGACGACATGGTGATTAAACCGCTCGATCAACAGTTCTTCATGCAAAAAGTTGAACTTCTTTTGGCCGACAAACCGGACATCTCGCCGTCTTTTATTTTTCGCGCGCAGGCTGAATTCGAAATTGAGATTGGAAAAGATGCCGTCATCGACGAAGTGTCTGACTTCGCCGTATCGATTCGAAACCCCACGCCGATTGCCGAGGGCGTTTTTGCGCAAATCCACTCGCGGGTCTTTGGCGACAGCGCTGCGACCCGCAGAATATTGGGCCGATGTTACGCTTCAGTTCGCCACCCTCAATACGAGGGATTGTGGCTCGTAAGATTCTCACTTTTCGGAATTACAACGTCCCAATTGAACGAGCTTCGGCGCTTTGTTCGAGGTCGTCAAATGCCGGGACGTCTTCGCACCGGTACCGCCACGAGCCGCGTGGTTGTGGCAAGTCCCAACAAAATAAAACTTCCGCCGCGGTACCGAATCGCGATTATCGACTTGAACCGAGACGTACTAGCGCAATCTCAGACCACGATCGAAGAGAACTTCGACCGCACGGCCGTCACGACTTTTCCCTCGTACACGCGATTTTTGGGTGGCCTCGCAAAACTCGCAGGTCTCACCGATTCGCCAGAGGCGCAGGCCGAGGGAACCGGAGACGAAGATGATGAAACCCCGGAAGCACTTGTCGCTGGAATCCCAGGGGGCCGAATCACGATGGTCATCAATGAAGACGGCCATGGACTGTTATCTTTTGATCCCGCACTTCGCGGTGAGGAAACTTTTCTAGGGCTCTCCAGCAAAGATTGGTTGGCGCGGGCCTCGGACTGGATGTCCACAATCCCAAAGGATGACCATGAGGACTTCAATGAATTTTTGAACTACACCGCGACCGGCGGCCAAGGTGTCACAGGTCTTCGGTTCGTCGATGGAACAGGCTCCTTTCTCTACACGGAGGTCAAAGGTCGATTGCATCCGGCTGTAAGCTCGGAGGAACCGACAACCCTGCAGCTTGAAATCAAACAGGTCGAACGAAGTGCGTGGCTTGAGCTCAACCGGCAAATTGCAAAAGGCGCAACGCCCGACCAGTACCGCTTTGACGCTATTGTCATCGATGGTGGATTGATTCGAACAGATGCTTCGGCTTGGCTCGAAGGCCTTCAAGGGGCTTTGGTTCGAGCCAAGGTCATCACCGAGGACGATCCACTTCCAAAAATTATTATTTTGGCCGACGAAGAGTCTCGTGTTCAGCCCGGAATCTACGCTCGACCGGGTTTTGCGGATTTTATTTTTAAGCCCGTCGACAGAAAGCAGATCACTGACAAGCTCGCTGTGGCCGCACCTCAGCTCTCAAGGTCCGTTATGCCGGAGACCTCACCCTTTGTGCCTTGCGAGCTCAACGCGGCGGTTTGCAAAACGATTGTTCTCGAAGAAATTTCGGAATTCGGCGTGACTGTGAGGCATGCGACGCCGCTAAGACCTAAAGTCTTCGTCCGATTTTTTTCCAACTTGTTTGGAGATGCCGGCGACGGAGTGCTGGCAAGGTGTACAGCCTCCATCTCGAGCGGAGGTCAAAATCCGACCTTCAAGTGTCAGTTCGTTTTTTTCGGATGCTCGGACGAACTTCATAAGCGCATCCGCAACTGGATCCGCGAGGACTACGCCCTAAAAAAAGAGGCCACGCTTTAAGGGTACCTCTAATCTATGACGCTTTTAGGAGGCTCGCGGTCCAGCGTCCGATCGAGTTGAGAACACTTGAGTCAGCACCTTCGAAGGCGACTCCGTAGCGCTTCTTCTCTTCGGCCCAGACGACTTTTCCGGCGACGCGAATTTCTTCGCGGCCATCGGGACTCTTGATTGTCATCGAAACAACGCCGCCATTCTCTAGCCATGCATCAGGGTTACTGCCGGCTCCCGCATCCGCAGGGCCACCCATAGCGACTTGAACTCCACCCATCGAGATCGAGCTCACTTCGCCGGTCAGTTCGCGGCCGCCAACCGACATTCGAACTTGCGAAGAAATTTGGTAGCGTGGGAATCGTCGTCGCGAGGCTCCCGATTTTTTTCGAAGTGCCAAAGCAATAAGTATCGGAGCTGCGAACAAAAGCAGTAATCCGAAGAACGCGACATTTCGGTGCGGCCCACTGGGACCTGAAATGTCGTCGGCAAGCGCTTTCACCAGTCCACAACCAGCAGCACCCGCTTCTTCAGAGGCTGGAGCCCGTGCACTCGCGACGTAGCCAGGCTGCGAAGCACTTGCGACAGCTGCTTTCGCCGCCGCCACCGAGTTGTAAGCATTAAGTCGTGAGCGACTGATTGTTTTCGTCTGCAAACTCGAAATCGGCTCGGCACCAGAAAGAATCAGTTCTTTGATTTGGTAAGCTGAGAGATCAGGATTTTCGCGCAAAACCATGGCTGCAATACCTGCAACGAACGGTGTTGCCATCGAGGTTCCCGACGAGCGGCCGTAAGTGTCGTTGGGAAGACTACTCCAGATACTGCTGCCTGGAGAACCCAGGTGAACAGTAGAAACTCCGTAATTTGAGTAGGAAGCAAATCCATCCGCATCCGTCGTGGCAGCGATCGACAAAATTCCCGGCACCGAGTAGCTGGCGGGATACGTCGGCGATACATCGTTGTTCACAGAACTATTCCCTGCGGCTGCGATAAAGATCGCGCGTCGCGAGTAAGCAAAAGCAATCGCATCGACAAGTGAATTAGAATAGCCGCCGCCACCCCAGGAGTTGTTCAAAATTCGTGCGCCATTGTTGACCGCATAATAGATCGCGCGAACCGCGTCAGACGTCGTACCGATGCCGTTGGAATCTAAAAACTTCAGCGACATGATCTTAATTTTTGAAGCCGACATCGGATACGCCAAAATATCTTGCGTCGATCCGAGAACAATCCCTGCGACATGTGTTCCGTGGTTGTCATCGTCACCAGGAAGATTGGAATTCGCGACGAAGTTCCATCCGTTGATGTCATCGACGTAACCGTTACCGTCGTCATCGATACCGTTACCGGCAGTTTCGCCAGGGTTGACCCAGACTGCGCCAGAGTCTCGGAAAATTTCATGACTGAGATCGACACCGGTATCGATAATTGCAACCACGACCGGAGCTTTTCCAGGAGTTTCAGCATCCCACGCGTTCGCTAATTGAATCGGAGCATTGGTTTGAGCCAGCGGTCCGTAGGTGGAACTTGCTCCCTCTGTGCTTCTGGCCTCAGCGAGAGAAATGACATTTTCACTGGATGTCGACATCGGAGAAAGTCGAACTACATAGTTTGGCTCTGCATACTCAACGTCAGGATCAGCTTGCAGTTCCGCGATTTTCGCCGCCATCTGCGCTGGATCGGCGAGCTTGAAATGATGCATGTTGAGGCCTGACCAAGATCCTTTTAAGGACATCGCTTGTTCGGAAACAGCTTTACCAATAAAGGCTTGGGCTTTCAGTGTTTTGGAACTTCCTTTAAGTTTGACGATAATTTCGCCCGGCACAAATTCATGGGCCGCAGGTGCCGCTTGAGCGTGCGACTTCTGAGGCAAGATTGCCACGCTGAGCAGTAATAGGACGCCAACCAGCGCGAGCCGTTTTAATTCCAACAATGCCATCAAGCCTCCGCCATTTAACACTCCTCTACTATCGGCCAGTCTTGGAAGCGGCTGTAGGTCCAGGTGAATTCAGCAACTTTGTCTCATTATGAAACGTCAGCTTCGGTGAAAAGTGTCCCGTGCCGAAACGTTTCTATGGATATCGTCGGTTCGGGCTTGACGAAAAGTTTGGCGATTCGGAAATCTTCTGGAAGCGCAAAGAATCGGAATCTGTCGTGAGTCTGCGCAGTTTTTCGCACTTTTTACGCAACTCTTTTCGAGTTTCTTTCCGCACCGGGGTTTGTCTTTGGATTCTTCTTCAAGGCGCCGGATCCGCGGGAGCGGGTGTCGCCGATGCCGCGGGCGCCGACGACTTTTGTGCCAGGGGTTTTAGCACCATCGGAAATCAGGCTGAGGCCTCGCGCCTGATTCAACTTCCTCCGCCTAAGTTCGAGGCGCTTCGACGGGACCTTCCCTCTATCGAAGACCCGCTCGCTTTTATCCAAGATTTTAATCAGCGCAGGGCCTCATGGAACCAGCTCCATCCTACGAACCGAAATAATTTTTCGGTGCCTAAAATGAAGGGCGGCGTGGATATGATGATTCGGTCGCTGAAAAAAGTGAAACGCCCCCCCGAGAATCGAATAGCGGCTCAGAACTTCGTCCGCGACCTTGAAAATTTAAAACGCCAAGGCCTTCCGTATCGGGATTCGATTCTTAAGCTTCACGAGGCCAGCGAAATTTTGGCGCTCAAACAACCATCGCGACCCGATATCGTTCCGGGCCGGCGGCAAATTTTCGATCGCGCGAAGTTTGAAGAGGCCGAGGGCAAAGACCGCGAAGCTTTAAGCGAGATGCTGGAGACCGAGATTTTTATTCCCACACACCGAAATCAAACTGTTGAGGGCTTGGCCGAAAGCACACTGCTGGGACTTCGTGCCGTGCAGGTGGTCAATTCACCGGCTGTTATCGATCGTCGCTGGATGAATGCGCGCGAAAGACTTGAGCACGATATTGCGCACGCAATGGTTCCAACGCGCGATGCACTTTCTCGCGCGGTCGTCTCTCTTCCCTTAGAGTCACGAGTTCGTATCTTGAGCCAGATCGACCTGCTTCCCACGAAGCGCGAACGAACCTTGGCGAGGTTCTCCATCTATCAAACTGCCCACGAATATGCCGGCGACTCACAAATTCCGCTTCGGTTTACCGAAGACAGTGTGCGCGCGGTACAGACAGAGTTCAGAGACGCCTTCGAAGGCAATTCAAATGACATGTCCGAGGCCGAAGTAAAGTGGCTTCAAAAGTGGTACGCCGACACGGTTGGCGCTGAGATTTTAGATTCATCCCGGCCAAAGGCTCGAGGAAACCGCTAAAGCCTCTGGGCTCATCGAGCCGCAAAGTGCTCCCTAATAAACCTCAAAGTGACATTTCTTGTCGCCCCTATTTGTACAAACTGACTGTACCGCGTTCTGACACTGGCACAGACAGTGAAATACCGTAGGGGTTGAAGAGGTGTTTTATGAAAGCTCTCGCACGACATACATTCTGGGTGTTCGGACTGACGATGATGGTTGCATCGATGGTGCTCGTCGGTTGCGGATCGAACGACGGTGGCACTCCGGGTCCCAGCGTGATTGCTCCGATTGGACCACAGGCCGCTATTTGCCCGGCCGGTCAGGTCAATACATCTTACGGATGCCTTTACACATCGAGCTGCCAAGGCATTTATCCAGGTTACGGATGGCTTCCTGGCGAAAATCGCTGCGTGCCACCACTTCCTGGGGTCACTGCACCGACCAGCGGAACATTCTTGGCTCGTGATCTTCAAATCATCAACGAAGCCAACTTTGGACTTTTCCTCGAGAGTTTCGGTTTGTGCCGAACATACTGGGTGTTGGGTAATACCGACTGCGGATCCTATTCGCACGCGGGTTTTCTGGCACTCCAGACTTCTGGAGCCACCGGCGGAACTTTGCCGTCCCTCGCAAATCTCACACTCGGTGCGGGTGCAGGATATCCAGGTGGGCGAAATAAGAATCTTTCAACGGGTCGACAAATCCTAGCGCCTTCGTTCTCGGCCAACCTTTCACCTGCCAACAACAGTAACGGATTCACCGGCCGGGGCCCTTACGGTTTCCGATTTGTCGTGAACAATGGCCTCCCGGGCAATTCGTACCAGATGAATGTTGATCTCGAGTTCAACGGTGCCGTCTTCGCTCGTGGAACTCTGATCGCTCAGTAAGTGTAGCATCCGCCCCTGGCCGGATGCTTTCCTTCGCAGGCGTGCTCACGAACTTTATTAAAATCGACGAACCGTCAGGCTCACTAGGCCTTGACGGTTTTGTCTTGTTGGTCGATTTTGACCGCATGTCTTCTGATGAAAATAAAAGTAAAGTCGTCGCGCGCATCGTGCGCTGCCCACAATGTGGAAAAAGCTCTGAATACTCACCGCGAAATTCGTTTCGGCCGTTCTGCTCGGAACGCTGCCGACTGATCGATCTTGGCGCTTGGGCCGAAGGCCGCTATGCCGTTCCCGCCGAGCCGCAAGAGATGACACCCGAAGAGCATGAAAAGCTCGAAGCAGAAATCGCCCGCCTCGCCGGCGCGGAGAACGGCCCGGAGAGCAGCCCGGAAAATCGCTCTGATGACGAATCTTAAGGCACGATATGCGCCGGTGCGTCTATCGATGCGTCTTTCGTGTTGACGACATCAAAACGCCCGAGGTTCAATTCAGCTGTTCGCGGAAAAAAATCCGTTAATACATATAAGCAACGTGATTAACAACAACAGGCCGCAAGGCCTCGAATAGGAGCAACAGATGAACAAAGCAGAACTCATCGAGCACATCGCTACAGAATGCAAACTCACAAAAGCACAGACAGAGCGCATGCTCGACACAACTCTTGAGGCCATCAAGAAGACAGTTAAAAAAGGCGACGAAGTAAAACTCGTTGGCTTCGGAACTTTCACAAAAGCAAAACGCAAAGCTCGCATGGGTCGCAACCCACAAACTGGCAAAGCGATCAAAATCCCAGCTATGTCTTACCCAAAGTTCCGTCCAGGTTCTGAATTCAAAGACATCGTTCGGTAGTCGACGACGGCGTTCTATCGCTGACGCGATTTGAAGGTCATTTGTCTTAAAAGCAGCTCGCGACTGAAAAGTCCGAGCTGCTTTTTTCGTTTTATCTCTTTAGACTTTTCTTTATGACCGTCAAACCTGAATCCGTGGCGACAGATCCCCTAGCAAACCTTGAGCGCTTCATGCCTTCGGGCCAAACTCCTATGCTCAAGCACATCGGGGTCTACACCAGTGGCGGCGACGCTCCTGGAATGAACGCGGCCATTCGAGCGGTCGTCAGGTCGGCACTTCATCACGGGCTTCAGATCACGGGCGCCGTTCATGGCTACAAAGGAATATTGGGCGCCGAGTGGCTTCCGATGGATTCGCGGGGCATGGGAAATATCCTTCAGCGCGGCGGCACTATTCTAAAAACTGCGCGCCTTCCGGAATTTAAAGAGGCCAGCGTGCGGGCCCGCGCGGCGGCTCAAATTAAATCCGCGGGCTTAGACGCCTTGGTGTGCATTGGCGGCGACGGGTCTTTCACTGGCGCAAGACTTCTTTGGACCGAGCACAAAATCCCAATCATCGGAATCCCGGCCACGATCGACAACGACATTCATGGAACAGAAGCGACAATAGGATTTGATTCAGCCGTGAATGCGGCCGTTCAAGCGATCGACCGAATTCGCGACACAGCCGACTCGCACGACCGACTTTTTATCGTCGAAGTGATGGGCCGAGACTCTGGCTTTATAGCTTTGGAAACAGGACTCGCCGGTGGTGCTGAAGAAATTTTCTTCGCCGATAACCCAGTGACCGTCGACGACGCCATCGATCACATCCGTCGCGGTATGGCGGTTGGGAAAAAAAGTTCGATTCTAATTGCGGCCGAAGGTCGAAAGCCCGGACGGGCCTACGACCTCGCGGAAAGTATTCGTAAAAAAAGCGGCTTCGAAGCAAAAGTTTGCGTTCTCGGTCACGTCCTTCGCGGCGGAGCTCCTTCGGCGTTCGACCGAAACTTAGCGTCTCGTATGGGAACGGCGGCCGTCGAAGCTTTGAGGCGCGGCTATTGTGATGCGATGATGGCGTGGGCGCGCGGCCGCATTTCGGGAGTGCCCCTTCGAGACGTCATAGGAAAACATAAACGCGTTCCCGATGAGTGGATTCGCATGGCCCAAACTCTTTCGAACTGACGCTGTCGAACGGTGTCGCGGCGCGAAAACGTGCGTTCGCAGGTCCCCCGAAAGCCCTGCGGCGTGTAGGGTTAAAGCTCCTATCCTGGAGGATACCTGTGACTAATTTCCGTTCGTTCGCACGACGTTCTTTCATTTTGCCTTCCGTTTTGTCTTTCGGCCTTGCTCTCGTTTTGCTTGCGGGCGCTGCTTGCACGAAAAAAGCAGAAAATACGAACGAGATCGTTGTCGGCGAATACGGTTCGTTCAGTGGATCCGAAGCAACGTTTGGCCAGTCGACGTCCGAGGGTGTAAAACTCGCGTTTGCAGAGAAAAATAAGTTGGGCGGAGTCAAAGGAAAGCAGCTTCGCCTCATCTCGCTCGACAACCAGGGAAAACCGGAAGAGGCGCGCGCGGCTGTGCAGCGTCTCGTCACTCAAGACCGAGTTGTTGCGGTGCTTGGCGAAGTCGCATCAAGTCGGTCGCTGGCGGCCGCGCCGGTCGCTCAGCAATATCAAGTTCCGATGATTACACCATCTTCGACAAACCCAAAGGTCACGGAAGTTGGCGACTACATTTTTCGAGTTTGCTTCATCGATCCTTTTCAAGGCCTCGTGATGGCAAAATTCGCGGCGCTTGAGATCAAGAAAAAACGCGTCGCAATTCTAAGAGACGTGAAGTCTGACTACTCGACAGGTCTTGCCGATGTCTTCGCTGCGGAATTTAAGAAACTGGGTGGAACTATTGTCGCCGACGAATCTTACCAAGCTGGCGAAACGGATTTCAAAGCACAGCTCACACAACTTAAGGGTAAAAACCCTGAGGCGATTTTTGTTCCTGGCTATTACACTGAAGTTGGATTGATCGCCCGCCAGACGCGTCAGTTGGGAATGTCGATTCCGCTTTTAGGTGGTGATGGTTGGGATTCGGAAAAACTTTCTGAACTCGGGCAGGACGCGATCAAAGGAAGTTACTTTTCAAACCACTACACAACCGAAAGCACAGAGCCAGTCGTCACTGAGTTCATTCGAAAGTACCGCGAAGCGTACAAAGGTAAGACTCCCGATGGTCTCGGAGCCCTTGGCTACGATGCGGCCAATATTTTGATCGAAGCGATGGAGCGAACGACCGAAATCACTCCTAAAAATATTCGCGACGAAATCGCAAAAACTAAAAACTTTGTCGGCGTCACCGGCGTCATCACGATCAACGAAAAACGAGACGCGACAAAGAGTGCTGTCGTCGTTCAAGTCGACGGTAAAGTGAACCGCTTCATTAAGACAATCACTCCTTAAGATCGATTTGACGAGGTCATGACCGACTCAAACCGAGACACACAGACGTTTGTCTGGCCAAAATGCAGCGGTGCGAGCGCGATGAGCGTCTGATAGAATCTGAAGTCAAAAACTTTGAACTTTGTTAAGATCTGTCGTGCTATCATAAGGGGTAGCTATGTTGCTATCGCGTTTCATTCTGGGGGATTAACGTGTCCAATAGTCGTCGAAAACTTGTCGGTGATGGTCTTGGCCTTTTGGCGGCAGCGGTCATTGGACACCTGGGCTTGGGATTTATTTCGAGACGCGAAACAACTGGATTAGCGCCCACCTCAGGTTTTGTGTGCGAGATTAATTGTCTTTTCCCAAAAGAATTGACAGAAGCCGAATTCGCTCGGGCCCGACGAGAATGGGAAAATGAGATCGCGCTGCGAGAACTCAATTCTGAATTTCTGGGCACGTCCGCACTAAGACAGCAGTCGTTTGCATTCTCACCTCAGCAAACAAAATGGGTTCTCGAATTCAAAGATAAAGATAGCTTCATAGCATGGGAACGTCGCCTCACAGGCGTCTTCAACCGGACTCAGTTCAAGAAGGCTGGGTTCAAATACGTCGTCTCAGCACGCGAAATAGAAACGTAGTTTCGAAAGTCACCGGTATGAAACCAGCTCCTCTCTCGACGCGAGTGCTGAACCTCAATGATAAAAATTCAGTCATCAATCTCGCCAAATCTCGATCCGACCTCATGAAAACTCCAATCACTGATTCATATTTGAGTTTGTTTTCAGAGCTCAGCGAAAAATACCTTTCCAACCTAAATTCGAGACGAGTCATGGTTGGCGCTTTCCTGGAAGGACGCCTGTCCGCCATTGCTTGCATGTATATTTGGGACAAATTCCCATTCTGGACGCTGATGAATTTAAAGTCCGCAGGTCCAGGCTACGAGCTCCGTGTGACCGACAACGGCGTCATTGCTTGTTACGCGAGACTTGTGACGATCGGCGAGAACCTTGGACTCTACCGTCATTTTTTTGCGGCCCCCATGCGCAGCCGTCACGAGCGCCATGGGCTCAAAGCTTTTCTTCGCATGATGCCCGAGCTGACCCGATATCATTGGGTGACTGAAGCCTTGATACCAGCCGGATCAGAGTCTTTTTTCCCTGGTGAGAAAAGCCTCGCAGGCTCTCTCCTCCACGACCACCCAATTCACATACGATCAGGAACTCTTAAACAAGTGCATCGGAAACAAGAGCTTCTGAATAGGCAACTTCACTCTGAAACCGCGTTTAAGGCCGAGTTCCAAAAGCAGATCAGCGAATCAGTAGAACTGGGTGTAAGTGACGTTGACGTTCGATAAATTCATCGTCGCCAGCGCCGACAACAAAGCCAAGCAGCGAGCCTCGTGATTTTCATCGCATACGACCAAAATCGGCTGATCACGCCTCGAGTTGTTCGCCGATACAAGCTCCATCCAAGATGGCGGAAGTGAAACTTCTGACAAGCGGCTCGGAGTGACCTTGGGGTTAAAGGGATCTAATTTTAGATTCAAAGGAGTTGCCGCAGCGGAGGTGCGAAGGTCGATCGATTTCAGGTTTTTATAACTGGCCTTAAACGTCTGAAGCTCGGCCGCTGTGACAATCTCAATTCGAGGAAAGACGATTGTGGTTTTCTTCGTTCGAGCGGAGCTCGCCTTTACGATAGGGTCGATGAAAAAGACAATGTCGGTAGCCTCACCAGCGAGGTATTCCATGTAGGAATTCCGGTTCAATCCGCCGGCTTTCAGCAATTCCTCCGGAACGTCCGCGGGCGGCACTTCGAAAATAGCTCTAATTTTTGTCTCGCCGAGCAAGCGAAAATACGGGCGGTCAGCTTTTGGGTTTTCTTCCATTGCGACAAACTGAACAACCTCGCCTGTCTTGAAGCAATTTTTGTTTCCCGGCCCGAAGACAATATTCAGCCGGTTGCTACTGAAACCTTCAGCGACGACGTTGGAAGTTATGCCGAAGGCCCCGGGTCCCCAATTGGCAGTACGACTGCATCGTCGAGTTTGTTGAATTTGACCCGACTTAAATTTCAGGTTTTTAGGATCTTCAAGAACTGCGGCCAAGTTCGCAGGCTTAAAGTCTAACGCAGGAATTTCGAGCGCGATCGGCTCGGGCTTCAGCAGTTCAGGTTTCACTGGCGATAAAGCGCCGGGCGCCACCGTCGGTGCTTGCTGTACGACGACGTTCTTAGTCGGGGTCCGCGTCAGGTAGGTAAATATAAAAATTCCTGAAATGACGACACAGGCTAGCAGGAAAAAATCGAACCATCGGAAACGTGATTTCAAAATTCACCTACTTGTAAAATGCAATTTCCCCAGCTCCATTAAACCCTAAGCTATACATTAGGTGGGCCTCGGAACTTTGACAGTAACTACACATGACGGTACCATTTAGATGTATTGACGCGCAAGGCGTCCGCAAGAGTGAGTCGGGAGGGGAAATGTATAGCTTAATAGTTCCCGCCCACATTCTGTGGCTTGGCGGGTTGATCTATTTTGGACCGTCGCAAGTCTATGGGGTGGCGGTCGTTCCACTTTGGATCCTCCTAGGAGGGCTGGGGCTTGAGATTGGTTATCATCGAGAGCTTTGCCATCAGCATTTCAAACTGCCCAGCGCACTTCAAAAAATTCTCTATAGCCTAGGGTTACTAACCCTCAACGGCAGTCCTCTTTTTTTTAGATCACTTCATATTGGCTATCATCATCCGATGGCTGACACGCCAAGTGACTTCACATCACCTCGAAATGGTGGTGCCTACAATAGCCACATCGGATACTTGCGAAAAGCTACCTCGATGGTCCTGCTTTCCGTGCGACAGTTGCGAGGGGAGCGATACTTTCGCCTTACCCACAAATTTTATCTTCCCTTAAATTACGCCGTCCTTCTCGTCATTGGCCTGATCGACACCACGGCCGCTATGACTTTATTGACCGTCATGATCCTCACCTACCATCAAAACGCCGTTGTCAGTACGTTTTGCCATTCGAAAAGCGGATATCGCAATTTTGAAACGCCGGATGATTCTAACAACCAAAAAGCGCTTAGCTTTCTTACTTTTGGTCTAGCGCTACACAACAATCATCACGCCGCCCCCAGCAATCCTAATTTTGCTGTGAAGCGAGGCGAGTTTGATGCCGGGTACTTTCTAGCCACCATTTGCGGCCTCACGAAAATCAGGGCCTCGTGAGACTCAAAGTGGAAAAAAGTGCGACCGCCTACGGTAACAATCTGTTTATTTTCCACCTTGTTCGACATGTTGCTGCGGCTTTTTTAATTGCTCACCTTGGAGTACATGTCTCAGACCTGCTGCTTGTCGCCGTGGGTTATTCCATTATCTATGGTGTTGGTATTTCTGTGTCAGCTCATCGACTCTTTTCTCACCGCAGTTTTGCAGTCCATCCAAGCGTCGAACGTTTTCTCGCAGTTCTGACATGTCTGGCGGGCCAAGGCAGTCCCATTCTGTGGGCCTCCATCCATCGTGGCTGGCACCACAAATTCACCGATGAGAGTGGAGATCGCCACAGTCCGATTCACGGCTTTGCATCGAGCTACTTAGGTTGGCTCAAGTCTATCGATCGCGAGAGCCTGCCCGTTAGGTCCTGCGAGGATTTGGTCAAAAGCCGATTTCATCGTTTTCTGCATAGAAACTACTTCTTCATCTATCTGTCGGTGACTTTAGCTCTATTTTCTATCGACGCTCGGTTTGCGACCTACGCCTTTCTTATACCCAGCATTCTGAGCTTTCACGGAGTCGCCGTTGTAAATTTCTTCTGTCACTCACGGCAATTCGGATACCGAAATTTCGAAACTGGTGACAACAGCGTGAACCTTCGATTGCTTGGAATTTTATGTTTCGGTGAGGGCTACCACAACAACCACCACCACGAACCAGACCGCGCCTCTTTTGGAATCCAAAAAAGCGAACTTGATCTCGGGTCGCTAATTATAAAATTGATTTCGAAACCCTACCCAAAACGAAAATCAATCTCGGAGGAGCACTGATGGCACATGTTGTCCTCCTCAATGATGTGAGCCAGCTTGACGGCGAGCCTGGCTGGGGTCGTTCCATCGGGCCTTACGTTCTGGCCTCAATGCTGCGGGCTGAAGGTCTTACCTGTGTTGTCATCGATCACTTTACGAAACTCCAAAACTTCTTCGATATTCTGGAATCAGCGGTTGGACCAGAAACTTTATTTGTCGGTTTTTCAGGTACATTTTTGGGTATCGACACTCGCTTGCCCCAGCTCGATAGCACCTTCATCGTTGACTACCGTGCAGGATTTCTTTGGTGCCACAGCGCTGAAGAGCTCAAAGATTTTGTCGGCAAAGTTAGAAGTGTGGTCTCTCGGAAGACACATCGGAGCGACGTTCCCGTTGTCCTTGGCGGAGTAAAAGCGCTCTACGGACTGGAACGTCCCGAGATCCGGCCTCTGTTTGATTTTTTCGTTATTGGAAAAGCCGAATCATTTTTCCTTACTTTGGTGACGAAAATGAAGCTCGGCGAGGCGCTTCCCTTTTCAACTGTCGACGGTGCGAAATATTTAACTGAGTCCAACTTTGGAACAGAAACAAAAACAGTCCAAAGTATTCTTTGGGACCGGACAGACGCCATTCAACCAGAAGAGTCTTTGCCGATTGAAATTGCCAAAGGCTGTCTTTACAACTGCAAGTTCTGTCACTTCGAAAAGCAAGGAAGCATTCGCCAAACAAATGAAGCCCTGCGTGCCGAGATGATTCGGAACTATGAAATGTTCGGAACAACAATTTATCAGTTCTGTGATGATTGCTTCAACGACACCCGCAGCAAAGTGAATGCGGTCTGCGAAACTCTACTCAGTCTTCCCTTCAAGATTGAATGGGTCGGTTACGCGCGAGTGGACGTCGCCTGTAAATTTCCTGAAACTCTTGATTTAATGATCGAGTCCGGGGCCCGAGGCCTCTTCTGGGGTATCGAAAGCTTAAATGCCGCTGTGGCCAAACGAGCGGGAAAAGGCACTCCACCTGAAATGGTAAAAGAATTGTTTGTGCAGTCGCGACAGAAACACGGCGACCGAACAATCATGAAGGGCTCGTTCATTATTGGCCTCCCCGGCGAGAGCGAAGAAAGCATCAGCGAAACTCTCGACTGGGTTATCACCTCACGCGTCTTCGATCTTTCGTTTTGGCCGGTGCTATCTTTGTTCCCGTATTCAGAAAAACTGGATAAAGTCGCGATCGACTACGCCGACTATTCGCGATTCCCCGAAAAATATGGCTTTGAAACCGTCAGCTTTTCTCCGTACTACTGGAAGCATTCGGCGATGGACTTCCCGAAAGCACTCAAAATCCAAAGAAATGTTATTAACCGTTTGAAGCAAAACGGAATGAACAAGAGCGCCATTGGCTCCATCTTTCAATATCCTCGCCTGAGAAATCTGGGAATGGATCACGAGCAAATTCTGGCCGAGATTCGAAGCGGCACCATCGACAGTTTGACTCACGCGCGAATCCGAACGCTCGAGAACCAGTGGATCAAAACTTATGAAAAAGATCTTTGCTCCGAACTCAGCGCAAGCAAAGGTCGGCTGGCGAATGCGCTATGACACCACTCTTCCTCTACTACTTTAAATACCAACTGCTGATCTATCACGCTCTTCTCGTGCCAGCTCTTACGCTTCTTTTTTTTACAGATAGGTCGTTCTTTCGATGGCATATTTTAGGTGAGCCCGGGGGGGAAAGGCTCCGTGGTGTTTTGAAAGAATATTTTATTTCGATAACTTCGCTGGCGATCTTCGCCACTATCCTTGCGGTTTTGGATCTTCCGATCTTTTCTCCGTGGGTGAAAATTTACATCAACAAAAGCGACTACAGTCTGCTGTGGTATTATTTAAGCCTCCCGATCTTACTGCTTTATCATGATTTTTTTCTCTACTGGGCCCATCGAGCTCTTCATTCACGATTCCTCTATCGACCGGTCCATTCCGTGCACCATACCCAGAAGTATCCCGGTCCGGTCAGTACTTTCCTTTTGAGTCCCATCGAAGCGGCCATCAATATGCTATGGCTGATCCCAATTTATTTTGTCGTTCCCGTTCATCAGGGCGTGATGAAAACCGCCGGCATATTTTCAATGTTTCTTCCCATCTTCGTCCACCTCGGAAGCCAGTTTTGGTCCTTAGCGATAAAAAAAACTCCTTCCTTGTGGTGGACGGTGACGCCGGAATTTCATACGCGCCACCATCAGAATGAATCTGTAAATTTCGGAATATTTTTTTCTATTTGGGATCGGATGATGAACACCAGCGAGGGACAACACCGCGAACACGACCGGCCATCTGCAGATTCCTCCGCTATTGCGACCGTTGAACTCTCTGAACTTAAAAGCAGAATTCTAAAACAAGACTTCGATGTCCTGAAAGTCTCGAAAAAAAAATTTGACGTTGGAAAATACAAGAAAATTGCAATCAAGGCACTGAATGACCACCCTCCTGTCGCAAAAGATGGGTACGAGAAGTACACCGGCTTGGGGCTTCAGTATTCCGATGAAGCGAATCCGTTCTACGATGCCATGGAGCAGCTTTTTTTCATCACGCCCAGGGGTGAAGCCAGTATGAAACGGAAGCCGGCGGAGTTTCTAAAAAGGAATTCCGTCGGGGACCTTTTTAAAGAACTTTACGATTTCGTCGAACCCGAGTGCTATCTGACTCGTGGGCGAATTTTAGTGGCCGAGTCAGGGTTTCGGATGGCCGAGCACATCGATGGTCCCTTCAGTGTGACGCTTCATTTTCCGGTTCTCACAGACTCTCGCAGCCTTTTGTTTGTCGACGGCAAACCCTACCACCTTCCCGCGGATGGGTCCCTGTATGTCGTCAATGTAGCAAAATCACACTTTATTGTTAATGAGTCGCCGAGTCGCCGCATTCACATCACATTTCCGCTTTGCCCACTGAATTTTCATCGATGGAAGCGTAGCCAGCTCAACAAAATGAGCGCGTTTTTTGAAAAGTTCGCAAACGCTGATTTAGCCGAACTAAACCGTATTCAAATTGAATCGGAAAACGAGACTTAAGCTCCCTAAGACGTGTTCACCTTTGACGCAGGTCCAAACATGTTTTCTACTTAGTCCGAAACCTCGGAGATTTGCGTTTGGATCAAAGTAGTGCTCAAGAATTTATCCAGCATTTGATCAATGGCATTAGCCTCGGCAGCATTTATGCCCTGATTGCTCTCGGCTACACCATGGTTTACGGAATTCTCCAGTTGATAAACTTCGCGCATAGCGAAGTTTATATGGTCGGTGCCTTTGCCGCTTATTACACAGGTAAGGGTCTTGGATTGGATCAACACCCCGGTTTTGGCGCGCTTTTCGCTCTGCTTTTAGCCGCAGTCGTTGTCTGCTCTATTCTGGGTGTTACTATCGAGCGCCTCGCCTACCGCCCTTTGAGAAAAGCTCCAAAGCTCAACATTTTAATTACTGCTATTGGAGTTAGCCTTTTGCTCCAGTACTCGGGTCAGATTATTTTCGGCGCTGATCCGAAGCTTTTTCCCGAAGTCATAAAAGACGTCACGGTGTTTCAACTGGGAGGCGTCGAGGTTCGATCGCTCGATATCACAATCCTCGTCGTCGGAACTTTGGTCATGATCGGACTTCACTTTCTGGTTCACGCGACTAAAATTGGAACAGCGATGCGCGCCGTGAGCTCCAACACCATGGTCGCAAGACTCATGGGCATCAATGTCGATCAAGTTATCTCCTTCACTTTCGTCATTGGATCATCGCTTGCGGGAATTGCTTCGGTTCTTGTCGGACTTAAGTACCCGAAGATCGATCCACTCATGGGAATGCTTTTTGGAATTAAGGCGTTCGTCGCTGCGGTCCTCGGCGGGATTGGAAGTTTGCCGGGAGCTATGCTTGGCGGTGTGATTTTGGGACTCAGCGAAGAAATGGTTGTTGGATATCTCTCAAGCACTTACCGCGACGCTCTTGCATTCGGCATCTTGATAGTCATTTTACTCTTTCGTCCTTCGGGTCTTCTCGGCTCGCAAACAAGGGAGAAAGTTTAGTGACTACCGAAGATCGAGTCGCGCGGTTTAAGTCGCTTGGTTCTATTCCCGCACCAATGGCAGCGATTGTTTTGCTTTCGCTGGTTGGAGTTTTGTTGGACACGTCGGCCAACCCCTACACTCAGTTTGTGATGCTTCTGATTTTAACAAACGTCGTGCTTGCGACATCTCTCAACCTGGTCAACGGCTTCACGGGACAGTTTTCGCTGGGACACGCGGGATTCATGGCCGTCGGAGCCTACACGTCAGCTTGGCTTGTGACTCGGCCGGAACTTTCAGGAATGCCAGATCTGGTCAAGTTTCTGATTTTACCAATCGCAGGCGGTGCGCTGGCCGCTGTTGCAGGTCTTATTGTAGGACTTCCGTCGCTTCGGTTGCGCGGCGATTACTTAGCGATTGTTACCCTTGGCTTTGGCGAAATTATTCGCGTCGTACTTCTCAACTCGGAAGCGGTTGGTGGCGCCCGCGGACTCTATGGAATACCCTCCGCGCAGGCGGTGCCTGAATTGGGTCTATCGCCATTTTCGGCGCAGTTTTTGGTGGCTTCTGTTTGGTCTGTGATCACGTTCGTCGTTCTCTGGCGCATCGTACACTCCGCCAAGGGCCGAGCCTTCCTTTCGGTGCGAGAGGATGAGATTGCGGCTGAAGCGATGGGAATCAATATCACTCAAATCAAAGTTCGCGCGTTTGTGATTTCGGCTTTTTTCGCAGGCGTCGGTGGATCACTTTTCGCTCACTCAGTGAAGTATCTTAATCCATCCACGTTTACCTTCACGAAATCGGTCGACATTATTATCATGATCGTCCTCGGAGGCATGGGAAGCTTTACGGGCGCGGTCATCGCGGCCGCTATCATTACCGTGCTTCCAGAGATGGTTCTTCGCGAGCTTCAGCAATTGACCGGCGTCGATCTTCGAATGGTGATTTACTCACTTCTTTTGATTCTCTTCATGATTCTTCGCCCGTCTGGAATTCTGGGAACTCGCGAAGCGCCCGAACTGTGGCGATCGCTGAGAGATTTTTTTCAGCGCCGTTCGGTGAGTGAGAAACCTCAATGAGCGAAGTTCTTCTTGAAGCGACAAATATGAAAATGCAGTTCGGCGGTCTTTGTGCCGTCGACGGATTCAATTTGACCTTGCGATCAGGTGAACTTGTCGGACTGATTGGGCCTAACGGCGCAGGCAAAACCACGTGTTTCAACTGCCTGACCAGTGTTTACAAGCCCACGGAAGGCGTTGTGAAGATCCGCTCTGTGGATACTAAGCGTCTTCGCCCTTGGCAAATTTCGAAATTGGGAATGACTCGGACGTTTCAGAATATTCGCCTGTTCCGTGATCTTTCAGTTCTCGACAACGTCATTGTCGCCGGGCTCCAGCACACTCGCCATTCGCTGCTCGACTCTGCCTTGCGCACACCACGGCACTTCATCGAAGAGGCTCGGCTGAAAGAGCGAGCGCTCGAACTGCTCGCTATTTTTAATCTTCAAGATAAAGCGCACCTTCAATCCGGCGGACTCCCTTACGGCGAACAACGTCGACTCGAGATAGTTCGCGCTTTAGCCACCGAGCCACGGCTGATTTTGCTCGACGAGCCGGCGGCGGGAATGAATCACAGCGAGACTGAAGAGCTGATGAAGACGATCGCAAAGATTCGAAAAGATTTTCATTTGGCCGTCCTTTTGATCGAACACGATATGAAACTGGTCATGGGTATTTGTGAACGGATTATCGTTCTCGATCACGGTGTCATCATCGCCGAAGGCACTCCGTCGGAAATTCAGTCGAATCCAACGGTGATCGCCGCTTATCTTGGAACAGAGGATTAAAGCATGACAGCGAAACCAACGGCGGCACGCGAAAATATTCTTAAAGTTTCTGACCTCGCCGTCAGCTATGGCGGAATCCAGGCCCTTAAAAGTGTTTCGTTTGAAGTCAAAACCGGTGAGATCGTTTCACTCATCGGAGCAAACGGTGCCGGTAAAACAACGACTTTGCGAGCTGTTTCATCGCTTGTGCCTTACACAGGTACTGTCGAGTTCAAAAGCAAGTCAGGCGAAGTTTTGAATTTGGCGACGGTTCCTCAGCACCGCATTGTGAAGTTCGGACTCGCTCACTCGCCCGAGGGCCGGGGTGTATTCCCTAACCTTACGGTGCTTGAAAATTTGCAGATGGGCGCCTTCTCTCGGACTGACAAAGAAGAGATCGCGCAAGATCTTGAACTTTGCTTCGCTTCGTTTCCTCGACTCAAAGAACGCGTCAAACAGAAAGCCGGTACATTGAGCGGCGGCGAGCAGCAAATGTTGGCGATCGCGCGCGCACTGATGGCAAAGCCATCGCTACTTTTATTGGATGAACCAAGTCTTGGACTTGCTCCGCTGATCGTGGCGCAGATTTTCGAGATTATTAAAAAGATAAATAGCGAAGGTATGACCGTTCTCTTGGTGGAACAAAATGCTCGTATGGCTCTGAAGATTTCCGACCGAGCCTATGTCGTCGAAACCGGAAAGATCTCTTTTTCTGGCCGCGGTAAAGATCTTTTGGGCGACCCCAGAATTATTGATTCATATTTGGGCGGACACTGATCGTTCGAGGTTGGAGCGAAACTTGGGAAAAAACAGTACTCCAATTTCACCCTCTCGCCGGCTCCACATTGAGCAAGCGCTTAAATTTACTCTCATTGGCAGCTTTGCCTCCAAACTTCTTGGACCATTTGCCAGTCGCCAAAGTATCGCTGGTGACCAGCTCAGCCTTGTTGGAGGCTTTTCGAAGCGGCCAAGTGGATACAATGGCAACATTCCTTATGACGTCGAGGCTTATTCTCATCGGCGGGCTTTTCGTCTTGAGCTCAACGAAAAACGAATCACAGAGATTGATAGCAACGTTCCCATCCATGTTTTGGAAGCACATCCAACGGAACGTCACATCGGACTTGCTCTTCCAAGATACTCGAATCAGACCTGCCTGATCGATTGGAAGTTAGGAAAAGAAACTAATCTTCTAAAACTTCCCCCCGGATTGTTCTTTTATGGTCACGGCGTATTTTCTGGCGACGGAAAAACCGTTGTCGCATCGGTTATCAACTCAGCGGGAACCGAAAATTTTCTAGCGGTCATCAACGCCGAGACCTTTTTACTCGAAAGCTTGATTCCCTTTAATTTTGGTTCGAATCACGACATCTTGAGATTGACGTCCTCCAGTTTCGCGATCGCTGGTGGCGGGGGATCCATGCGCGGTCCGAGCCAATCGCAGCTTGTTGTTTTTGATCTTGAAACGTCAAAATTCGACGTGCATTCAAGTCCTCTTTTTCCCGCGTTCGATGACGAAAGCATTCTGGGATCGGAACACCTTCTAATGATTAGCCCGACAAAAGTTCTTGGGTGCGCGGGACGGACACTTCATGGCCTTTGGAAAAATACAAGTGTCGTCGAGTTTGATCTTGCTCGAAAGGAATCCAAGTTCGAAGTCCCTCCGATGTCGCCCGCGTTCCTCAATAATGTCTTGAGTTTGGATTTGGCTGCGGATGGTCGGATTTGGATTTCATTGCCGGATTTAAAGCAGGTCGCAGTTTGGAACCCGAAGCAACAAGAGCTTGATGCCATACTCAACTTTGATTCGCCCGCGAGGTCGATTGCAGCAGTAGATAGCCTAGGCCTCGTCGTCCTTGGAATTGATGGCGGATTTTTAAGTTTTGATGCCGTCACAATGAAAGAATCGCATCAATACAAATGGCCTCGAACGAAAACATTTGGAAGTTACAGCGCACACACCCGTTTGATTTAGGAGGGCGCGGAGTCACACAAACGGTCGCACCCAAGAGAAGGTTTGGCCATCGGCATTGACGAGATGCTGGACTCCGCGGCCGAGGCTCACCCCGGCTCAGAACTAAAGAATATTACGCGTTAATCTTCACGCAAACCTGCGTGAAGCAGCGAAGCCGGGTTGGGACCCGGCGCAGCGTCACTTACGGCTTATCGCTTCAACTGAATCACTTCGTTGAGAAGCTCATCGGTTGTTGTGATGGTTTTCGCGTTGGCTTGGAAGCCTCGCTGGTTCTGAATCAGATTCACGAACTCTGTCGCTAAATCGACGGTCGATCGCTCAAGAGATTTCGCAAACAATGATCCGCGACCCGCTTGACGTGATTTTCCAATCGCACCCGCTCCTGAATCGCGCGACTCTTTCAACCGGTTGTTACCGACTTTGAAGAGGGCTTCTGGGTTTTCAAACTTTGCCATTGCAATCTGACCAAGATCCGCCGCTTGACCGTTCGTATACAGCGCCGTCAGAACACCTTCGTCGTTGAAGGACATGTTCGTGATTGTTCCCGCCGCCGCTCCATCTTGCCGCCAAGAGATCAAGTCTGAGTCTTTTCCGTACTGCTTCGATCCATCAAGGCCTTTGCCTTTGTCGGTGGTGATCGAGTCACCGAAATCGATTTTGATCTGCTGGTTCTGAAGAGCACCACCGGCGAAGTTGAAAGCCTGCTTTGTGATCTGCTCGGTATCAAGTTTACCGTCAACGGTGAACCCAAGTTTGGCCGTCATCACTTCCGACATTTTTCCCGGAGTTCCACCGACGACTTCTTTACCGTCGACCATACCGCGGACATCCCACTGTCGATCAGCGGACTTGTTGAAGAACAACGTCATCAAATGCTTGTTACCTTGAGAGTCGAACACCTCAACGCCCGTCGAGAAGTTGGATGTCGTGTAAGGATCTTCGGCATTGAAGACCTTGCCGGTATCGACGCGCGAGTCGAGGTTCATATCAAGTGCGATTTCAGAAGTTCCTTTGGCTGGAATAAGAGCGCGAGGAAACTTAATGTCGCCGGTTTTGTTGATGATCTTACCCTTGTCATCGCTCTGAAAACCTTGAACACGCTGACCATCGTTTGAAACGAGGTAACCTTCACGATCGAAGTGAAACGATCCGTCGCGAGTGTAAGATTCGCCGTCGGAACCTCGAAGCGTAAAGTAGCCATCACCCGAAATTGCTAGATCCGTCGACTTCTCTGTCGCATCAACGTTACCTTGCGAGAGAATTGGATTCACGGCTCCGATCTTCACACCGCGACCGATCTGGTTACCTCCCAAGATCCCTTTCAGGTTCTTCGAGATAATGTCTTGAAACTCCGCACGACTGGCTTTGAAACCAATGGTGTTCGCGTTGGCGATGTTATCACCAATGACCCCCAATGCTTCGCCTTGTGCCGTTAAACCAGATACGCCCGTATAGAGCGATGAAAGAACACCCATGAACCCCTCCTAGGTTACATTCGTGAATGAACATCATGCTCATTCACTTTAATTTCCGCAGTTTCAGTCAATCCACCGCGGGGAGGGCTTCCCTTGTGCCTAGCTCGGATGGAGTCACCATCGTCACAGTCATGCCCAAGAGACCAGCCCGTACTCATAATTTCTCGTCGGGTACCAGGTTCCTTTTGCAGAAACCCCGCGTCACTTCGTGCCGCGGATCCTCTGCAAAAGGAACCAGGTACCACTCCTCTAAGCGATCACCGTACTGTCGATATTCGTGAAGACATTTTCGCGCATCGCGTTTTTGTCCATCACTGTGACGACCGTATTGTTTTTCACGCTGACAATCAGCGCATTATCGCCTGCAAGCACCAGTGTATCCTTCGACCCTTTTGCGGCCGCACGAGACACTGCGCTTTCAATTCCCTTCATCATATCCGGAGCAAAAGAAATCCCTCTGGATTTCATTCGGTCCACAGCGTGCGCTGAAAACTTAAGGCCGTCTGCACCCAAAGCTTTCTGAAGAGCACCTGTCGCCACTGTCGGATTAGTTGCGAGGCCTGTTTGAGCCGTCGCTATCGAATCCGCCAAAGACTTCTTAAAATCCAGTGCCGTCGACTCTCGGTTGCGAAGCGCATCGATTGAATTCGCAGGAGTGCCAAGGGCACTGCCTCCGCCTTTCAAACCGATATTTTTCACACCACTCAAGTCGTTCACTTCAAATCTCCAAATTCACATTCTTAAAAATCTAGTTCGATTCTTTTTGCACTTTCGCTAGAAGCGGTCCCGCCATCGGAATCGATTCCATATTATTTGCCACTTCCTCTGGCGCCGGAGGAATGACTTCATCCGACGGAAGAGCTTTTGGCCCACTCTTCAATTGTCCAACGCCAAGCGGCGTTGCGGGAGTCTGGTTCTCACGAGACCGGACGTTTTCTTGTCCAATCGCTGGGTCCTCAATCTTCTTCACTTCGGAAAGTTTGATCGACTGACCGTTGACGATGACCATCGGACCCTGTGCAGTGAAATCCACTCCCGAAATTCGACCTTCAAAAGAACTCTTCGCGAAAACCTTCTGCCCGCCATTACCGGTAGCTTCGATTGAGAACTTGTACTCGCCGGCCCTCGCTGGAAGTCCTTCGGTCGTGAGTCCATTCCAACGAACCGAGTTGGCACCTTTTTTCATAGCTCCAGGTTCAAGTTCACGTATGACTTTTCCAGCCGAATCTTTGATCGAGACTTTGATTTTTTGCGCGTCGCCGCCAAGGGTGAAGTTGAATCCGTGTTCAGTATCTCCGGGACCGCGCGCCACTTTCGAAGCATCGCCCGAGACGACTTTCCCTATGAACGACAAGGCACCGAAGCTTCCTTGGCTGGCGGTCGTCGCAGAAAGACCGTCGATTCCTTTTCCGATATTGTTGAGCTGTTCTAAGGATGAAAACTGCGCCAACTGCGCTGCCATCTCATGCGATTGCATAGGATTTGTCGGATCTTGGTTTTTCATCTGCGTGAGCATCAATTTAAAAAACGCATCCTTGTCGAGATTGTTGTCGCCTGCAGCGCGAATCTTCTTCGTCGGATCTTGCCAGTTCGGATCGGCAATTTTGTTGAGGACATCGCCAATAGCCTGATCACCGTAAGCTTTTTCGTAGTCACCTGCGGAGACTGCGTTTTCTTTCGAGCCCTTAGTTTTTTCGAGATCTGCTCCCGCACCTTGGCGCAAGATCGCCTGTGAATCCGCCTTGGGAGTCGCGAAAGTTTGGGTCGATCTTTTAACACTTATCATTGACATGATTCTGATCCCCTAGTTCGAAAAACTTACGCGACAAGATTTAATCGACGATCACCAGACTTTTGCTGAGACCCCGAGGCCACAACAACCGGTTCAATTTCTGGAAGAGAATTTCGTCGTGGCTGCTGGTAATTTTTGAATCCCAAAGATTCACCAAAACCTTGGCGGAATCCTTCACGGTCCTGACGAAATTGCCCCATAAAGTCTTGAGCCATTTGACGGGCCTGTTCACGACTTGCGTCCTGCTGAGCCTGTTCAAAACGCTGCTTCGCGAATTCGGTTCCGACTTCAATCTTCATCGCGTCGACGTGAAGTTTGTTTTGTGCCAGCGAAGTCTTGAGGTCATCGAGATTGCTTTCGAGAAGCTTTTTTGCGGAATCATTTTCCGTCAGCATTTGAATCGCGACTTGGCCATCTTTAACTGAAACTTTCAGCAAGACATCGCCCACACCCTCTGGCTTCAGCTGCATTTTCATTTCACCGCCGCCATTCTTCATTAGAATTTGCGCGTGGCGAACTAGCTCTTGTGCATTTCCAGTCGACTCAGCTTCGGTGTTGGTCAGCATGGCTGAAGCCATTGCTGCTGTCGTCGATGTGCCCGCCGTCAGAGGCACAGAGGCCTTTTCTCCAGCCGGAGGAATTTCAAAACCTGAGGATACGAGCGCTGCCTCAATGGACGAATATTCTGTTCGAGGCTTAGAAGCATTTTCGCTGGAAGAATTCGAACCTTTTCCGGAGGCATCCCCAGAAGCACCACCAGAAGCACCCGCGGTCAGATTCATCGCCGCGGAACTCAGTGCAGCGCCAATGGCCGCAAACTTAGATCCCGAAGACTCTTTTTCTGTCAGTGGCACTTCGACGGACTCTGTCGGTGTATCCGTCGCTGTCAAATTCAAGGAGGCGTCGGTTGCGACTGCCATCGGCGATGCATCTTGAATGACACCCTGAAGCGACTTAGCGCTTTCGCTCAGCGCAGCAGCACTGGCCGGCCCATCGGCCGTAGCTTTTGTCTCGTTCCGTCGAGCAAAAGAATCATTGAGAGAAGAGAGTGATGACTGGAGCTTCTCCATCGCAAGATCTTGCTCGGAAAGAACTTTCAAGCTCACGCCAGCACCAACGCCAGCAAGTGTCTCATTCAGAGCGCTCTCGCCCGTCTGGTTCAACATTTCGCGGTAGAGTCGTTCAGCTTTTGGAAGTTGATCCGGCGTAAGTTTAAGTTGTGACAGAACTGCTTCCGCAGTTTCATCTGGCGGCGCCATCAAAGCCGCAGCGTCGAGACCCGCGAAAGCTTTTACAACGGCCTGCGGTTCGATGCCGAATTCAGATTTCATCTTTCCAAGAAAGTCGCGCATCGAAAGATGCCGCATTGAAAGTTCGGTATCGGCTGTCTGCTGAAGAGATTCAACAATCGAATTGATTCGCTCGTCCACTTGCTCTGACGATTCGGGGCCCGTTGGCTGCTCAACGTCCGACACCAGCGGAGTCGAAACCGGCGCCGTCGCAACATTGCTCGGATCTGAAACTTGAGGAGGAGCCACTGGGCGCTTTTGTCCCGAAGCCGCGTTGGCCGCGACATCCGATTTTACAGCGGCATTACTTGCTACGCTCTTCTCAGTTTTCGCGTTGACTGGTGTCGATGTCGCTCCGCCAGCTCCAGCCAAATCCTCATTCGGGTTTGTGTCTTTGGATTTTTTTCGACTGGTTTCTGAGGCTTTCTCAAGCGCGCTGCGGAAGCTTTTTGACGCCCCGGCATCAGTTTCAGCGATACGATCAGATTTTGGTTCAGTGGATAAAACAGAACGCAAAGACGTCGCCGACGTCTTTGCCAATTCTGGTTTTGCATTTGCGATCCGACTGACAGAGTCAGCGGGACCGAATCCACCTAGATTCACTTACAAGCCCTCCATGGCTTTCAATTCAAATCTCAAAGCTCTCTCTACTTCGCAGGGCTTGCGCCCGCTCCGTCGGCTTTCTCAACCGACGCCGGCTGCCGATATCCCGTCAACATCTCTGACAGTTTGCGCGCCTTCTCGGAATTCATCATATTCAAAATTTCAGCCGCATTCTTCTTCTTCATTTTATCAAGAATCGTAACAGCCAAATCCTCATTCAAACTTTCAATCACTCTCGAAGCCGAAACCGGTTTCATGTTCGAGTAGACATCAACAAGCTTTGCAACTTTCTCCTGATCCTGTTCGACTCGACCTTTTAAGGTTGCCGAAATTTCAGTGCGTGTTGCTTCCAGTTGTTTGATCTTCTCCTCGATTCCAACTCTTTGAGACTGCAATTCCTCTTCCAACTTCACGAGCTCGGCTTCACGACGATCAAGTTCCAATTTTCGTTCGTTCAACCGCTTGAAAAAACTAAGTTCTTCGGCGCTCCATTGACGAAGATCGAGGTTGGCGTCCGTACTCTTCACACCTTCAGCTGCCGCACTTTCAGGATTTCCGACCTGGGTACTTCCTGCCGGTGATGCAGCCGATTTTGCCTTCGGGGCAGACTCTTCCTTCTTCTTTGCCGCCCCCTGATTCGGGGTTTGGGCTTTCGCTTGGCCAAGAAATCCAATTTTAATTCCACCGGGTAGAGAAATATCCTGCAAAGAAAAAGCCTTCAGCGCTCCATTAAGTGAGGTCGGAAGTGACACAGGAAGCGCATCGAAAACATTAGGCATCATCGCGCCGGTGATTCCTGCAGCCACAGCAGTAATTAGCAGAACCGTCGCAAAGACAGGAGGCGGGCGGCGCTTAAGACGTTTCACTTTTCTTTTAGCATTCGCTTCTTCGGCTAGGTGTCGAAGTACTTGTTGCTCAGGGGTCATAGAATTCTTGCGAGCGTCTTGAAAGAACTTTTGATATCCAGAGGGTTTTGCACTCATACCTTCAGCATGACGGTGAAACCGTCTCTTTCGCAAGGCCAGCAAGGGTTTCAAGGACCTTCGCCGCGTCCAAATCGCAAGGTTGTAAGATCATCGGCCTCAGCCTGCTCAAGCCGGTTTTGAAATTCACGATATTCCTGCAGATGCCGCTCATAAAGCTTTTCAAGAGTTTTACGCTCACGAGCCGCTGCAATCAGTACGTCTTGAAGTCGCTCTTCTTCGCTTTTAATATCTCGAATTTTGGATCGTTGACGTTCGATTCGGATCTTTTGGCCCTGAATAAAGTGGTCAATGTGCTGAAGCATCGGTGTTGTCGAAGGTGACGACTCACCACGAACAGCCTGATGCCCCTGCGAGCGCGCATGATCGATCGCCAGGTAGAGACTCTCTAAATCCTTCAACGCTTGAACCGTGGCCTGTTGAGCCGCAATAAAACTTCGCTTCGCTTCACTCTCGACCCGACGGCGATGATCTAAAACTTTTTGAAGTCGGAAACGAAATGCCATGGCTTACCGACCGCGGCCCATGATCTGAACCATTCGCCGAGCACAGTCTTCAATGGATGTTGCGTCTTCGACATCTTGCCGAAGAAACTGCTCGATCTCGGGATAAAGCCTTAGCGCTTCATCGATTTTTGGGTTCGCACCAGATTTATAGGCGCCGATATTTACCAAGTCCTCGGCCTCTCGGTAGACCGCGATCATTTCGCGCATTCGTCGCGAGAGATCCATGAATTCTTTTGGAACAATTTGGCGCATGACTCGACTTGTACTGGGCAGAACATCAATCGCCGGGAAATGTCCTTTGGCCGCAAGCTTACGATCTAAAACAAAGTGTCCGTCGACAATCGAGCGGACCGCGTCGCCAATGACATCGTTCATGTCATCACCTTCGACAAGAACCGTGTACAGGCCAGTGATGCTTCCGCCATTTTTAAACGATCCGGCTCTTTCTAAAAGTTTTGGAAGTGCTGCGAAAACACTTGGTGTGTAGCCTTTCGACGCCGGAGGTTCCCCCGCAGCCAAGCCAATTTCTCGCGCCGCCATAGCGAAACGAGTGACCGAATCCATCATCATCAGAACGTGCTGACCCCGCGAAGCGAAGTATTCGGCGATCGTTGTCGCAACAAAAGCGCCGCGCATTCTAAGCAGTGGGCTCTTGTCACTTGTTGAACAGATGACCACCGAACGTTTCAGTCCCTCTGTTCCCAAAACGTCTTCGACGAATTCTTTTACCTCTCGACCGCGCTCTCCGATCATCGCGATCACGTTCACATCAGCGTTGGATGACCGCGCCATCATACCCATCAGTACCGATTTACCGACGCCCGATCCTGCCATAATACCGACGCGCTGACCGCGACCAACGGTGATCAAACCATTGATAGCGCGCACTCCGAGATCTGAAATTTCTCGTATGGGTTCTCGGTCCAACGGATTGACCGAACCAGAGTAAATTGAACGTTCCTCAAAGGCATCGATCGGTCCAAGCCCATCGATCGGCTCACCAACACCATCAATGATCCGCCCCAAAAGTTCTGGTCCGGTGCGAACAACAGCGCTCGATTGCTCAAGAACAATGCGGGAGCCAAGGCCTATGCCTTTCATTTCACCTAGCGGCATAAGAATCACGTGACGATCACGGAATCCAACGACCTCGGCAATGAAGCTCTCTTGCCCACCGCTCGGATAAACGCGACAAGCAGACCCTACTGAAGAGCCTGGAAGAAATCCAAGCATCATGGGACCCACTACTTGAGTCACTTTTCCAGATTCTTCGGTGGCGCGAAAGCGCCCCACAGCCTCGTCGTAGCGAGTCAGATCCATCTCTAATCGCACTCCGGTGTCCTCGATCGACACTACGAGCTTCCCTTATCGCCAGAATTTCCGTCGGGCTTTTCATCGACCGTAACGACGTCACTGGTCTTCGGAAGTTTTTGCTGAATTGCCAACCAGATTCGGTCCAATCTTTTTTCAACGGTGGCATCCACCTGCCCAAAATTCGTCACAACAATGCAGCCACCAGATTGAATACCCGGATGTGCTTCAAGCTTCGACTTTTTGAGAAACGAAAACTCCTGGCCGAGTCGTTCGCGAATGCTTTCAATGAATTCTAGATCCGACGCCGACATTTGAATAACGATACTCTCTTCATTCTGAGCTTCGGTGGATGCTTGAAGAATTACGGGAAGTATCACTTCTCGACGCTCTTTGACTTCTTCCATGACGATTTTCGAAGCGATCTGATAGGCCAAAGTGACCAGCGAGGCTTCATTTTGACGGCAAAGATTTGTTTTTAGGTTTTCGAGGGATACGATCATCTCATCGATTTTTCCTAGGCGCTGTACGAACAACTCTTTGGTTTCGACGTACGCCGACTCCTGGCCCTCGTCCCGACCTAAATCGTAGCCTTGCTGATAAGCCTCCTCTTGAAGAGACTTTAACCGTTCCAGAGCCTCAATCTCAACCCGCTCGGACAGAGACACTTTCTCTAAGTCGTGGATGCCGGTCGTGATCGACACGACCCGGTCGATTTTGAAATCAGGGTTTTCAAGATTGTTTTGAAATCGAACGAACTCAACCGCCGCTTGCGACATGCGCTGCGGAAATTCTTGAGGACTGAATTCGACGACGCGTGTGTTCGCATCGTCTTTGGACAGAATTTTCGGTGTATTCATGCTGGACACTTAGATACCTTCTTCGTTTAAACCATCGCGTCTTCACTGCCGCCACGTGCAATGAGGATCTTTCCTTCAGCTTCAAGACGTCGAGCCACGTTGACGATCTCAACCTGTGCGCCTTCGACGTCAGACAACCGCGAAGGTCCAAGATTCGATAGGTCGTCTTTGAGCATCTGAGCCGCACGTTGCGAGATGTTCTTGAAGATTTTGTTTCGAATTTCTTCGTTGGCTGTCTTGAGCGACAAGAGAAGTTTATCGTTAGGAACTTCTTTGAGAAGCGTCTGAATACCCTTGTCGTCGATTTTGATAATGTCTTCGAAGACAAACATGAGTTTTCGAATCTCTTCCGCAAGAATCGGATCTTTTTCTTCAATCCGAGCCATAATGGCTTTCTCAGTATTCTTGTCCATAACGTTGAGCATTTCTGCCACCGGCTGAACACCACCAAGTGCGGCCGCTTCCGTCGTTCCAACACTTGCCAATTCTTCTTTCAGGACTCGGTCGACTTCGGCAATCAGTTCGGGAGCAACATGCTCGAGGTTCGCCATACGAAGAACAACCTCGGCCTGAAACGCTTCAGGAAGGCGCTTTAAGACTTCGCCTTTTTTCTCGGGCTCAAGGTGCGCCAAGATGACTGAAACCGTCTGGGGATGTTCGTTCACTAAGAAATTCGCCAGAGACTTGGCGTCGACACTTTCAAGGGACTCCAACTGAGGTCGTTGCGAGCTTGCCACGCTCAAGTGACCAAGGACGCCACGCGCACGCTCTTCACCAAGAGCATCGATCACAGTCTCTTTGGCCACCGTCTGATCCGAGAAAATGTAGTCCTCAGATTCACTGACAAGTTCGTAGTACTCTTCCAAAACTTTTTTTGTGATCGAGATCGGTACGATACGATACTTGCTCATCACCGTTAGGAGCTTACGGATGTCACCGTCGTCCATCCGTTTCAGCAACACTTTTGCGGCCTCAGCACCAAGATAGTTAACTAAAATTGCCGCTTTCTCAAACCCACGTAGACTATCGAAGTCGAGATTCTCTGTTTTCTGAAGTTTGACCGGTGTTCCGCCAGACATGGTTCACGTGTCCTTTCGTACAAGCCAAAGACTGAAGGCACCCGAGGCTTTTTCTTCGTCTTTACCCATCAAAGTCATGATTCTCTCACGCAGAAGTTCCGATTCGGCTTTGTCAGGATCCAAAGATTCCTCGAGAACCGGAAGCGCGCTCGACATTCCTGGAAGCGAGTTATCAACGGACTGCAGCTGCTCTAACTCTTCGATCGTACGCGGAAGCAAGTCATCAACAGAGTCTTGGAAGCTATCGGTCACCCATCGCATGAACGGACGAACGACCAAGAGGAAGAAGGCCGCAAGAACACCACCCAAAAGGAGCCACTTGAAGATAGAGTTCACAAGTTTTTTACGCTCAAGCGTGGTCATCCACTTTTCGCTCTCGCTGAAGTCTTCTTTCTCAAAGCGCATGGTTTCAATTTTCACCGAATCGCCGCGTTGATCGCTGAAGCCAATCGCATTTTTCACGATGGATTCGAATTTCGCGATTTCCTCAGGGGTTCTTGGCGTCCAAGACTCTTCCGGCTCGCCCTTGTCGTTCGTCTTCACCGATGTGACACCATCGACAAGGACCGAAACGGTAATACGCTCAAGTCCGCCGGCGGCTTCGCTGGTGTTTCTTACCGTTTTCGGAACAACGTAGTTTTGAGTTTTAAGTTCCTTCGAAACGTTTTGGCTAAATCCAACCTGACCGGCCTCTTGCGCTCCGGGGATATTTGCCCGGGCTCCTGGAACACCTGTGGGATTTGTTCGCGCACCATCAAGTTTTTCTTCTTCACTTTGTGTCGCCAGAAGTGCCGTCTTTTCTGGATCGACACTTTCTTCCATCGTCTGCGTCTGACGATGATTCAATTGGGCGTTAACACGAACCATGACTTTTCCCTGGCCGACGACTTTCGCAAGAATCGATTCCACGCGGTCTTGGATGTCCGTTTCCATCTTCGTTTTGGATTCCGCCAATGCGCCCGAACCACCGCTCGCACCATCGGGACGAGAGATCATTTTTCCTCGTGAATCAACGACGGTGACTTTGTCAGGATCCAAGCCCTCGACGGAACTTCCGACCAAGTGACGAATGCCCCGCACTTGATCTTCGGAAAGATTCTTTCCAGGGTGAAGTTCGATAACGACCGAGGCGGTGGCGACGCCACCCTCTTCCAAGAATGTTTTCTTTGGTGGAAGTGCCAGCATGATTTTCGATCGCTTAACGGCATCCAGAGTATTGATGGCGCGTGTAAGTTCACCCTGAAGGGCTCGCTGATAGTTGATTCGCTGAGCGTACGACGACGTTCCAAAATCCTGCTTATCGAAAAGCTCAAATCCGATTGTGCCGATTTTTCCCGAGCCGATCTCGGACATCAGCGCCATCTGCGTTGAATGAAGCAGATCCTTCGGCACGACGATTGTTTTACCGCCGTCTTGAACGCGAAAGGGTATGTTCTTTGATTGAAGCTTATCAACAACGATCGCTGTTTGATCGTTTGGAACATTCGTCAGCACCGGAACGTAATCCGTTCCGGCCATCATCAATGCCATCATGCCCGCTGTTGCCAGCAAAATGGCCGTGACCGCTATCATCGACATCCGCTTTACGGGCGTCAGATTTTTATAGAAGTCGCGAAACTGAATGAAAATATTCTGAAATAGCCCCTGCACTCAAATCCCCTTAAGGCTTAGACCTGCATCTTCATTACTTCTTGGTACGCATCGATAATTTTATTACGAACTTGCGTCATCAACCGGAGAGCGATGTCGGCTTTTTCAACCTGCATCATCACTTCGGGAATATTGGTCGTCTTACCTGTCGCAAGCTCTTGAACTTTTACGTCGGCTGATTTCTGAAGCGAGTTGGTTTCGTTGATCGCATCGCGCAGAACATTTTTAAAGGATCCACTGCCGTCGGCCGGCGCTGAGGATTTCGGTGCGAAATCACTCGCACGAGTTTCACTCGTCGTATTGCCGGTATTGAGAAGACTCTGGCCTTGACGGATCGACAAACCATCCATGGTTTTGGTCCTGTTAGCCTATTGGCACGTTAGGGGTTGGGCGTTGTCAGAGCCTTCTGCTCCAAGTTTCGCCACCATTTCCTTAGTTTAACGGGCTTTTCTAAAGCCGCGAGTTCTTTTCCTAAATAAAAATCAATCTTAGCCTGAAGCCCTGTTTTCCTTCACAAACCGTCATTTTCCTGACAGTTCGCTTGAGCCGTCGCCGACTCAAGTCGAGTCACTATTAACGACCAATCTCAAGAGACGTCATTGCCATGTCTTTGGTCGCATTCATTGCCGCCACATTGGCCTCATAGGAACGAGACGCCTGGATCATATTGGCCATCTCCTCCATAAGGTTAATGTTGGGATAGGCGACATAACCATTTTCATCCGCATCGACATGATCTGGCTCGTATTTCATCAATGGAGCTTTTTGATCCACGGTCACGTCTGTGACCTGCACGCGCTGGACATCTTTTTGCGGAGCACTTGTCAGAATTTCACCAAAGCTCTTCGCTTCTGGCATCGACTCAAGAAGAACGTCTTTCCGACGGTACGGACCACCTTCGGGCGACCGCGTGGTGTTGATATTGGCAATGTTCGAAGAGATCGTATTCATTCGAGTTCGCTGCGCGGCCATGCCGCTCGCGCTAACTCTCATCCCCGTCAAGATGTCCATTTATCTACCTCCGGTCGAATCCATTATCGACCTCCGTCAGTGGCGGCGTAGCGTAGGGCGGCCATCTTTTTGTTGATCAGCTGAACGGCGGCCTTATACATGATCGAGTTCTCGGCCAGAGAACTCATCTCTTTCTCAAGATCCACCGTATTGCCGTCCGGGTTAACCGACACGTCGGGATTTTCATAAATATCCGCACGCACTTTAGAAATAGCACCCGGTCCCATCATAAAGTGTCCCGGATCATTTCCGCCGGGAGCGATATCTTCGATGGTAAGAGCGCGCCCCAACGCATTTTCAAAATCAAGCTTCTTCGCTTGATAGCCGGGCGTTTCCGCATTTGCGACGTTACTTGAAATTACGTTGTGCCGGGTCTGTCGAAGATTCGCTACGGCGCCCAGCGCCCGCGTGGTCTTATCAAGAAGTTCAGCCATTCATCACTCCATATTCATGAAGTTTGTTTCGTAACGTACGAATCGAAATTCCAAGAAGTTTTGCGGCCTGCGTGCGGTTCTGCTCGGTGTGCTCGAGTGTTTTTAAGATCAATAGGCGTTCGGCTTGAGCCACTGTCATCCCCGGCGTCATTCCACCAGGGTTCGAAGTCTCGCCACTGTCTTCAGCCAACCCAGAGTCGGTAGAAAGAGCCACGTTTTCAATTTGAATCATCGGAGCATCAATGACGTCGGTCGTGGCAAAAAGAACCGCGCGTTCAATCACATTTTCAAGTTCACGAACGTTTCCAGGCCACCGCCAAGCCATTAACTTTTCGATCGACGCCGCAGTGAGTGTGCCGACGTTGCGGCCGTTCAAGTGGCTCGACACTTCGACAAAAAATCTCGCCAAATTCGCAATGTCGCGAGGGCGCTCGCGAAGCGCAGGTATTCGAAGCGGAACCACGTTCAAGCGGTAGAAAAGGTCCTCGCGAAATAAACCCCGGCGCACCATCGAAGAAAGATCGCGGTTCGTGGTCGCAATCAAACGAACGTTAACCCGTGTCGGCTGCCGTGCGCCCAAACGCTCGATTTCACCTTCTTGAATCACACGCAATAATTTAGCTTGAAGTAGCAAGGGCATTTCGCTGATCTCGTCTAAGAGCAAAGTGCTCTCGTGCGCCAATTCAAATTTTCCAGGTTTCGAGCCATGAGCCCCTGTGAACGCACCCTTTTCGTGACCGAAAAGTTCGCTCTCTAGGAGTCCCTCTGGAACCGCCGCACAATTGATTGCGATCAACCGCCGCGAGGCTCGAGGGCTATTGGCGTGAATGAACCGAGCCATCAACTCTTTTCCCGTGCCCGATTCGCCTTGCAGCAAAACCGTCGCGCGGCTGGAGGCCACATTTTCAGCGGTCTTAAGAACGCGCAGCATTTCGAGATCGTCTGTTCGTATTAAACCGTCTCTGTCGTAGGACTTCATGATCTTGCTCCGTTCATCGCATCTCGCTCGCTGCCGGAATTCTATCGATGTACTTTTTGTATTCATCGCGCCACTTAGCGCCACTCATTTGCTCGGAGGCCAAACGGCGCCAAAGGCTCTTCTCGTCCTTGGTAAGTTCACCCCAAACTTCTTCCGCGGCCTTCAGCTCGCCCGTATCAAACAGCAACTGTCCCAATCGATAACGAACAGAATCGTAACCTTGGCGCGAACTGTCCGCGAGTGCGATTGGCGTTTCGAGAAGACTTCGGTAAGAGGCTATCGCTTCCTTTTTCTTTCCACGCGCCAACATGACTTCGGCCCGCGTCTCAAGAGCGGCGGTTCGAAGTGCATCGCCCGACGGGCCCGATTTCTCGGCCGCCGCAAGCGCTAAGTTGATTGATTCCTCAGCCGATTTATAATCTTTCGCTTTCACCGCAAGTTTTGCGCGGCGCAAATGAAGAGGAGCGACCGACGCGCTTTCCCCCGCTGCACTCTCTGGAAAACGAGCGATAACATCAGCCAAATACGCTCGAGCGAGCTCGGTCTGTCCGCGCGCCTCGGCAACATCTGCTGCAAGTCCCGCTCTTTCGACCTGCTCTGAACCAGTGAGATTCTTAGTTTCTTTGATTTGCTTCAGCAAAGCTTCCGCACCGGCGAAGTCACGCGACGCCGCCGCCATCGAAGCCATTCGAAGACGGATACTTTCGCGCGTGAGGTCTTTCTCAAAGACATCGCGCTCATCTGATTTCTGCGCCTCAAGCCGCGCCAGCGCCTCTTTGTAGTTTTCCGAGGCCTGATCAAACACGCCGGCTGTCTCATAAGATCGAGCTGCCAAAAACGGAAGGTCCGCGCGCTGATTTCCTTTGAGCCATCCCGACTGATCGCGCGAGTAAAGGCGAAGCGCCTGCATGAAATCGCCAGCATCAACAGAACTTCGAATATTTTCGACCAAGTTTCGAACAATTCGCCCCTTGATCAGTGGCAAGTGCTTTGACTGGGTGTTTTCTTTGTAAAACTGAACAAGATCTTTTGTGGCTTTCTCGAACTCATTTCTACTTGTCAGTGCATCGGCCACAGTAATGACCTTGAATTCTTGAATTGAAGGCAAGTCCGCCTGCCGCTTTGCAATGTCCTCGATCTCCAACATTGCATCTTTAAATTCGCGGTCCTTCATTGATGGCATTCGCGCCGTGAGGACGCGCATGCGAGCGACATCGGCCCCCGCCGTTCCACGAAAACGGAAATAGGATTCAAAGAAGGCGCCGGTCACGCGACGATCTTCTGCTCCGACCAAGGTTTCAATAAGCTCCCCAAGGCGAGTCATCGCATAGCCGCCGTGATCGTGCTCGGGAAATTTTTGAAGAAATTGGCGGTAAGAATCAATAGCTGCTCGCTCTTGACCGAGGCGAAATTTCGCCTCCGCAAGATTGTAGAAAGCATTTGGAAACCGACCCGTAGCTTCAGGGTATTTCGCTATGGCCGTCTCAAACGATCGAATGGCGGTCGCGTAGTCACCTTTTCGAAAATGAACATCGCCCTTTCGAAACGTCGCTTCTTGCCGATCTTTCAAGTTTTGAGTTTGATTTTCGACGGCTTCAAGCTCCCGAATGGCATCGGCCCAACGGTTGAGCGACAAGAAGGCCCGTGCGATGGAGATCTTAACTTGGCCCGCGTACTTTGAGTCTGGTTTCAGGCGCACAAATCTTTGAAATGTTTTGAGAGCTCCAAAACTATCGCCGCGCTCAAGATAACTGTAACCGACCAAAAGAAGTGTACGTGTGGTCATCGGCGAGTCCGGGTACTTTTCCACGAGATTATTGTAAAGCCCCATGGCCTCTTCAAAGTCCGTATCGTGAAGATTCGAATCGTCTTTGATTTTATTTTCTTCTTTGTGCTCGCGCTCTTTGAGCCAAAGATCGTAGTGCGTATCCGCCATCGCGTAGCGGATAATTTCGTCGTACTCACTTTTCGGGTACTTTTTTACGAACTCTTTTGCCGTTCCCAAAAACAAGGCCTGGCGACCATTTTTAAAGAGCGTCATTAAAAGTCGCGCCTCTTTGTTTTCGTCAGAAGTTCC
>LNDT01000022.1 GCA_001464715.1 Bdellovibrionales bacterium Ga0074137 | reverse complement strand
CGCGCCCTGCTTGGCAACGATGACAAAGTCACCTCCCGCGGGATCTCTGGATGTTTTTTTGTCAGGTTTTCCGGCCGTCACGCCAGATTTTTTTTCAGGCAGCTTCGTCTCGGTCTCGTCGGCCGCAGCCAGTGGCTTTGCATCTTTCGGAGCCTGCTCGGAAGGGAAAAAGTCGAGAACAAGACGCGTTGGTTGGTCAGAAAGATAATCAAAATAGTCCACGCCACGCCCGGCGCTGAATCGGACCTCGATCATTCCATCCGCACCTTGTGTATCGACCTTCGATATTTTTACTTGTCCGTCAGACATCGTTTTGAGGCGCCGAAGTGACGATTCATCTAACGAAGGAAGGCGAAGAATAACGTCGCCATTGGTCTCTTTTTGGAGCTTGTAGCGCTCGGCGCCGGCGCCTTCGAATTCAAAGTGAGAAGCGTCTCCAATGCGTGAAAATTCAGCACGAATTTCTCCGCGCGAGGAAGAATTTTGGGCTAAGGCTCGCGAGGCGAACCCCGAAATGAGCCCCGCAAAAATAAAGGCCCAGACATCGGCTCTAAGCGCCCAAGAAAATCTTCTGCTGAAAACCGATTTCGCCATCCTGGCCCTCTTGGTCATTGGTCGAGTCATCGAAGCTTCTGACTCGACTCGACGTCACTCTCACCTAAGGAAGCAGAGCATGGATGATGCCAACGAATAAGTTTTGCGAGATCCAATAGTGGCGCCTAGAGACCTCACAGATGTAAAATTCGAAGCAACGCGACGTCGAGAAGTCGACAAAATGCTGACACCTCGGTAAATGCTTTGACGCTACCTAGGGAAGGGTTAGACATCTGGACCGGCACACTTGGAGGCAGAAGTGAGCCTAGGTATTTGGTCGCGGTTCTTTATTTAGTCCGCGAAAATAGCCGATAAAGTCCGAGCAACATCGACGGAACCAGTGACGGTTCCATTAGCGGCAACAGGAGAGGCAAGAACGGACCATCATGATTTTACACCACTTTAGACACCTCATTATGTCGGCTCTTGGTCTAATGGTTACTGCTTCACTTGTCGTTTTGAGCACTGGATGTGTTTCGGTGAATATAACACCTGGTGAAGGTGAAAGAGCCAAAGGCGTCTCTTACGTCGCTCCGGCCGCTGGTTTTGTAGCGGTGAAATCTGAGCGCGGTGATGCCGTTTGGAACAATGATGCGACAGGCAGCACCATCGCATTTCAGTCGTCGTGCGGAGAAGTCGCGGACGCATCTTTAGAATCGATCGCCCAAGATCTCTTCGGTGGCTTCGAAGACCTAAAAGATCTTCGCAGCGAACGCATTCCCTTCGACGGGCGCGAAGGGCTTTCTCGTGAAGTCGAAGGCAAAGTCGATGGAGTCTCAACGCGAATTCACGCTGTTATCTACAAAAAAAATAAGTGCTCCTATGTTCTCACTCTTGTCTCTCTAGCAAAAACTCTTGTCGCAGATACAAGCAATAAAGCGGCAACCAATGGCGACGCGGCCGCCTTCGAGCGCTTCACGTCGAACTTCAAAGCCCCATGAGACAATCTCTTGAATCGATGACTCTTGGTCTTGGCCTTCGAGTGACACAAGTGGCTCAAGCTTTCGGCGGAGCATGGCTACTTCTGATGGCCGTCTTACGTGACATTGGACGTCGCCCCTCGTACCCACGCCTCGTCATCGAACAGGTTTATCAGATTGGTGTGCGGTCGACGGGACTTGTCCTCATCACAGCCGCATTCACCGGAATGGTCATGGCACTTCAGTTTGGACTGGGACTCGAAAAATTTGGCGGCAAACTTTACGTTCCAAAAATCGTTTCCCTCTCCATCGTTCGAGAGATTGGACCCGTGTTCTGCTCGCTCATGTTGGCGGCTCGAGTCGGCGCTGGTATCGCTTCCGAAATCGCATCGATGGTCGTAACTCAGCAGATTGATGCCATTCGCGTCCTTGGCACATCGCCTATCAAACGCATCGTTATCCCACGGATTCTTGGATGCCTGATTTCTCTTCCAATTCTTTGCGCTCTTGGAAATCTTGTCGGTATTGCCGGAGCGCTTCTTGTTGGTGTCACTGAACTCGGTCTTGATCCCTACTTCTTCTACAACAAAGTGGTCACGACGGTGACGCTTCTCGATCTTCTCACAGGCATTGGAAAAACCGTGTTCTTTGCGTTCTCGATTTCACTGAGTGCCTGCTATTTCGGACTCAACGTCAAAGGCGGAACTCGAGGCGTTGGTTTAACCACAACAAAAGCTGTCGTTGTGGCTTCGATGTCGATTTTGATTAGCGACTTTTTTCTTACGAAGCTCTTCTTCGTCTTGTTCGAGAAAGCTTAAGTATGGACGCCGTCGTTCAGTTTAAAAACTTCGCAAAAAGTTTCGACGAAAAAGTGGTTCATGAGGATGTCTCTTTCGAGGTTCGCCGCGGGGAATGCCTGGGACTTCTGGGCGGCTCTGGGTCTGGTAAATCGGTCATATTAAGAACCCTGGTGGGCCTTGAGAAGCCCGACAGTGGTTCTGTTCTCGTCGAAGACCAAGACATTTCGAATTTTTCAGAAACAGAACTTTTGGAAATTCGAAAAAAGATCGCCTACGTCTTCCAGAACGGCGCACTTTTTGACTCTATGACTGTTTTCGATAATTTGGCTTATGCACTTCGCGAGCACACCAAACTCAGCGAGGCAGAAATTCGTGACCGAGTTCTTCGTGGGCTGGACGATTTTGGTCTCAAAGGAAATGAAGATCTCTATCCGGCAAGCCTTTCGGGCGGGATGCAAAAACGCGTCGGTGTTGCGCGCTCGATCATACTTCAGCCCAAAGTGGTTCTGTACGATGAACCGACGGCCGGTCTTGATCCCTACAACACGCGACGTATTTGCGAGATGGTGCTTCGTCTGAAAGAGCGCGGAGCGACGGCCATCTTTGTCACTCACGATATGCCAGCCGCATTTTCAGTTTGCGACCGCATCGCGATTCTTAAAGAAGGCCGTATCCACACGATCGGCACTCGCGAAGAGATAGAAAATTTCGATCCCTGGGTTTCTCGCTTCATTCAGGGCGAAGAGCTTTAGTTTTTTTAGAGGAGTTAATGATGGAACCGCACAATTCGAAAATTGAAATGAAAGTCGGTCTGTTCGTAGCCATCGGACTGATTGCCGCGGCGATCTCTGTTCTCATGCTGGGGGGCGACAGATTCGTTTTCAAACGACAAGCGACTTTCACGGCGCGGTTCACCGAAGTTCAGGGCCTTTTTCCTGGTTCTATCGTGAGCCTTTCTGGTTTCCGCATCGGTAACATTAAAGCCATCACGCTGGCACCAGACCTCAAGCTCGATATTGAAATGCAGGTCGACCCACAGTACGCCGCGCGAATCACGGAAGGTGCTGTCGTCGAGGTAAAAACCCAAGGTGCTCTTGGCGATAAGTATATTTACATCAAGCCCGGACCACCCGACGCAAAACCGATTGCGTCAGGTTCAATGCTTCCCTCCGACGAAACCGACTTTATGAGCCTTCTTACGGATCGCGAAGATGGAATGGCGAAGGCGATTGATCTCGTCAAAGAACTTCACATTCTTATCGCCAGCATCAATCAAGAAGGTCGCACCGCGAAGATGATGAGCAATATGACCGAAGCCAGCGAAAAGCTTAAGACGACGCTCACCAAGCTCGACGCGATGCTGGCCGATGTGAATGGTCCCAATCCCGAAGACAAGAAGTTTAAAAAGGCTCTCGTCTCGCTTGCAAACGTCATGGAGAAAATCGACAAGGGCCAAGGCAGTCTTGGTCAGCTGATCAACGATCCCAGCGTCCATCAGTCTCTCAAAAATCTGCTAGGGCCTTCGCCGCGCGGGAAGTTCATGAAAGATGTTGTTCGCGAGACGATTCGTCAGGGCGATTAAGCTAAAAAATTTCTTCGAGCGGAGGGTCGCGGAAAGTGGGACGACGCCGCAACCCTCGGTCGACTACTACCCTTCGGGTTTTTATTTTTTCCTGGGGACGAAGAGTTTCACTCACTTGAATTGGGCGGATTATTTTCTTGGTTCTGGTTTGGCCGGCGCTTTGGCGCCGTCGCCCACTAGGTGGGGGAGGCTTCCGTAGCGCCGAGCCTTTGGCTCGTCCGCTGGATGTTCGTTTTGCCCACTCTGGGGATCCGCGTCGCGTTCGCCCCAGCAGCCGAACAGGGCGCAGTTGTGGGTGTGACCGGCGATTCTTTCTTGGACTTGGCCTGTTTTTTTTAATGTCTCTTGTCGAAGCTTTGTGTTTTCACCGACGGCGCGAGCGTACGACTCGGATCGCTTTTCGGCGTTCGCTGCGGCTCGGTAGCTTGCGCCTCGCACGGAGACTATTGGTGCTGCGATAACTCGTTCACACTCTTGGCCGCAGTCGGGGCAGTTTTTGTGAGGAGCTTCTGACATTTTTTGGAGATCGACGAAGCATCCGTCGCACTTTGTGCAGTTGCCAGATTTTGGACGATACTCGTAAAAAGGCATGCATTAAGTTTAACGCCAATTCTCTGCGACCCGAAAGGCCAGGATGAAGTATAGAGTCGGTCCGTTGCAACGGCCGTGATTTACTCCGTTGGGCCCGTGGACTGACGTCGATTCAAGGTGAACCGGACCTCGCGGCACGGTTGCGGACCCAGACCTGCTGACATGCTGGCATCTCGCAAAATCGCGGCGTTCACTTTTGAACGAATATCTTCCTTCACAAACCAAAGCTCTTGCATCCACGTCGAATGAGCGACCCAGACCTCAAGTACATTGTCGCTGTACGCGGCCGGCGCGGTAATTCCTGCCAGCCGGGGGCCGACAATTTCTTCCCACTGAACTTCAAGTTTAAGCCGCAAAAAGCCCACGCCCAGAGGCTTCTGGACATTCTGCATCAAGCCTTTTACAAGGTCCGAAGCCGCCGCCAAAGTGTCGTCCCCTTTGTAGCGCCGAGCTTTCGTTTTTCCGTCGTCTTTTTCAGCCATGGACTTTGAGCCTTACCATCCAGGCAAAGCCCGAGGCAAAGGAGTCTTCGCAAATGACAACCGCGCCCAAAAGTCGACCTCCGACTCGAGACGGAAAATCCGTGACGGAAGTGCACGTTGTTGGAGCTGGCCTCGCTGGTGCTGAATGCGCTTTGCAGCTGGCCAACCAGCTGGGCCCCATGGGTTTTAAAGTCGTCCTTCATGAAATGCGCGGTACCGAAACGACAACACCTGCGCACAAAACGTCTGACTGCGCCGAACTTGTTTGCTCAAACTCGTTTGGATCACTCGCCTCGCACGCGGCTTCGGGCCTTCTTAAATGGGAAGCGGAACACTTGGGTTCTGAAATATTAAGTGCCGCTCTTGAAACCCGTGTTCCGGCGGGTCAAGCGCTGGGAATGGACCGCGAACTTTTCGCAAAAAAAATGAACGAGAAAGTTCACGCAAATCCTTTCATCGAAGTGCGCCGCGAGCGCATCGATTCACTGGATCAAGTGCCTCGGCCAACGGTCATTGCCACAGGACCACTCACTCACGACACTTTAGCGCGCTCGCTGCAAAATCATTTCGCGCGCATCACAGGATCCGAAACGGACTTTCTTTATTTTTTCGATGCGATTGCACCCATCATTTCTGCGGATTCGATCGACACATCGATCGCATGGAAAGCGGACCGCTGGGACCGCGGAACGAAAGATTATTGGAACTGTCCCCTTTCAAAAGTGCAGTACTTTGAATTTGTCGATGCATTAAAAGCCGCCCGAAAAATCGAGTCGAAGGAATTTGAAAAAGTCGGACCCGACGGAAAAGCTTTTGAAGAAACCCCCTATTTTGAATCCTGCATGCCAATCGAAGCAATTCTTGAACGAGGCATCCAAACACTTCGTTTTGGACCGATGAGCGGAAAAGGGCTCATCGATCCCGCGACGGGAAAGGCGCCTTACGCTGCTGTTCAACTTCGCCAAGACAACAAAGAAGGATCTGCCTTTAATATGGTCGGCTTCCAAACGAAAATGGCCTACGGCGAGCAGGCTCGAATTTTCCGAATGATCCCAGGGCTTGAATCGGCAGAATTTTTGAAACTCGGAAGCATTCATCGAAATCTCTATATCAATACGCCAAGACTTCTTAATCGCGACATGTCTTCAAAAACAGATCCATGGCTTTTCTTCGCCGGTCAAATCACGGGCGTTGAAGGCTATTTCGAATCGACGTGCATCGGTCTTTTGGTGGCGCGGCTTTTGGCTGCAAAAATTCATGGTCAGTACGCACT
>LNDT01000021.1 GCA_001464715.1 Bdellovibrionales bacterium Ga0074137 | reverse complement strand
CCAACGGCCGTAATGACGGAATCAATCGAGAAAACAAGATCAAGAAGCACAATCTGACTGATGACAGCCGCAAAACTTGTTTTGGCTTTGGCGGCTCCTGAAGCCAAGTGCGTCGCCTCAACGGTGTGATGAATTTCCTTTACCGCTTTAAAGAGCAGGAAGCCTCCGCCCGCGATCAGAATTAAACTCTTGTAGCTCAGGCCGAACAGGACAGGAGCCTCAAGCTTCACGATGTAGGCGGCGCCAAGGAGCAGGAGGCAGCGCAGCCCTAAAGCCAGGCCAAGACCTAAAATTCGTGCGAAGTTACGTTTTTCTGGAGGGAGTCTGTCGGTCAAAATCGAAATCAACAAAATGTTGTCGATGCCAAGAACGACTTCAAGACCAACAAGCAGAGCGAAAGTAGCAAGCAGACTCATGTCCATGATTTAAATTTCCTCGTTCGGATCAACTTAAATTGAAATCGAAAGTTTCGGCAACAGTATAAGTATGATCGTTGAAAGGTATCAAAAACAATATCTGACGGTGGCTAAGGAAACAGGGTAGTGTCTAACTTGAAAGGTGGTTCAAATGTCGATATCAGCACTCACATTGACCGTTCTTCTTCTAGGTGGTCTTGCAGGAGCCATCGTCGCTAGTCGGCCTGAGCCGGTCCCCGCTCCGGTTCCCAAAGACGATGTCTGATTCTTTCGATTCGTCAGAGTCATTGGCGCAGCCAGCCCCCGGGGCGGCGTCAGCCTCAAGCTTGCCCGTTGAAATTCCGCTTTCGGCGCTCTCCGACGAGGCCGCTTCTGCTGTGTTGGAATCATATGTTCTTCGCGAAGGTACGGACTACGGCGTTGAATACACGTTAGAGATGAAAGTTTCCCGCCTTCGAAAGCAGATTGAAGCAAAAAAAGCCCATCTCATTTATGACCCGACCTCTGAAACGATCAGCTTTCTTACCGCCAACGAATGGCGGAAGTGGCGTCAGTAGTGCGGCGGTTTCTCATTTCGCGGTGCCGTCGGGTCGTCGGATTGTTTTTCAAGTGACGTCACTTTTTTGATCAAACCATCAATTTGTTTTTGTTGCTCGTAGATAACCTTGTTGAGCTCTTCGACGAGGTCATCTTGTCTCGTGATTCGAATTTCGATCTCCATGAGACGTCGCTCATGGGATTCAAGTAGGTCGTAATTTTTCGTCGTCATGATTGCGTCAACACCTAACATTTTCTTTGCCACACCGACACTACATTTAGCGCGACATTTACGTCTGGAATTTGGTTCGTTGGTCGCGCATTCCGGAGTGCAAATTGCAAAGTACGCCTCCGAACGAAAAGCGACGTTCTTAAAAGTGACGGGGGAAATACCATGCTGATCTATGAAGCGCTCGAAATCGACCACTTGAAGCAAAAGGCGCTCATTTTCGAACTGATCGACGCGGGTGATCGAGGTGAAATCCGTCGCTCGAGACTGCTGGTGGATGAAGTGTGCGACGAGTTGACGTCGCATGCACGCGCCGAAGAGGCGACGCTCTATAGCCGTCTCTGTGAGTACAAAGAGACCGAACCGTTGGTCGTTTTCAACGGATTTCAAGATCATATACAGATCGAGCTTCTTCTAGGAGCCCTTCGTATGAAGACAGAAATCGACGCCGAGTGGAGAGTGCTTGCGCAAAAACTGTATACCTTAGTTCAAGCACATGTCGAAGAAGAGGAAACAGAAGTGTTTTGCGCCGCACGGGCCTTTGTTCCAGAAGAAGACGCCCGAGTGCTTGCGATTGTTTTTGAGCGGCTCAAACTTAAGTCAAAAAAAGCGAACTGGTTTGAGGACGCGCTTCGTCGATTTGCACACGTGTTCGAGCCGCACAGCGCCGCTCGTTTGCGATCGATCGCCGTCAAAACTTCCAGTTTAACTTAAATTAATATTTTGTACGTTCATCAAATCTTCAATAAATGGGGAAATTTGGGCCGTGTTTACGCGGAATCCTGCCTCGCCCGGAGGGCGAAAGCCTATCCATTTGATCTAATCTTAACAAAAGTGGCACTTCGATTGCTCACCAGACAGTTCGGTGGGCGAGGGTTGTTAAGAAAAGGGGGTGCAGGTGAAAAACTATTTTAAGTTTTCGAATGTAAAGCCAGAACCAGCGGAGTTTGGAAGATGCTTCGATATGATGTCGAGAATCGACGAGCTCGCGCCGTCAGATGCGAATGTTTCGGTCATAATACATCGTCTTGCGGACGGGAACTATCACACGATGATTCCAGTTAAGGCAACAGACGCACGATTCTCAACAGGGCTATTCTTTTCGGAAGCACGTCATCGTTGTTTGACGAGTTCATTGAAAGCAGCCCAGACGAAAATGTTAAATAAACTTACAAAATGGAAAGAGCAGAGATTTGAAGTTTTAGCTTAATTTATGCAGGCAGGGATGCTTGAGGGGAAATATATGGGTTCATTTTTTTGGTGCCATAAAGATGGTTTTCGTTCTCCAACAGAACAGCAATTAGTTGGTTGGGAGACGGATGGTGGAAATTTCTCGGAGTTTGAAAGCGCTGAACTGTGCAATGGGCGGCTTTATACCTGCAAATTCCAGCTGGCGAAAGCGCGGCTTCTGCTGAAGATTGATCGTTTATTAAAAGTGGTAAAATTGGTTCAAGTGAAAGGAAGGTCGCATGAGTATTCAGAAATTTCGTAACGTCGCCGTATTGTTTTTGGGGTTTGGAGTTTTTTCCGGAGACCTGCTTCCGGTGGCAGCAGCCAATGCTAAAGATGAAAATGCTGCAGCTGTGACCGCAGAATCACAGGCCATGAGTGGAGCGAACGCGAAGTCGGAAGCCGAGACATTGCGTCTGATAAGACAAGATATTGTCGCCGCGGACACTCTGTCGACTCAGGCGAAAAACGTAAGAATCATCGTTATCAAAAATTTAATTACGCTTCGCGGTGTTGTGGAGAGCCAGGCGGAAAGAGCTGAGATCGTCCGGATTTCTAAAGCGGTTGCTCCGAACCATAGAATTGAAAACCGTATGACAGCCACCAACTAAACGATTTTTAAACCCCAATCTGTAACCAAGGAGAATTTTGTGGAAACCACATTTACAAGACCCGTCAGCGAAACAAAGAAGACCTTCACGCATGATCTAGATACAAAAAGTGCAAATATCGCCGTGTTCGGTATTTTCAAAAGTCGAGCGAGCACAGAGGAGGCCGTTGGACGATTAAAAATCGCCGGTTTCCGCAGTGCTGACGTTTCGGTCCTAATGCCCGATAAGGATACGACGAAAGAGTTTGCTCATGAAGTCGGGACAAAAGCGCCTGAGGGTGCAACGACGGGAGCAGGAGCGGGTCTTCTTTTAGGTGGTACATTCGGATGGCTTGCAGGCGTCGGTGCACTTGCGATTCCAGGAATCGGACCCTTGATTGCTGTTGGCCCCATCATGGCGGCACTTGCGGGCGCGGGCGTCGGGAGTGCTTTGGGCGGAGTTAGTGGTGCGTTGGTCGGATTTGGGATTCCCGAATTCGAAGCGAAGCGATTTGAAGGTGCCGTGAAAGACGGAGGAATTTTAATGTCGGTCCACTGCGACACCGGTGAGTGGGTCGATCGCGCTAAGGAAATATTGGAGAGTGTCGGAGCCCAGAGCATCGTATCAACATCGGAAGCTAAATCATAGAGTTTTCGATTTAGACTGAAAGAGCCCTGCGACTGTCAGCAGGGCTCTTTTATTTTCGGAACAGAAATTTATGGATGAGATTCCAAGCGATCTCGCTCACTGAAAACATCCGACCATCCTTCGTCCTCATCGATAGAAGCAATATCTTGAGCGCCAGATTTTTCAAAAAGATTCTCGACTCGATTTGTTTCCGCATCGTTCATGCTTCGAAAAGAAAGAAGAATTCCACCAGCGTGGACATATTGCCCGTGACGCCGTCCAGCGCGTTTGGGTGTGCCGATTCCAATCATCGCACCAGCGGCCGTTCCAAAGCTAAGTCCAATGAATGCAGCACCGAGGAATAGAAAGACTTTGAAACCCGTCGAGAATTGAGTCATCTCGCCGAAGAAGCCAGTTTTGCCGCCAAAAACGCCCACAGTAATAAGCGATGCCACGGCCGCAGCGATTATCACGCCGCCAGCACCGCCAAGCTTCGCATATTTAAGTGCTTCGCTTTTTTGTACCTGCGCGAAATCCTGATCACCAATGTGATCAGGATACAGCATGGACATTCGCTCGCGGCTAAAGCCCGAGGTGTTCAGAAGATTTATAGCTTTATTGATTTCTGTTTTGGTTCTGTAAATTCCAAAAGTCGCTTTGTTGCTCGTCCCTTGGTTTTTTCCGCTCAAAGTTTTCATGCCTTTCGTACAAAGCATGAACCGCGCCACGTGAGATGTTTCTTAATTGAGTACCACACACTCAGCGTCCACTTCTTGACGAAAAAATAGAACGTACCGCTCATGCACGAGCGCGCCGTGAGTTACGATTTTTCTCTTGTCACGTTTGATACAGGAAGACTTCAGGCGGCTCAAATCCCCTTCGGACCTATTCATGTCGACTGTTGAAGTTTCTCAAAGCCCGATCTCATACACTTTAGAGCCGACCACCGCTCTCCGTTAAACGCCTTAAATGGGGCATTGGGCCTCAAAACATCTGGCACCGCCTTCTTTTGTCGCATTTAAAGGAATAGGTTTGACCAAAAGTAGGCGCGAAGCATAGTCTCAGTGCTCTTAAGGCATTCCTTTCTGTCGCGGGGTGGAGCAGCCTGGTAGCTCGTCGGGCTCATAACCCGAAGGTCAGAGGTTCAAATCCTCTCCCCGCAACCAATTTCAACGACCGAATGTATTCGCTCCTTTCCTCGCTCATCTAGTTGAAATTGCTATTGAACCCCGCAAAGCGGGGCCCCATCGTCGGGCCTTCAGCCCGATTTGGTTTCAGTGCATCGTTAATCTCAGTGGTCCACCGATGGTCCACCAGAAAACAAACTCGGTCGTCTTCCGTCGCAGTCGCGAGTTATTTTTCGAATCGCAAATCCACTCTCGATTTCATTTCACTCGACAATTGGTTCGGTCCACCGCCTTCCGCTTCTTCCATCACAGCTTCGTCATTCGATGCGCTGATGGCTCGAACACTGATCAATTCGCAGTTCCAGAGAAAGCATTAGGACGAAACAGGTCAGTCCTGTGGTTTGAAACGTTCCTCAAGTATCGTCCGCAGTCCTGGAATATCCTCCGAGAGCTCGAACGGTTTTCGGGCTAAAGCTCCTCAAATCGATCAGACTCCCTCGGCGCAAGGGCACTACTTGTGTATTGGCCATACTGCAGTGAAACTTTTAGATCGGATCAGATCGGGGACCAGGTGATGAACTTACGAAAACAAATCAAGCTTGCAGCCATCAGTGCGCTCACCGTTGCGTCGGTGGTATCGTGCGCAAGCTCATCTAAAATCGTCGAAAACCGCAGCGCGATTGAGCCAGCGACGCGCTCGATTCAGATCGCGTTCAATGAAGCCTCTATAAATCGAAAAATCGACAGCTTTGAGCAAGCACTCAAAATTCGAGGACGTGCTCTCACGGATTCAGGCTGGGCGCTTCACGATGAACTCCTTGATACTTACATCGCTCTCAAATCCCAATCTGTAAACCCGCACCTGCTGCGAATTCCAGCTAACGGACGCCTGTCGGCAAAACTGCCAAGTTTTTGCCTCGATCCAAATCTCGCCGCTCCATCCAGCAATGAAGCTTTCAAGTGGCAGAAGGAAAGTCCGGGGCTTCCGTACTTCAAGGAATTGCTTGAACTAAAATCGAAGGGTGAAGTCTCACAGGAAAAAGTTCAGACGCTTCTCTGGAATTTGAATAGGAAAACGTTCTGGGAAAGCTATCCAGAAGATCTGAAAGCGGTCTTGCTCAAAGTCGATCCGGGCGCAGCAAAGAAACTTCCATCCAGACTAGCCGACACACTTAAAACTTCGGCTCTGGATATTCTTAAGAGCCAAGTGCCTGTGATCGGTGATGTACAAGATGTCGCGAGGAGAATTGAAGGCGAATTCGATCGATATAGTGATATCGCGGAAGATATCCGAAGCCGCACTTCCAAGTATCGGGTTGGTGAAAATCCCGAGCTCGAGCGTTTACCGGGTACAGATGTTTTCGCGAGCACAGAGTCGAGTGGCTATCACGAACAAGAGGTTACACTTCGCAACCCAGCTCCAGTCGATCAGACAATTGATCTCGATGACTACTACCTAAAGTCTTCCCGTAGAGACGTGCAAAGAATCGGACTCTCATCTCCACAGTTGGCAAATAGAAATGCGCTCGTCGATCGACTCGAGGGCGTTCTCTATGGCTCGATGCTTCGCCTTGGAATTGGATTTGTTCCATTCGTTAACGATGTAGCTGATATGGCCGAAGTCATGACCGGCCGAGATTTTGCCACCGGTGAAAAGCTCACCGCTTCAGAACGCGCTCTGAGTGGCGTTGGCGTTATTGTCGGCTCGGGCGATGGATACCGATACGCTAAGCGCGCGATGTTCGCGCCGGAAAGATACGTTCCCGAATTCGAAAAAGCCATTCAAAGAGCGAGCGCCAAAACCACCGCAAAGATCGAACAAACTGCCGCTAAAGAAGTTTTAGAAGCGAGCGGCAACACTATACGAGAAGCACGCCGGAAAAATAAACTTCGTGCGTACTCAGCCGAGGAAGCAAATCGTTCGTTCCCCAGCCATTATGATCCACCATACATGAAGGGCACTAAGGTCGTCGAATTTGTAAGCGGCGAAGGAAATCAGTTCGTCCGGGTTCATGGTCCAGCAAATCAAGCCCGCGGGTGGCTTGTACATAACGAATCGATTCGAGGTTTGTCTCCCGAGCTGATACAGAAAAAACTATCGCTACCGGAACTTCCCACACAAATTTCTGACGTCCGCCTTCCGGCGGGAGTAAAGATTAGACGTGGACGAGTTGAGCAAAACTTCGGTGGTGGTGCCGGAGCAGTTCAATATCAGATTCTCGACAAATTGAAGGACCCATGGTTTTCAAACAGGAGATCGATTGATGAACTTTGATAGATTCATCGGAAAAAAACAGCTGACGATCGACGGCGTCCTCGTGTCGCTCCCTGTACCTGCGTCTATGATTCTCGACATCCACGACGTCACGGTCGTGCTTCTCGAATGGGGTGGAGATACGCCGCAAACACCGGAAGAGGAAAACCGAAACATCCTCGCGTTCGATCATCGAGGCCGGCAAATTTGGCGAATCGAGGAGCTCCCAGGGGTCACCTTAGAGCACAAAGCCTACACCCATATTTCAATCGACAAAAACGGCAATCTCCTGGCGGGAAATTCGGTTGGGGTCGATGCGAACGTCGACTTGAAAACCGGGAAGGTTTACGTGGCGCCTCAGCGCCCGTGGTGAACCAAAGTCGCTGATGGCCGCACATCACCGTGGACCCGTAGGTGGAGGCCGCCAAGTTTTCATCGAGCAAATCAAGCCAGGATGGGTATCTGAAACGGGAGCGTTTAAGTGATGGGTCGCACAGAGAAAGATTTAGCTGAAAACATCGTTCTAGCATCACCAGGCATACTGTTCGAGGTTGTAAAAGATCTGCAGGAATTCATTCGCGCCGGGACTCTGAAAGAAACCGGTCGGAATTGTCCCGGGTTCGATATCGACGTTACGCGCGACAGAAGCTGTGCTCTCGTGGAAGCTGCTGTCTAATACTTCGATCTTGTACCCTTCACGGATTTTTCGAAGGGCTCTGGCGGACCTGACTCAGCACCGCCACGGATCGACTTAATTTTCGATTAGAAAGAATGGCACTTCTTCGCTAGTGCGACTAGGTCCTGGGGCAGGCGTTATTTCCGTGGGTGTCGGTTAGGTTTATTACGCTACCGCGAACACAGAGATGCTCCGCATTAGTTGGTCTCGGAGCATAATCGACTTCTTGGACAGCTATTGGTAATCCTTGCTGCGAGGTCTAAATGAAGACAATTACTTTTATAATATTATTAATTTCAAACGTCGCCGTTGGAGCACCAGCCGTTCCTTCGCTTAAACTTGAATATTCATACGCACTCGACATGTATTGTCCGCTTCAGGTTGTACCTGAGAATTTGACACCTAACCAGGCCTCATTAATTCCAAAGATACCGTTTTATCGCGATCAAGAGCTGTTGGCGAAGGTGAGTTGGTTTCAATCGGAGTGGGATGAACAAGGGATTCCATTGTTAGTTGGAGCGGCCACCGCAATTGGTAAGCCGTTTCATATGAAAGAACTTTCTGTAGCCTTGTTTCTTTGCCCTCGTTATCCATTTATGGGAACACCGCTCTCGTTCAACGTCATTTCCTATTTAGAATTGCCCGCGAAGGACATTGCTGCATTGGCAGGAAAGCCCGTTCCGGTCTTCTTCTTTGTTTCGACGGCATTTCATGAGGTCTTGCATAAGTATATAAATTCGATTTTGGAGCAAAAAACTTCTTTGACTCTAAAGAAATTGAACACCGATCTTAATAGCCTTTATGGTGCACATCTTCATCTTTTCGCGTTACAGAAAAAAGTTTTCTCTGATCTTCAATTAACAAATCTTTTACCAGCAATTGGGCAACTTGAGGCCAGCCATGGTCCTGAATACATTCGTGCATGGAAGACGGTCCATGAGGATGAGGCGATTTACCAATCGCTCCTCCAAGAACTGAAAAACTAGGGCAATCAAAATCCTCGCTCGTTTGTCGTATTGGCACTTCGATCCACGAAGGGCGAGGTCTCGTGGGTCGGAACTATTTCAATTTGGATGCGATCTTACCGCCAAGGCGCAGCGCAAACCGTACTGTTTGAAGCAGCGTTGCTTGTGAATAAACAAATGGCGGTCGATAATTTTTCTCCGGAGGTTTACGTGCGGTTTCTATGTGCGGCTCTATTTCTATTTTCTGTCCCTGCTCTTGCAAAAGAGGTTGCGTTCACCTTTGACGACGTTCCATTTGACTCGACCTTGCACTACGGATCAAGCTAAAGAACCGAAGAGCTAATTCGTAAATTAAAATCACTGAGCCTGCCTCCGGCAGTTATTTTTGCGAATCCATGCAAAGGAGAAGATGAAGCTTCAACTCTTCAACAGCTCAAGAAATACCGCGATGCCGGTCATTACATTGGCTGAGCTTACCTGAAAATTTCCTGCCATTTGTAGCTTGAGTCTCCCTGTGTCAACCTTGACCAAAGGAGAGCGAAATGAAGAAACGGTTCACGGAAGA
>LNDT01000020.1 GCA_001464715.1 Bdellovibrionales bacterium Ga0074137 | reverse complement strand
TCTTCCGTGAACCGTTTCTTCATTTCGCTCTCCTTTGGTCAAGGTTGACACAGGGAGACTCAAGCTACAAATGGCAGGAAATTTTCAGGTAAGCTCAGTATAAAGGAGAGCATTTTTCAATAATGCGGGCCTTCGTGCGAGTAGAAAGTTCAATGAAATCATGGGGAATGCGGTGTTCGTCTGTCCATTGGGTACGTCCACCATTTTTCGCTCAAAGCGAAAAAATTCAGATATCTCGATATCAGATATCCGATATCAAGATATCTGAATGGAATCAGCGTGCTGGTATCCCTCCGACGAAGTGAACTATCGATTGATTTCGATAGTCTGCCTCAGCATGCTTGAGTCAAAATCGACTAAAGGATTTATATGTCTAAACTCAACGCACTCTTCGCTCCGATTAAAATAGGAAGTCTCGAACTTAAAAATAAAATTGTTATGGCGCCGCTGACTCGTTGTCGTGCGGATGAAAATCACAATCCAACTGACATCATGGCCGAATATTATTCTCAGCGGGCAAGCGCCGGACTGATCATCGCCGAAGCCACAATGGTCATGGAGCATAACTCGGCTTTTGGCGGCAGAGAGCCCGGTATTTACTCTCAAGCTCAAGTCAACAGCTGGAAAAAAGTGACCGAAGCCGTTCATAAAAAAGGTGGAAAAATCGTGCTGCAACTTTGGCACGGCGGCCGGGCCTGCCATCCAGATTTGAATCATGATCATGTACCTGTTGCACCAAGTGCGATTGCCATCGAAGCTGAAACGTATACACCAAAAGGTAAAGTGCCTTATGTGACTCCAAGAGCTCTGGAACTCAAAGAAATCCCTGGCATTATCGAGGGCTTCGTAACAGCTGCAAAAAATGCGAAGGCCGCTGGTTTTGACGGCGTCGAAGTTCATGGCGCGAATGGATATCTTCTCGATCAGTTCATGCGAGAGTCGTCGAACAAACGAACTGATATGTACGGCGGAAGTCTAGAAAATCGTTGCCGCTTATTACTCGAGGTCACCAAGGCGGTCATTAATGTTTGGGGAGCCGATAGGGTCGGCGTTCGTCTGTCTCCGCTAAATAGCTATAACAGCATGAAAGATTCCAACCCACAGAAGCTGACCTCTTATGTTGTTTCCGAGTTGAATCAGCTGAAGGTCGCATATCTGCACATGATGAGATCTGATTTTTTCGGAATCCAGAATGGTGACGTCATGACTGAAGCCCGAGAGTCTTTTAAGGGAACTATCATCGGTAACATGGGGTACAGCCCTGAAGAAGCGGCCGCTAGTGTTGAGAAGGGTTTAATTAACGCTATTGCGTTTGGACATCACTACGTCAGCAATCCAAATTTGGTGGAAAAAATTAAAAATGGAGTGGCTTTAATCGAGCCCGACCAAAACACGTATTACACAAACGATGCTAAGGGATACACGGATTATCCTTTGAATTGATGCCTGCGATAAGTTTGACCCTGGCAGTAGATCCTGACAGGGTTTTGTATGTTCAATCTCTCTCTTAGAATTTGCATTTTTGCCGTCGCCGTCATTTTAGCGCGAAGTGCTTTGGCTACGACCCCGACGATGGGCGCTAACATCGGTGTCGTCGTTGCCAGAAAAATGTTCGCGGCACCGCCGTTGCCAAATCTTGACGGCGGCGGCGTCACTGTTTCCGCGCAATACGGCTTTGTTGAAGCAAAATCGAAGCTTTCCGTCGTCGCGTCGGACGGATCTGCTATCGCAAGTAGTGGCGGACTGTCCGGCAACACGGGTGGCATCGGCGTTTCGATTCCGACCAACGGTGATTTTGGATATTTTATTTTCGGTATCGGGAACAAATTAAAGGGTGAGACGATCGTTACCCAAGGCGGAGCTGAGTCCTATCGCATTTCAAATATAGAAGCCGACACTTTTGCCGGCGCTGGCGGATTGAGCTACCGCTGGATCGGAACCGAGACTTCCACTTTCGCTCTAGCCCCTTTTATTGGCCCTTACTATATGCAGATAAATACGACGTCCGAGTTTGTTCCTGCCAGCGGTTTTGGAGACGGCAGTCCGACCTACTTTACGATTAATCCCACGATGTTTGGTCTTTTCGAGGGGATTCAGTTCGTTTTCCGCTTTGGACCCCTAAGAGTAAATCCCTACATACTTGGGTCTCAGGATATGTCGAACTTGTGTCGAGACGTGCAAGCTGAAGGGCCTAACACCAACTACGCATGCTCGGACGGCACGCAAGGTAAAATGGATTTGGACGGCACGATGATTGGAGCTGGGTTGATCTTAGGCCTTGGGCCGCTTCGTATCAACGTCATCTCGATCATCCCTGAAAATGAGGATGTCGAAGTCACGCACTATTCCGGCTCGCTCTCGTACGAATTTTGATGACGTGGCTGGCGAATCGGAGCGGTCTCCCGAATCGCTTTGATTCGGGTTTGCAACTTGGGATAGCCGCGAAGATCTTTATTCGCCACTACACCTGTATTTCGTTTCTGCTCGATCGAAGCTTTGGTCAATCGCTCAAGCGCGCGCACCAAGTCCTCGCCGCTGTGACCTGACCTCACGAGAATCCTTGTTGCATTCACGTCGGCGCGGATTTCAACTCGCTCGGCTGTTTGCGAAAACGCCTCCATGATCATTTGCATTTGTGCTGCGAAATGCGTGTCGCCCGGCTTTTGAACCGCATCGAGGATCTTCTGATTGTAAGGCTGAACCTCACCCGTCAAAGCCCAAATCATTTCTTCACCCATGAGAATTCGAACGTGGGCGAAGAACGCTCGAGCGAGGCTTCCGTAAGTACGAACCAAGTCGCCCACTTCGCCATGACTCATTTCATGAGCGAGGACCGCTCGCAATTCATCGTCACTGAGCAAATCCACCATCTGCCTCGTGACAAAAATGTGGCAGCCCGTATTGAAACCGTTAAATTGCGTCGATTCTGTGACGGACACGCTGTAGCAAGTCGACATCAGGGGACTGTACGAGAACGGCCGCAATTCATTCAGCAGGCGTTCAACTCGCAGTTGCCGCGGACCTCCTGTCGGATCGCGCATCGCAAGCACCGCCGAGTCAATGAGCTCCAGACCCGGCTTGATTTTTTCGCTGGTGATTTTTTCGTCCGAGAAATAGTCACGCCCGTACACGACGTTCCATGACAACATGACGAGGCCTTCGGTCGCATACTTGAGCGGCAGGCCGACAACATACGTTGAATCCCAAACCGATTCTTCATAAACGGGTTGTGCTTGAGAACTGGCGCTAGAAAAAAGCGCCCCCACAAAGAAAGCCAATGGTAATTTTAATTTCCATTCCATATAGACATCAGCAATTTTAAAATCGCCGCCCCCAGCTAGGAGCCGGAATAGCTTATTGATGGGGCGATAGCAAACTCAGACGTCCAATGTATATTTTTTCAAACGGCCGATGAAATCCAAAAGTAAGACCTTGGCGGAATCTTAAGCTACGCCGACTCGCAGGCGCGGGACAATGGTCGCGCTTTCATTGGAACCCGATGATTTTCTGTCTTTGCGATCGGCGACTCTCCACCATGTGAGCTCAACAATTCATGAGGGTTTTAATGTGAAATTAGGTGTGTTGGTCGCTTCTTTGGTTTTGGCTTCACTTCAAATGTCCTGCGGCGATGAGGAGAATTCTACGCCAGCAACGTCGACTCCGTTGGTCTTCACCACGGGCCAAGCGGCCTCGTTGGTGATCGGTCAAACGTCGATGACGGCCAACACGAGCGATGTTAGTGAGACGACAATGAACGTGCCGGGAAGAGTTGCGATATCTTCTGGTGGCGCATTGAGCGTCAGCGAGCGCAACAACAGTCGCGTGATTGTCTTCAATGCGGTTCCTACCGCCAATGGAGCAACCGCCGATTCTGTGCTTGGCCACGCGGCATTCACCGATGCTTCGACCGGAACGTCGACGACGGCTCTTTCGAATCCCAACGATGTGGCGAGCTATGGAAGCCAGCTCTTTATTGCCGACTGGGGAAACCATCGCGTCACCATCTACAACTCGACCGCAACAAACGCGGCGGCGGCCGTCGCCATTGGTCAAACGACAAATGCTCTGGGCGCGGATCCAGGTGGCGGCGTTTCTTCCACCACTCTGCGATTTCCCCAAGGCGTTTCTGTGGCTAGCGGCAAAATCGTAATTGCCGATGGAAGTTTCAATCGCGTGCTTTTGTACAATTCGATTCCGTCTTCGAGTGGCGCTGCGGCTGACGTGGTGCTTGGCCAAGCGAACATGACCAGCAGCGCGAGCAGTGCTTCTACGATGACTTCCCCCGCAGGAGTTTGGACGGACGGCACAAAGATCGCGGTTTGTGAAAAGAACGGTCACCGCTGCCTCTTTTGGAATTCGTGGCCGACCGTGAACAACACCGCACCTGATGTCATCCTAGGGCAGTCGTCGCTGGCAACAAATAGCTCAAACAACGGTGGCATCAGTGCCAGTTCATTGGCGAATCCGGTGGGTGTTACATCTAATGGTACCGCACTTGTTATCGCTGACAGCGGCAACAACCGCGTTCTCTATTGGAACGCGTGGCCGACGGCCAATAAGCAAAATGCGGATCTTGTCTTCGGACAAAGCGACTTCACGACAGCGACGACGGGCTTGAGTGCGACAAAGTTTAGTAGCGCTGAAGGAGTCACCTTGAGCGGATCAAATCTTTTTGTGGCCGATACGTCCAATAATCGCGTCTTGATTTTCAAAAAGCAGTAGGCGTCGCTTGAATTGACCAGGCGGCCGAGATTTCTTCCGCATTGGGCCGACCTGTCATAACCAAACATTTGTTTGGGATCAGCTGCACTCTGTGACAAAGCTAACGACTTCAATAATCTTGCGCTCGTAGTGAGCGTATTTTGAGGGAGTGAAGCTATATGAAATCATTGATCACCATTTTCGCATTTCTAGGTGTTGTCGGTATTGGACTCGCAGCTCACGCTGAAGAAACAGTGGGCGAAAAAGCGGCTGTCGTTGGAAAAGACGTCAAGCGCGCCGTAAAGAAGGGCGCAAACCGCGTCGAAGAGGGGCTTTGTGGAAAGCTCACGGGCGATAGCAAGGTCAGCTGCCTCGCGAAAGAAATGAAGAACCGCGCGGTCGAAACTAAAGACACTGTGGTTGATAAAGCGACTGAAGTAAAAAACAACGTCGATTCAGATAAGAAGTAGGCGAAATGATTTGGGCAATAATCATCGGTCTTGTCGTAGGGATCGTCGCAAAGTTCTTCATGCCGGGTCGAGACCCAGGCGGGATCATTATCACGTGCCTTCTCGGAATTGCGGGTGCGGCATTTGCTAACTGGGCCGGAGGCGCCCTAGGAATTTATGCCGTCGGCGAGGGCGCAGGATTCATCTCTGCCGTCATCGGCGCAATGTTCCTATTGTTCCTTTACCGGCTCTTATTTAAAAGTAGAGTCTAAATTAGTTAGTTCCAGGCCAACATAGAAGTCTCTGCGATTAACAGCAGTTTCTTTCTTGAGGCTCCATCGCGCGCAAGAACCGACATTCCCTGGATCGTAGTAATCGCGTGTGCGGCTAAGCCATCAGCCGAGAATTTCTTCGGCAAAATCTGATCGTTGATATCGCTTTCGATTCTGTGTTTAAGTGCTGTTTCAATTTTTGATCTTATCGTCGCGGCCGCGCCTTGCACATCCGCACTTTCCTGAGAGCAGCTGGCGACGGCGCTCGCAAGCATACAGCCTCTTGGCGTATCTTTTCCCGTAAAGCGAATGGCAGATTGTTTGAGCATCTCCTCCACAGCTTCGAACGCAGACGGGGCCTCATTGATCAAAGTTTCGATTTCCTTAAGATCTCCAACATACAGATTCAGACTTTTCAGAAACAGAGACTTTTTGTCGCCGAAGGCAGAGTAGATGCTGGGCGCATTCATTTTCATCACTTTTGAAAGAAGCGACATCGATGTTGTCTCAAAGCCATACTTCCAGAACACGAGCATCGCCTTGTTTAGGGCCTCATCTTCGTCGTAATCACGAGGGCGTCCAATCTTTGCAGACTTGGTTTCGTCTTGTTTCATAACGATCACTATAAAACAGTTGACGGCCAAACGCAAGCCGTTCAATATTATTGTAATGATCACTACAAAACGAGGTAAATGAAATGTCTCTGACTCACTACCGGTCTTTGGGACGGTCGGGCCTTATCGTCAGTCCAATGGCCTTGGGCACGATGACTTTTGGTACCAAGCCGTGGGGTGTTGAGAAATCCATAGCGCGCGATATTTTCAAAACCTACATTGAAAGCGGCGGAAACTTTGTCGACACCGCGGACATTTATTCGCTGGGAGCGAGCGAAGAAATGACGGGCGAGTTTGTTCGTGACATGAGCCTGCGCGATCAAGTCGTATTGAGTACAAAATTTGCCTTTAATGGATCTTCAAGTCCGCTGAGCGCCAATCATTCAGTCGGAAATCCAAACGCGGGTGGTTCGGGCGCAAAGAATATTCACCGTGCTTTGGAGGCATCGCTCAAGCGTTTAAAAACTGATTACATCGATCTCTATTGGATGCATATCTGGGATGGTGTCACTCCCGTAGAGGAGATTATCCGGACCCTCCAAGATTTGGTGACAAGCGGAAAGATTCGATACTACGCACTTTCCGACATGCCGGCATGGCTTGCGATGAAAGCTGCGACGATTTCGAACGAGCGGCGTCGATCTCAACCGATTGCTATTCAGTTTGAGTACTCGCTTGTTGCTCGCGATATCGAGCGTGAACATGTACCGATGGCAATGGAGGCGGGAATGGGAATTGTGCCTTGGAGTCCGCTAGCGGGCGGCTTTTTGACTGGAAAATATAGACAAGAGGACACTTCAAATTCAGGACGCCTGAGTGGAGCAAATCCGTTCGGTAACAGTAAGTTTTCGGATCGAAACTGGCTCATCTTGAATGCACTTAAGCAAGTTTCGAAAGATCAAGAATGTACAGCTTCACAAGCCGCGCTTGCATGGTTGATGGGGCGGCCTGGTGTTTCATCAACGCTTATCGGGGCGAATACAGTTCCTCAACTCAGAGACAATTTAACTTCTTTCGATGTGATTCTAACTCCCGAAAATAGAAACTTACTTGATCAGGTCAGCGCCAGAGAGTTGGCCTTTGCAGACACTCTAGCGACACCAGAAATTCGCAAGATGGTTTATGGCGGAAACAATGTGAGTAGCTATATGGAGAAGTAGGGCGCCAGCCCGCACTTACGTCGAGTGTTGCTGAACGTCCCGATGCGAAGTTATCATTGGATTTTTCTAGAACCCGGCCCACAATCGAAGGTCACTATGGGTGAATTAGATTCGATCGATATGGTACATCTTGCGACGTCTTGGGTCAGCACTGAAACCGGCGAAAAGATGCGTCTTGGTCAGGTGTGGAAGAACAACACGGCGGTCCTCATATTTCTACGTCACTTCGCATGCATTGCGTGTCGCGCGCATGCGAAGCAAATATGGGACAGTCGAAGTCGCTTCGAAGGCTCCAACGGCAAAGTTATTTTCATTGGAAATGGTCAACCCAGTTTCATCGAGGCCTTCAAAAAAGATCTCGGTCTTGAAGATTCACTGATAGTGACTGACCCCACGCTGCAGATTTTTCGCGCCGCCGGATTCAAAAAAGGTTTTTTTTATGTGGTGCACCCAGGGTCCGTGGTCAACGCTATCAAACTTGTCGCCGATGGGCACAAGCAAACAGCTTACACCAAGGAAGCCGGCACTCATTGGCAGCTTGGTGGAGTTATGGTGATAAATCCGCAAGCTAAAGTGCTTTATCATTTCACCAGCGAAACCCTGGGAGATTTTCCAGAGATCGACGACATCCTGCAGTTCGAGAGCGATGCGACTCTGAATAGCTAATTAAATGGAGGAGGGCTCATCTTCCTGAAGACTAAAGCGGGTAAAGCTGCATCACTTGTTGAACAAAGGTCTTGTTCTCGTGAGTTAGTACAGATCCCGAGTTGAAGGTCCCTCGACCTGTGGTGTGAACGCCAATGATCATTGATTTTCCGCCGGGGCCTCCGACGACCAAGCTGCTGCCGCTCATACCGCCGAAAGTGTCGCACGTGTATTGAGGTCGGTAGGGAATTTGCGGAGCAACATAGAAATCGCAAGCGACGAGCCACATCGTGTTCTTCTCTTTATCACCCGGGTAGCCGGTGATAGTTCCGGGTCCGCTCCAGCCACCCAACGCCGAGCGATGAGGCGAGAGGACACTGAGATCCCAAGCAATCTCAAGCCATCCAGTCCGGATTCCGACCGGAGTCTTCAAAACCAAAACGGCGACGTCTCGGTCTGTGTTGCCATCGATATACGCTTGATCGACGTGGATCGCCGTAATTGCGATCTGACCGTAGGGAGAAAGCAGCGGATTTCGACCGGGGCTAAAGTATCTGGGATTCATGGCTGATCTTGTTTCGAGATCGTAAACGCAGTGACCGGCCGTCAGGACAAGACGTGGTCCAATCATTGTTCCTGAGCAAAACTCATCGACCTGGCCAAAAACTCGAAAGGTTTCGGAGGCCGTTAGGTCCACCTGCATCCGGCCGATTTGACCGACAATGCTGGCCGAGGCCGGGTTTGCGAGAAAGAGGGTCGTTGAAGCCACGGCGAGCGCAATGAGTCTTGATGTAAGCATGTGCGAACACTTATTCCCCGAAGCGAGCCGGGACAACAGGGCTTCGTCGATGGTGTCAATTCACCACAAGTGTCTATTAATTTATTCAGTAGTTTAGGTGCTAATCTAAAGCTCCTCGGCGAAAACCTTTTCTGTGATCTTCCAGAACTTGTCCTGTTTCCTCGCAATGAGGAAGGCCGGCATTCGGTACAGCGCTTGGTATTTCACGGCTTCGGTGGGCGATGTCAGTTCAATCGCAAGCTCGGGTCGTCGTAAGTGAGATCGCAGAAAGTTGATATTGAAACGTTTGATCGAAGAGGGGTTGTTGAAAAAGTAAGCCTCGCTCAGGTACTTCGAATCAAGGTCGTAGTAGCGAATCTCCAAGTAGGGATTCCCGTTTTTATCGGCATGTTCTTCCAGCGTGATTCGGTCCGGAGTCATCACGTGCGCGAAATTTGAAAGCTTGGCCTGTTTCAATTTCGCGTCGGCGTCGATCAAGACGGCTTTACAGTTTTCACAGGCGCGCGCCGTGATGTCGTTTTCACTTCCACACGCATGGCAGATCTTGGACCTGAAACGAAACGTACAGGCTGTGATTTCAAACGTGTGGGGATCACGGGTGAGGCCTCGTCGCATAGCCCCAAAAACTATTTTCAAATTCACAGACGGGGCAGTGGACCAAAACGGGAACCGTATCTTTTGCCGGGCGCTTTTCGTCAATTTCAGGAGTGTAGATATCGTGGTCGACGCCGGTGTAGTCCAAGATGTAGCAATCTTTTTTGTCGTCACTCAAACGAAGTCCGCGGCCCACGATCTGCTGGTAAAGAGCGTTCGATTCGGTCGGGCGCAGGATCGCAATCACGTCGACGTGGGGAGCGTCAAAACCCGTCGTAAGAACGGAAACGTTCACCAAGTACTTAAATTTCTTTTGTTTGAAGTCAGCGATGATTTGATCTCTTTCAGTGTGATCGGTGTCGCCCAAGATGAGACGCGCATCGCCGTCTGGCAAATACGACATGATCTCTTTGGCGTGACTGACGCTGGCACTAAAGATCATCACGCCCTTTCGGTCGTACGTATCTGCAATGTCGATGATGTTTCGAATGATGAGCGGAGTCAGTCGCTTCTGACCCTTCAAAATGGTTTCGATTTCGTTTTCCGTGTAGGGTCGATCGCTCTCGGTCAGCTCTGAAAAATCATAGCAAGTGACGGGAATGTCGATCTTTACCGGCACCGTCAAAAACTGGTTTTTGATCATGTACGCCAGCGGAAGCTCGAAAACACATTTTTTAAAGAATCGTTTCTTTCGAGACTTCACTTCATTTGAAAACGAAATTTCGTAAATCCAGCCAAGACCCAGGCGGTAGGGTGTTGCTGTGAGACCCAAAATACAAAGCTCGGGGCTCTTGTCGCGAAGCTTCGCAATCACTTCTTGGTATTGAGTCGATCCTTCCTCGGCCACGCGGTGGCACTCGTCGATCACCAGAAGCGAAAAATTATCGAAAAAATCATCCGCGGCGCGTGCGACCGACTGAATGCTGCCAAAGATCACTTTCTGATCGTGATCCTTTTGCCCAAGGCCCGCCGAATAAATTCCGGCCTCAAGACCGTAGCTTCGGTATTTCGCGTGGTTTTGTTCGACGAGTTCTTTGACGTGCGCCAAAACCAGAACGCGGCCGCGCGCGATCCGCGCAAGCTCGGCAATCACGAGGCTTTTCCCGGCCCCCGTCGGAAGGACGATAACGGCCGGCGAGCGATCCTTTTTGAAAAGCTCCACCGTGTTTTTAACGGCCTGCCGCTGATAATCCCGAAGCTTGTACATGGCTTTCAGAAATACCACGATTCTGAGCCCACTGCCTATTGATTGGCCGACCAGTTTTGGTATTAGGAATCTATGGCTAAGTTGCGAAAAGAACTGATAGAGAAGCTGGAGCGATTTCCGGGGCTGGAAGACCGGCCCTCGAAGGTGGCAGGCGGCTCGGCGATTTTTTATAAGGGAAAAGAAATCGCTCATTTCCATAACGACAACGAGATCGACGTTCGTCTCACCCGTAAAGTGATTCGCAAAGAAGGTCTAAGTCATCAGACGGACTCTAAGATCCACAAACACCGATCTCCCAGCTCCGAATGGATCGAGATCCGATTTCACAAATCAAACGAAGTTGATGAGGCCGTCAGACTTTTCAAGCTGGCCCTGGAGCAATACTAGTGAACGTTGGTCTCAGGTGACTATCGATGCAACGGTTGAGCCTGTCGGCTCCCAAAACTTAGACGAAGTAAATTCCTACCTCACCCGGCACGAGGTGAGTTCCCAATTTCTAATAAACAACATGCGCAATCTCGGACCGAGGCTCACGGAACATCCGAATAGCGGGAACTTTAAGGCTATCAGAAAAAATGGGAAGATCGTGTCGGTCTTCAGTCTTGCCCGAAGGGGAAATCTCGTTATTCATTCGACCGAGAGTGAGCCAGACTTAGTTCTCGTGGAATGCGCGAAAGAGCCCGTTTCTCTTCGTGGATTTATAGGCGAGTGGAGTTCTGTCGAGCCCGTTTACCAACTCTATAGAAGTCGGAACCCGTCGTATTCGCCGACCTACGAGTCAAAAGAAATTTTGTACGCCTATGATCTCAAAGCCGAAGATCCGCGGATTCAGTTCGATTCGCGGGTTCGCAGACTGAAGCCTAGCGAATTTTCTCAATGGCAAGAGTTTAGCAAGGCCTACATGGCAGAACTCTCATTGCCCGATGATCTAAGCCTCGAGCAACAGCGGACAAATTTCGAATCACAGGTCGCTGCCAAAACGTGCTGGGGAATGTTTGATGGTGAAAAACTGATCTCGCGGACAGCTCTCAATTCGAACGGTGAAAAAATCGGACAAGTGGGCGGCGTTTTCACACCAAAACAATATCGAAAAAGAGGATTCGCGAAAGCAGTCATGTTCCATATGTTAAAAGACTGCCGCGATCTGCATGGACACAGAAAAAGTATTCTGTTCACAGGTGAGACCGACATTCCAGCACAAAAACTTTATGAATCAATGGGCTACGGTCGCATAGGTTCTTTCGCCCTGATACTGGGAAACTAGATGGATATCTTGGCGTGACCGCCCAAAAGCTAAAAACTTACTGTGAAAAATGGGAGCTCAAGTCGCGGTTGGCTTGCTATTGATCCACAGTGCTTGGCCGGAGAGCGCACTTACGATTTGGCGAATACGTTTTTTAACCCCCAAGGCTTCAATTCGGTGATCGAAACCGAAGCTGCCATCGAGCGCCGAAGTTCGATTCTCGCTCACCGTCTAAAGATCGATCAGAGACGGATCTTACAATACGCATTCGCCTATGGCTGTCTACGCGTGTGTTGGCGTCTTGAGGATAGCCAGGAGGCTGATAGCGCATTGCGAATTGCCCAAGTCCTCCGACAATCGCTAACTCGATTCGCATGAGATCATTGAATTTATGCAATGGCGAATCCCTTAGATTGGAACTTAAATGATCGAGGCGGCTGTTCTAAAGGAGAAACTCAACAGGTCCTTCAGTCTGTACGATGATTTGATCGAGGGCCTCAAAGATGATCATCTGAAATTAGATCTCGCGGGTTTGCCGTCGAATACAATTGGGCAACAGCTGTGGTGTGTGATCGGTGCACGGCAAAGTTATCTGAAAGCCATCCTCGCCGGCGGCTGGCAGGGATTTGCGTGTGGTCTTGATTGGAAGAATGTGGAAAATAAGTCGGCCGTTCAAACTGAGCTTGCCGCGTCCAAGAAATCCTTCTTAACGGCGCTCGAATCTCTGACGGCGCTCTCGTCGTCGCAGCAATCCTTGATGTTCGATCTCATCGAACACGAAGCACAACACCACGGTCAGCTTGTTCGCTACCTCTATGGCCAGAAGTTGCCTGTGCCGCCGACATGGAAGACGCGATACAATTTAGACTAATGGAGAGAGCAATGGGACGAAATCTTCTGTTCACATTCTTTGGATTTGTATCGCTCTTCTATGCGGCCAGTGGTTCTGTGGCCGTCGCGAAATCTAATCTCGCGGATCTAAAAAAGCCCGGGTATTTTGCGATCGTAAGACATACGCGCGCGCCCGGAACGGGGGATCCCGCCGGATTTAAATTGGACGATTGTAAAACTCAGCGAAATTTGTCGGCGGACGGTGTCGCGCAAGCGAAGCGGCTTGGTAAAGAGTTGAAAGCGACGCTGGGCTCTGAATTTTTCGTCTACACCAGTGAATGGTGCCGGTGTCGGGACACAGCTAAAAATCTGGGCGGGCGCTCGCCTCAGACTTTGACTGCGCTCAATTCCTTTTTTCAAGATCCGAAAACAGAGGCCAGCCAAACACAGGAACTCAAAAAGTGGCTGTCAGAAAACATCGGGTCTAAACATCCTCTGATTCTTGTGACCCACCAAGTGAACATCACGGCGTTGACCGGCGTGTTTCCGTCGGAAGGTGAAGTTCTGGTTCTGAACGCCGCAGATCTCAAACACTAAATCGTCTCATCGCCTCGGCGCTAAGATTCGACTCTTCCATTCTGCCAAAACTAGGAATCCTGCTGGAACCCAGATGAGCGTCAGCACTGTACCGATAATCATGCCCCACGACAGCGCCAGCGTGATGTCGACAAGAATCGCGTCGTACCCACCCCAGCCAAATGCCGACGGCAGCAGTCCTACGACCGTAGTGAGTCCCGTCGCTAGGACCGCTCGAAGTCGTTTGGTCGATGCCAGAATCAGCAACTCTTTCAAAGACAGGCCAAGTTTCTGCGACTGAAGTTCGCGGATATAATCGACCAAAATAATGGCCGAGTTAATAACAACTCCCGTCAGTCCCACGACGCCGATGAAGGCCAAAAAACTGAGCGGTCGTTGGATCACGGTGAACGAGTAAAAGACGCCGACCAACCCCAGCGGTATCGAAGACAAAACAAGAAGTGAATTGCTATAGCTGCTGAACGTGAAGACCAGAGTCGCGAAGATTCCAAACAGAGCTAAGATCAGCGCAATGAGAAGTGATTGTAACGATTCATTTGTGCTCTCTTCTTCGCCGCCGAACACAGGTGTTACAAGCGGGAACTGAGGCGACATTTTCGCGAAGATTTCACGGGCCTTGCTGTTGGCTGACTGCGACGTCTGCTGAACGTTGTCGACCTCCGAAGTGATCGTGATCGAATTCTTAAAATCGAACTTCTTCTTTGTTTTGGGAGCGTCGCTTTCAGTGAAATTGCCAAGCGAGGTCAAAGGAATCAAATTTCCCTTGGGAGTAAAGATCTCGGTCTTTCTCAAATCATCGAGAGTCGAGCGGCTCGAATCGTCAAAGCTAACGACAAGATCAAAGTCTTTACCGAATTCGGTCAATTTGGCTGCGGCCGAACCCTCGAGCGCGGTTCTGAGATTCAGACCAATCGAGTCGACCGTCATGCCGGCGTAAGCTCTGGACTCTTCATTGAGTTCAAACAAGTACTCTCGTCCTGTCGACTGCTCATCGTCCTCAAGATTGACCAAGCCGCCCAGCGCGCGAAGTTCAGTCATCATTTGGTCGCGAGCGTCGCTTAGCTGCTTGTAGTCAGAGGACCTCAAAGTCACGGTGAGTGGTTTTCCAACAGGAGGGCCGGCTTCGATAGGTTCAAATGTTAAAGACTTAAGACCTTCTGGCTTCGGAATTGCTTTTAAAGTTCGTAAACTCTCGACGACGTTCAGTTCAGCGGCTCGTTCGGGCTTGATCGCCACCATGATAATGCCGACGTTTGCGCCCAATTTACTTTTCGCATCGGCGGGATCTGTCGCAGCTTCGCCGACGCGGGCGACGACAGATTGCAGATCTTCAGGATTCATAACTTTTAAAACTTCTTTTGAAATTTGCTCTCCGTATTTGTCGGTACGGTAAATACTTGTCCCGTTCTCGGCTTCGAATCGCCCGACGTAGTACTCGACGCCATCCGCGGGGAAAAGCTCGAACCGATTGAAAAGAGCGGTAACGAAAATGCCTGAAACAACGAGTAAACTGAGGCTGATCAGAGTCAGGTACTTCCGATCAAGGGTCCAGCGTATTAAATTCCCGAAAGAGTTTTCGAACTTTTCAAACCAATCTGATTTTTTATCGGTGCGAGGTGCTGGTTTTAAAAACTGAAGCCGAGCCGGAAGAAGTGTCAGTGACTCGATTAAACTTATCGTGAGGGCAATCGTTACGACAATCGGTATCCATTTAATGAATTGACCCATCACTCCTTGGGTTACCAGCATCGGCAAAAAAGCAGAGATGATCGTCACTGTCGAAGCCGTAAATGGTACCCAGAATTGTTGGGCGGACTGAATCGCTGCATCTCTTGGTTGGATTCCGCGCGCTATCAGACTGGTGTAGTTTTCTGAAATGACCACCGAATTGTCGACCAAGTTTCCGAGGCAAATGACAAGAGCGACCATCGTGATGATATTAAAGTTGGCTCCGAAGAACACCATCATCGCAACAGTCCCGACCGCACAGATGGGAAGACTGAGACTGCTGAATAAGCCCACTTTCCCGGGCAAAAATACAAAAAGAACGAGCAGAACAATCATCATCCCAGTCAGAGCATTGAACGAAACGATTTCGAGGCGATTTTTGATTCGAGCACCTTCATCGTTAAAAATAGAAATTTTGAAACCGGGATCAAGCTGAGCCGCGAACCCATCGACCTTTGCATCGACCTGATCAAGAACGGTCAAAGCATCGGCGTCGGCCTTTTTCGTAACGACAAGAAGTGTTGCTTCTTCGCCGTTGATGCGCGCCAGGAGCTCTGGTTTTTGACCTCCATCGACCACTTTTCCGACGTCTCCGATACGAACTGTCTGGCCAGCATCGTTCGACCGCACGATGACCTTCTCAAGATCTGCGACCGTCGTTTTTTTTCCGAAAACTCGAACGAGATTCAACTTCTCGCGGTTGTCGATGTAACCAGATGGAACGTTTTTTATCTGTTGAGCGAGCGCCGAATAGATTTCTGCCAAACCAATTCCGGCCGCTCGAAGTTTTTTCTGATCGAGCAAGACCTGTAATTCTCGCTCTAAATATCCCGTCAGGCGCACTGAGGAGACGCCTTTGATATCCTCGATCTCTTCTTTCAGCTGGTCCGCAAGCAATTCTCGCGACCGATTCTTACTGACGCCAACAATACCAAGCTCGAGGACCGGAATTTTCTTTGCATCGATTTCGACAACCAGCGGATCCTCGGTGACCTCTGGCGGAAGTTTCGAGGATCCTCTTTGAACAGCTTTTTGAATGTCCGAAACCACTTGATCGGAATCTACGCCGTCAATATCGATTCGAATCGTTATAGCGCTTAAGTTACTTTGTGACACCGAACGAACGTCTCTGACGCCTTCGATTTCTCGGAGCTCGTCCTCCAAGATATTGGTCACTTTGTCCTGCACCTCTTCGGGTGAGGCTCCTGGAAAAACTGTTGTGACGGCAACGACGGCGAAATTGACCGGCGGAAAGGACTCTCTCTGCAAAAGTCCGAAGCTCATGGTTCCGATAATCAAAATGAAGGCTGTGGTCAGAATCGAAAATTTCCAGTTGTCGACGAAAAACGCGAAAATTCTATTCATAATTATTGTACTTGTTCAGGTTGAGTTGCTGCTGAGTTTTTTCAAGTTCCAAAGCGATCGCATACTTTCCAGACTGAGCGCGAGCCAAGTCCAATTCAAATTGCAACACTTGGTAAATAGACGATCTTCCTTGATTCAACATCTTCCGTTCATTCGTGAGCTTCTCGCCTTGAGTTTTCTCAAGACGAAGATTCAAGGCCAAAAGACTGACGAGCTGATTGTGCTGCGAGACAAGATCTTCTTTTTGTACGGCTCGTTGCTCGGTTTGAAGGTATTTTTGGCGCTCTGTTGCTAATTTCGCAAGGTCACTTTGTCGTTGCATGAGACGCGAGTTGATTCCGGACTCCAGGGGCATCGAGAATTGAAGTCCTAAGAAACTTGTCGGGTAACGGCTGCGTCGAGATTGATCGAAAGATTCTTGAATCCGTTCATTTTGTCCGTTGGCTGTGTAGGAAGCCACCAGATCAAGTTTGGCGCCGCTCTCTTCAAATTTCGAAATGGCCTGTTGTTTTGAAGCTAACTCGCTGAGCGACGCAATTCTTTCTTCCGCAGTCACTTTGTTCTCAAAGTCTGACAAGTTGACGGTCCTAAACTTTGTGAAATCGTAGTCGGGAATAACGAGTTGTGTCGCGTTCATTGTCGCTTGGTTTAGAACAAGTTTTAATAACCGTTCGAACTGATCAAATCTAAGCTTCGCGTTGAGAAGATCCAATTCGGCCTGTTCGAGCGCCGATCGTGTCTGCAGAAAGTTTGAAGACGCTTCCAAATTCTGAGACATTTTTCCTTGGACGATCTGGTAGATTTTCTGGATACGCCCAAGAGTTTCGCGCTGATTCTCTAACGACTTTCGTTGCAGAATCGTCGACCACAAGATGGTCCGCGCTTCGTTCATCTTCCGGTCGTACTCTGATTCTGCGTTCAGAGTTGCGATCTTCTTCTGGGCGACAAGGCCCTCATAGTCAGCGCGAACCTTGCTGCCAAACCCGCCCGCTAAAAGCGGAAGTTTCACTTCGACCGAGGGTGCCGTCTCCCAGACTTTAAAGTCAAAAGTGTTCGTCCCTGCGCGTCCGCCAACGATTTCGGTTTGAGTCGCATCGACGCTAAATTTTGTTTCGAGGCCCCAGCTGAAAAGCTTCTGAAGCCCGACTTGGCTTCCGAGGATGTTCAATGAATCGTAGGTGAAACTGGGATCAACACGTGGTTTCTGATCCCAACGTTTACTGAGGCCCGCAAAAAGCTGCCAACCATAGAGAAGCTCAGCCTCCTCCACACTATTTGAAAGTGCTTTTCGACGCTCCGACAAAACCCGAAGCTCCACGTTACGTTCAATGACCAGGGCTTCGAACTCAGCATCCGTGAAGGCGATCGCAGGAAGGGTTCCGTTCAGCACGGCACAGATCACCACAAAGAAATTGAGAAGTACGATGAGCTTGCGCTCTCGGCGAACCGACTTCATTTGCACTTTCCTTAAGCATTTCGCCGAGCAATCATTGAGGCACTGCGCCTCTCATCTGGCAACGCTTCCAAATGGAAGTTACAGAATCATAGTATTTCGTCGAAGGCCACAGGCCATGTAGGGAGTCTGACAAGACTTTAACTCGGAAATTCCTAAACCCGAAAAGCGTGAACAGGTGTTCACGCTTGCCTTGAAAAGGTCCGCGTTCGAAGCTCTCGAGCTATGAAAGCAATTTGGAAAAACGTAGTTATCGCTGAGAGTGACAAAACTGTCGTGGTCGAGGGAAATCATTATTTTCCCGCATCAAGTTTGATGCTCGAGCACTTTAAACCGAGCAACACCAAAACGACCTGTGGCTGGAAGGGTGTCGCAAGCTACTACAATGTGGTGGTTGACGATTCGGTCAACGCCGATGCCGCTTGGTTCTATTCCGAGCCGAAATCTGAGGCGAGCGAAATAAAAGGATACGTCGCGTTCTGGAAAGGCGTCGTAATTTCCTAAAGACGTGTCGCCTAAGAGTTCAGCTCGTCGAAAAAGCGACCCATACGTTCGCAGACCTGAAGAATCCGAGTTTCGGGATCTTTGCTGGTTGTAACCGGGTTACTCTCAATTTTCTCGCCGCAGCTGAGATCCAAGCAAAGCATCATGCCGACAGTTCGCTTCGAATTTACGGATGTCGTTAAAAGGCCGATCTGATTGGAGCTTCCGTAAGAATGGCACCAATCGCAGATTCCACCCGTGCCGCTATCACCGCTGGATCCGCCAGTTCTGAAGACAAGCCCTCGTGGGCTCTCCCATCCGGGTTTCTTGAAAATCAGATATCGGTAAGCACCCGAAGGATCACTCCACGTAAAATAGTACTGAACCCGCATCGGAAGTTCGAGGCTGCTACGAAAAATGACTTTCGATTCATCACGCTCGCGAAAAAAACCTAGCAGCTCATCCTCTGACGAAACGTCGAAGGCATAGTCGTGAGAATAGAAAGTCGGGGTGATCATCGTCATTGTAAATCGACCGAGGCTTAAAGCGTCGGTTCCTCGTCATTTAAGCTAGCTACTCTCGTATCTTTGTTATGCCAGAAGAACACCGCTTTTTCAGAGAAAATGTGAAAACGCTTCCGCTGCCGGGCGACGGAATGCCTACCATTGTACTCACTTGGCGCTAGAGGTCGGGACTTGCCTCGTTCCGTCTGTTGGGCAAAAAACTTTGGATGAGTTCACAAATAATCTACCCCAGCGAAAAGTACTTTAAGAGTTTCCATGAAGCTCTTTCGGCCGTTGCGAGCGAGCGGATTTACATTGAGATGATTGAAGCACCACCGTTTGAAAAGGTGGTTGGATTTCAAACGGATTTGATCTCGAAAAACGGTCCTGTGTTTTATGCTGTCGATGGCGACCGTGTCGTTGGATGGTGCGATGTTTTTCCTGAAAGCAATCCACGGCAAAATCATCGAGGGAGTCTTGGCATGGGTATACTTCGCGACTACCGCGGGCAGGGGTTGGGTTCGAAACTTCTTTCGTCGGTCCTTATTCACGCAAAAAAATTCGGTCTCGAAAAAGTCGAACTTCATGTGTACACCTCGAATGTCTCGGCAGTGGGTCTCTATAAGAAACACGGGTTTGAGCAAGAAGGCCTAATCAAAAAGTATCGAAAGCTCGACGGCCAGGATTTTGACTGCCTGATGATGGCGAAGCACCTGTGATTGCAGCCGACCGTCTTCAGAAGTTTTCTGATGGTGGAATTGGTCTAAGGCGCGGCGAACTCGGCCTTTCGCCCTATAACCTCAGGTGGAAGAGACTTTTTTCGGACGAGGCCCACTTTATCTTTGATGAACTGAGAGTCGAGTCGCTGCGGCTTTACCACGTTGGAAGTACATCGGTTCAAGGCCTCGCCGCGAAACCAATTATCGACATGTTGGGGTCGGTGCCTTCGTTAGAGATTCTTGATCGCACAAAGTCCTCACTCGAATCCGTGGGATACGAATACAAGGGCGAGTACGGCGTCAAAGGTCGCCGGTACTGCGTGCTGTACAATCCGGAAAAAACGACGGCCTGTGTCCATCTTCATTTTTTCCAGCACGGTGACCCGGAAGTTGAAAGACACCTTTTGTTTCGAGATGACCTGCGCAAGTTGCCGGCCGCACGGGAGGAGTACCTTCGGGTAAAGCGGCATCTGATTGAAGACATGAAAGTCAGCCGCGAAAAGTACTCTGATGCCAAAAGCGAGATCATCGCTAAAATTCAAAATGAGGCCTTTCACAATAGGTCACCCAAGAAAATTTTAGCAGTGCTCGGAGCAGCCGAAGGCCACGGCGGTACGCTAAAGTTTCTTCAAGACACTTACGCTTCTGATTCGTTGGAAGTCGTTGATTTGAACAAAGACGCGATCAGGCCATTTTGCTATGGCAACAACGCCGCTGATGGATTCCAGAAGATCATTGTTAAAGCTCTTGAGGCTGATTTGGTTGTGCTTGCGACGCCGGTGTATTGGTACGCAATGTCTGGCGCGATGAAAGACTTCATGGATAGATTTTCGAATCTGATGAGCGGAGAGCACAAGTCATTGGGTGAATCTTTGTACGGTAAAAAAGTGCACCTGCTATCAACGGGCTACGATCTAAGATTGCCGATGGGTTTCGAAGTGCCGTTCTCTTCGACGGCCATCTACTTCGGAATGGACTACATGGGTGCGACGTATCGTTCGGTGAGGTAGCCTCGACCGAACGACGAGCAATTTATACTGAAGGCCACTGAGTGGTTTCATGAGACGGCGGGCGGGCGACGAACTTGGCGCTTGTCGACGTCGGCTTTTTTAAAGCGATGCCGACCGGTCGGCGACGGGGAAGCGAGAATGTAAAGATGCTCCCGCCACCCAGAAGATTTTTTTCCGCGCGAACCGAACCACCGTGCGCTTCGATGATCGTTTTAACTATAGCGAGCCCGACGCCGGGACCTTGATCGGCCGTGCCTTTGGCTTGCCAGAAGCTTTCGAAGATAGAGGCTAGGCGCGAGTCAGAAATGCCCGGCCCCGAATCGATGACGCTGATATTGGCAAATTGAGCATCGCTCTTTACCTTGATCTGTACGCGCCCGTTTTTGGGGCTGAACTTAATCGCGTTACCAGCGAGATTTGAAAGTACGCGCATCACACGCTCGCGATCGACGTAGGCCAAGACAGACGGGTTCACGACGTCGAACTGCAAAGTGACATCTCGCTTTTTCGCCACCGGTTGCAGCATCGCCTGAGCATCCTCGAGAATTCCGTGAACCGCGAGTTGCTCGAGACGAAGAGTGAGTGCGCCCATATCGGCGCGTTTTTGATCGACAATGTCGGTTATAGCCGAGTTGATTTCGCCGACAGCACTCTTAACAAGATCGCCAGACTCGGCTGGAAGATCTTTGGCCAAAGTTTCAAGATCTGCCAACGGCTCTTTCATATCTTGAGCAACGGCTGCAATAACTTCATCGCGATCGAGCGCTGACTTTTGCGCGTCGGCATAAAGACGGTCTCGAACTTTTTGCTGGGAACGGCGGCTGGCCAAGAGCCAAATAACAAGAACGGCCGTACCAAGAAAAATAGCCGACACGGCGCTAATGAACCAAAGCATATTCTTTGGGATCTGAGCTTGCGCATCGATTCCTGCTTGGCGGGCTCGTGCACGGGCTTCTTCAAGCTCAGCATTCTGCAGCTTCGCAATTTTGTCGAACTGTTCATTGAGCTGCGAAAGGAGGGGAGACGTCTTTGACTGGTAAAACTGGGCAACGATCTTGGATTCGGTCAGCTTTTCGCGAAAAGCCGTCGCTTGGTCGAAGAGATCATTTTCTTGCTTTGCGATGCTCTCGATCGCAGTCGCGATTTCTCCCATCTGCGGAAGAGTGTTTTCTTTCGCAAATTTAGCCATGCCCTCGCTGAGGCGCTGTTTGTCTTCTTTTTGTTTTTCAAAGACAGATTTAGATCCCAGTAAGAAGTAAGCGCGGCTGTTGGTGAACTGCGATTCGGCCAAATTGCGAAGGCGTTCAAGCTCAATGAGCGGGGCTGAGTCGATGTTCATGACGGCCGCGTTGGCGGCGACGGTTTCTCGCAATGCGACCGACGATTGCCACCCGGTCACCAGGACTCCGGCGAAAAGAACAATGAGAGCTGTCAGAATAATAGCAATAGGGCTGAGACTTTTAAAAGCGCGGCGAAGTATTTCCATCTTGATCGAATAGCAACGGGCCTAAGTGGTTTCAAACAAAATATCGCCTGAAAATCACATCGTTTTGTGAGCGCAAAGTATCCGCGTCTACAGCGCCGACATTAACGTTTCGCGTCTTTGCCGTTATGCGGACTTGAGCTGGGTGAAACCTTCGCTTTCCACGCTTGGCGTTACAGCCGTGCCTAGCTTGATTCTGAACTTCGCGCCGGTCACGGCTGTTGACACCGAGTAGTGAGTTTATAGAACTAAGTTTCCCTTTGTATTCATCAGTGGCTGAGGAGTAATTCGTTTGAGGCGATTAACTGTTTTAGTTTTAATTCTCATTGGTATCGCGGGTCCATTTTCAGTGGCGAAAGCAGGTCCCATCGTTGTTGGTGGTGGCGCAGGTGGGTCCGAGTTTTCAATCGTGTTCGCTCGAGCCAATCTTCAAATGATTCTTTCTGATTGTTTAAGAGTCACATGTGGGTTTAGCGCCAAGGAAGAGGTGGTTTTTCAACCGCTGCTGGATCGTACAAAGTCGATTCCTTCCGCCGTTTTCAAAACATCGACTGAACTTTCGGGAAATCTCTATGAGGTGCGTGCGTCGGAGATTTGGTTCAATCGTGAACTCTTGTGGCTCGACACCAATAAGACGATTCCATTCGATGTCGATGATGCCTCGAAGCTTTGGCTTGAAGTTCTAAATCTTGATGGCGTCGTCTCGAAACCGGACCTTTTGCTTTTGCAGAACCGGCTTACACGCACCTTGGATATCGAGAAATCAGAACAGGTTTACGATACGAAAAACACGTTTCAGATTTTGCTCTGGAAGACTTCGCACGGAATAGACCGCCTGTTTGTTTCCTCCTCGCCGGTCGACACGTTTGAGCTGACGGGCCCTGTGATCGCTAAATTGGCGTGTCCGGACATTCGATCGTTCAAAATTCAATCGCCCACTTGGATCTCGGCGACTCCGATATCGTCAGCCGGAAAACTGGAAATGATTATTCTAAAATTGAGCCTCAATGTGAACTGGGTTTGCGGAACAAGCTCTCACACAGGGTTTGGTTCAGCGATTGTTCGCGTGATTAAAAACACATCCGACATTTTAATTTTTGATCCACAGTTTCTCGAAATCTATTTGGGCAAATTATGAAAGCAATGAATTTCATCATCGTTCCTTTTTTCATCCTCACATCGCTCGCGGGACAGCAAGCCGTCGCGGAATCTCGCGAACGAATGGTTGGCGACTCTCAAATCGAGCGCGAGATTCGGTGGAGTTGGAAGTACCTAAAAAATATCGTTCACTCGTGTCTTGAATCGAAAACGGACTGCCAGGATGTTGAAGTTCGAAAAGTACTTATCGAGCTCGACGGTTATCTTCCCTACTTCAATGCGCCTCAAGCAGCTTCGTGGGCATCACTTCTCACATTTGTTTCAGAGACGACTCATCCCGGTGTTTTTACGTCTATTGATGGTGATGCCCACCGATTGGCTATCACAGAGCTTAAGAAAAATTCGTCGGTCATGATCAACACGGATCGTATGAATCGGCCCTTGGAAGAATGGGTGGGTCTTTTAGCCCATGAGTCCGTTCATCATCTTGGTTACGCTGACGATGCCACTCGGCTTCCGGACCGCATCGCGACCGAGATCACGAATCATTTCAAACGGCGCCAATCCATTTCTACGCTCGCCCAATTCAACCGGCCCGATGCTAGAAATCTGGTTTTCAACCCTTCAGTCTCGGGTCTCACGATTGGATTTCTTTCGTCCTCTGAAATGACCTTCGACATCGAATGGGGGCCGACTCCGCTGGCACAGCTTTGTCCTGCAAATGAAACCATCGCTCGGCAGTTTGTCGGAAGCCCAGTTTGGGCTATCGAATACATGAAGAAAAAAACCGGTGTTGTGACATTGCGCGGAGGCGGATTCGTCAATGTCATGTGCCGACCCAAGGGTACAAACGGTTCCAAGGACAAAGGACATCGGTGGCTTATTGGCGCAAACGTTGATCTTCAGTATTCCGCGCCGCTGAATCTTTCGAGCTGGAAAACTGAAACGCCCGAGATTCTCATGAAAACCGCCAGCATGGGAGCATCCACTTGGCCTGCGGATGCGATGTGGGGTCCGAACCAGTCGTTTTGGGTCAGTTCGGTCAATCACGAAAGTGCCGTGCTTCAAGCCGGAACTTCTTGGAAGACTGAGATCGTCGTTAAGTCCACGGACGGTCACGCGCCGCAAACTTGCGAGCTCTATTTTTCGGGGGCGCTGTGGCCTCATGCCAAACAGCACAGCCTTCCGGCGGCAGAGATCTTCCATCGGTGCGCGGTTACGAAACTCACTGGTGATCAGTATCTGCTGACGGCGTCGCACGACTTACCGGCCAATATGCAGCCGGAAGATTTTTATATTTCTTTGATTCATTTTCCCGATGCCGGTGGATCGCGTTTTGCATTTCCGCAAATCCCGTCCTATGTCCGCGTCGAGAATCCGACAGCGATCAAACCTGCCTCGATCAAATCCGTCGAAGTGAAAGGTCTTTCTGTGGCGTCGACACTTCAGGAACTCGACCTTAAAGACTCGTTCAAGGCAAAAGCCGGTGAGAAGTTTCAAATCGAAATCGCTGTGGATGGCGATCAAGGCTTTGGTGAAATTCAAGTCGAGCTTTTGATGTGGACGCCTCGGGGACTAGGTCGTGCGCCGCTCTTCGTGAATGGGCCGGCTCTTGGATTCTCGGAGATCTTTAGTAATACAAGAGTGACGAAAACGCCCACAGGTTCGACGGTCGTTTTGGACCTGGTCCTTCCGAAGGCCCTTTCCGGCTATCCAATTATGGCCATGAAGCTGGCGCGAGTTTATTTTGCAACGTCGGATCTCTCGTATGTCGAACACGACAACGCGAATGAGTCAGAGGGTGTCATCGTCGAAGCTAATTTCGCGAAGTAGGCGGAGCTCGACGCTTTCGGTTTTTAACCGGGCACAGCTGCATACTGAAGGTATAGAGATCATCTTTCGGGATGTTCTCTATCTTCAGCCAAAAATTCGAAACGAATTTCCTCATCTCATCGCGAAACTCTGGCAGCTGTGACCGCGGTACAGAAAGAATCATCGATAGGATTTCTCTTTCTTCCCCAGGGTCCTCGGCAAGAGAATCAAGAGACATTGAAATCACTTGTCGTTGAAACTTTCGTATCGCTGTCGACGGTCGTTCGATGATCGCGTCGTAAGCGTCGGATTCGACGGCGACGTACGTACTGCCAGACTTTGCAATCATGCCTAATTTTTCTAAGCGTCCCAGGGCAAGCGCTACGTCAATGGCATCGACTCCAAGTCGTTCGGCGATCCACTTTGGGGAAGGATCAAAACCTTTCACTTGAATCAGTTCCAAAATCGCGGCGTGGTACCAGTCCGCTATAACTTTAAATTTGTCTTCTTGAAGGGGTTTGTAGCGCCCGGCTTTTCTGGCGGCCGTGAGTCGTGCGGCCGCGTGACTACGAACTTTCTCATTGCGTGCGGACTCGGCGAGAATGAGGTCCTTCAAAAATGATTTTTCTTTTGTTTTAAGCTTCAGTCTGTCGGCGATCGTTTCCGCAGTTTTTTCGCCGATGTTTTTCTTTCCCTGCAAGACCTCACTTAAGTTTGAGGGACCAAGGCCAATATCTCGCGCGAAAGCACGAAGTGAGTAAGAGCTGTTGCGATGCTTACGTTTAAAAAACTCGGCGCCCAGAAATTCCGACAGTGAACTGTGTTCGTAAAGTGACGTCATACAAAATCTTTTAAGCGAAGGCGGTCCGTCTTTGCAACTGTCAATATAAGTAAAATCAAATAGTTACGATATCAACCATGAACACTCGAGAACGATTCGAGGCCTGTTTTGTTGAGCCCACGGATCGGGGCACCTACGGTTGTGATCAGTGATCCATTTTATGGAAGAAGGAGATTTAAATGTCACATCGTAGAATTTCAGTTCTCATCCCGTTCGCTCTGATGCTCACACTTTTGGCGGGCTTCAATGTCGGCTGCGCCGGTCAATATCGAAAGCGCGATGACGAGGCGACGAATAAAGTTAAAAGTGCTGCCGTCATTGCGTTCATCGACAAAGAGCCCGCATCGGACGTGATGAGTATCAATCTCGGAAGCGGCACGTCCTCCAAAGAAATGGGCGGAAGCAGCTTCTATCAAAACAGCGAAGTTGCCGACGCGCTTTATAGCGATCTCGTTGCTGCGGTCAGAAAGGCAACCGGGTGGTCAGTTTCTTCGCATTCGGAAGTGACGTCGAATGCGATTTATCAAGAAGAGACGAAAAAAATGATGGCTCCCATCAAGGTTCTATTTCTACCGAAGGCCGGTGAAAACTGGTTCATGGCCCGCGACGTAATGGTTCCAAAAGCGGGAGAAAACTTAGGTCGTGAGGGACGCACGAAAGTTTTGAATGCGCTTGGAGTTGATGCGGTCATCATTGCTGAAGTGACGACATCAGTGACGGGAGGCCTTTCGGTGAATGGCATTGGACCTCGTCGTCCGCAGACTCGGTTCGATATGTCCGTTTATCGTCGTGACTCGAAAGAGGCAATTTGGATTGAAGGAGTGACGGGACCAAAATCTGAGGAATCTTTGGGATGGTTCGGATTCATGGACGAGAAAAAACTGGCAAAGCTCTCGCATGAATCGGCGAAGGCTGCATTTTCACGTTTGGGTGCAAAAATCGAATAGAGGAGATTTCAATGAAGCCGTTTTGTCTCGCTCTCTGTGGGCTCGTCGCACTTGTCGCCTTTGTAGGTTGCAAATCGGAATCCGAAAAGAATCAGTCAGTTTTCGAAAAGGAAGTCGGTCAGGCGCCGTCGATTGGAACGACCGAGACCTACGTGACAAGCTGTCTCCCAAAGGACGGAGTCTCGTTCCGACTTGAACTGAACTTGACGGGATCGAAACGTCGCCAGGTCGTAGAGCTGAGGCAGACGATGTACCTTCACGACGACTCATGTATTGGGCACCCGAGAGATTCGGACGTGCAATCAGAAGTCCTTCGTCCCGGAGGTCCGGTGCAGGCTGCTTTCAGCGGAGATCTGGCGACAATCACCATGGCTGACGGGACGGCGGTCACGGCGTCACGAGTCGACTCCGCCGAATTCCGCGACGGCGTCGGACTTTTTGTCGAGTACAAAGGGGCGGCGGCGTCGGTCGGTTCGGTTTTACCAGCTTCACTTTTCTCTCAGATCATCGGCTACTCTTCCTACTTTGGGAATTATCCCTTCCTTTGGAAATATGAAAATGGTCTGGAGACTTATCCGAAACAATCGCCCTTGGTTGCATCGGACATTTTTGTCAGCGCCGACTACGAAAGACTAATGAAGACCTGCGCCGCGGACAAAATGGTCATCGTCGGGGCGGGGCGTTTTAAAACCTGCCTGGTCACCAGAGGCGCCGAGAAAATTTGGTACGGCAATGTTCCTATCTTTGGTGTCGTGAAATATGAAAAGCCGGAAGGTGTTATGGGAACCGAAGCCGCCTTTCAGCAGCTTCTATTGCAGCAAGGACTTCCGGCAACGGCGGCACTAGAGATCGAGCTAACTTCCGTGGGATACTGAAACAGCCGCTTTGAGGGCGCTTTCGGCCCGAAGGTGGCAAGCTGTCAGAGCGGTGTTTCTATTTTGTAAATGTACGATTTTTTCGGAGGGCCGTAAGAAATTGCGACCTCTTCAATTCCTGTTTTTATCGCGCCGATTTTTTCCATCGCGCGCTGCGAGCGCAAATTTCCTACGCCCACTTGAAAGTACACGGTCTTTACGAATTTCAGGGCATGGTTGATCATGAGTTTTTTAAGATCGCGATTGAAGCTTCCACCCCAATAAGGCCTTGATAAAAATGTATACCCGATCAGCACTGACGAAGATTCGGGTTTGTAATCATAAAACCGAGACGTTCCGATCAAGTTCGATGTCTTTTTATCCAAGATCGCTATTGCGCCCTTCGACGCCATCGCTTCGGCAAAGAATTTTTTAAAGACATCCGCCTTATAGCGATCTGGTTGGGGATGCATTTCCCAAATGAGGGGATCGGACGCTACTTGAAATAAACCTTCGACGTCGACTTCGGTCAGAGGTCGGATATCGATCATTTCGGATGTCAGAAAAGGTTGAAGATTCATATGTTTACCATCTACTGGAGCCGAGCCGGTGACCACCGAAAAATCCGCGATCTCAATGTTTTCGAATTTGTCGAAGTCTCATTCGGTCGAAAAATCACACGACCGCTTCGATTTTTTTTGCGTGGAAATGACTCGGGAATTCCATCTCAAAATGAAACTCGGTTTGAAAATCACTAATTCAATCGGTGACTTCGAAGCTTTTCGCTAGTCTGGAAGAACACCTCTATATTTGAGTCTCGGGTGGCTTCGTGGTGCCCGATGCTGGAGGTCTTTGTGCCGTCGAAATTTTTGCTGATAAGAATGATAGTTCTGTTGAGTGCGACGATTGTGATTCAGGGCTGCGGTCAAGCGACGGCCCCATCAGCCTCCGACAACGCCGGTGCAGCCGCGGTTGAAGATACATCGAAGAGATCGGACTCGAGCGTCTCTAACAATGACTCCGGTGCCCCTGTGAATCCACCGATTTCACGAGAAGCAATGTGCCTGACCTCACGCGTGGGTCTTGCTAGTTCGAACCAGAGTCGGATGTCTCTCAGTGGCAATTCGACAATCAACGGTGATGTGTTGACCGGTTCGCGCGCGCATCTGCGTTTGTCCGGAAATAGCGTTGTTCGCGGGCGAGCGATTGTCGGCGAATCGACAGACGTGAAGTTGTCCGGCAACGCGGCTGTTCTCGACGGAATTTTAGAACAATCGTCCGACGTTTGGTTTCAGGCGCGCGACCTCTCAGAAAAAATGGCAAAGCTTGCGCCAACAGTACGGGTTTCAGAAATTTCGAAATCGACAGTTTTTAAGGGGAACGGCGGACTGAATGTGATCCACGTTTCGAATAATCTTCGCCTTTCAGGAGTAGAGTCTGTCGTTCTGTCCGGCTCGAGCAAAGATGTGTTCGTATTTAACATTGAAGGGATGTTTTCTGTTTCCGGAAAAGCGAGTCTTCTTTTCGATGGCGACGTGAAGCTTGAAAATGTTTTGTTCAATGCCGTGAGTGGTGGAAAGCCGGGTTGCGATTCAACTGTGAAGATTTCTGGGAACGGTGTTTGGCGAGGAACAGTCTTGGCCGTTCGGCGTGACATTTCAATTTCAGGAAACGGACGTCTTCTAGGTGCTGCCTTTGGCGGAACAAACGTTTCTGTTTCGGGCAATGGATTTGTTCTCGACGCCACGGCTTTCTGTGCGACGCCAGTACCAACTCCGGTACCAACACCAGTACCAACTCCGGTACCAACACCAGTTCCGACTCCGGTACCAACACCAGTTCCGACTCCGGTACCGACACCAGTGCCGACGCCTGTACCAACACCAGTTCCGACTCCGGTACCGACTCCGGTACCGACACCAGTGCCGACGCCTGTACCAACTCCTGTACCAACTCCTGTACCAACTCCTGTACCAACTCCTGTACCAACTCCTGTACCAACTCCAGTGCCGACTCCGGTACCGACACCAGTACCAACTCCGGTACCAACTCCGGTACCGACACCAGTGCCGACGCCTGTACCAACACCAGTTCCGACTCCGGTTCCGGCACTTGTGATAGCGAATTGGAAAGTGGAAGAGCAGACGATGAGCTCGATCACTGTCAGCTGGGCGACAAGTGCGCCAGCGACATCTCAGGTCATCGTTACAGACATGAGCACGGGAGCTTCCATCACGACGCCGTCCGACTCGATACTGCGAACGATTCACTACGTCGTCGTTCGAGATTTGCGAGCCAACACGACCTACAGGCTTCAAGCTGTGTCGGTGACGTCGGACGGAGTATCGGCAGTGAGCAACGAGCTTACGTGGACCACCGATGCATTCTGATGCTATAAAGAAGCCTCAAGTTTGAGAGGCTTCTTTATTTATGGATGAATCAGAATTCGAAGGAACTTTAGTCCTAGAGAAATTGGCCGAGATCGGAAAAGTCGATGATTTTTTCGAAGCCATCGATTCCGACAATTTTAGTGCCGCACGATCTTTGATGAATCTTGCCAAAGTAGATGCAGAGACGATCGCAATCGTTATGAAGAAGATGTCCGATCCAGGTAGCCATTGAGTATTCACGGTCAACGTGTTAGGCTCATGGTGGTGAAGAAGTCTTGCCGCAACCACAGTTTATACAACGCCCTCACCCGAATCAAATCGGTGTGCCTTAAGTTTATTTCTCCTGGCGGTTGAACCTTAAAGTCTCAACATTCGACCGCCAAACTCCTGCCAAACGCTTATTGCAAAACTAATTTTTGATAGACCTCTCTCTGATGAGAGCGAAGGAATGTATATATGGAAACTGAATCTAAAATTACGCTCTCCGAAAATGACTTTCAAAAGCTCTCTTCTCTTCTCGGCGGGACCGACGTCGAGACGGCCGGACGCCTGGCGGACGAGCTCAATCGGGCCTCCGTGGTCCCATCGGGACAGTTACCTGCTGACGTCGTTTCGATGCACTCGACAGTTCGATTTGTCGATTTGGCCTCCGAGAAGGAATCGACGGTCATTTTGGTTTTTCCGCACGAAGCAAAAATAGAGGACGACAGAATCTCGGTGCTGACACCGGTGGGTTCTGCTTTAATTGGGTTGCGCGCAGGGCATTCGATTCGGTGGCCAATGCCCAACGGCAAGGAAAAAATACTCAAAGTCGTTTCTGTCGAGCAGTCGAGGAATTAGTTATGTCTGAATATGGCCCCCGAAAATTGAATTCGAAGTTCGGCTCGGGGGTCGTTATTCGGTCAGCAAAAGCACGTGACGCCGGCGAAATTCTTGAAATCTCCAAAAGTGTAATGGGTGAGGAGATTTATCAGCTCACGTCGGCGTCCGAATTCTCGATGACAATCGAAGCCGAAGAAAAGTGGATCGAGTCTCATACTGCAAATGCCAGTCACCTTCTTCTTGTCGCCGAGATAGAAGGGAAGGTGGTCGGTCTCTTGGATTTTTCCAACGGGCGCCGACATCGTATCGCTCACACGGGTGAATTCGGAATGTCCGTCGAAAGGTCGGTGCGGGATCAAGTACGGCGACGGCCAGTATGTTGACTCTGTCGAAATGGCGAGGTTTGTATGAGCCCCGAGGTTAAGGTTGGTTATTCGTTCTCTCGGTCGCCGGACCGATTTGATGTTCGCGAAGTTTTCAGGATCGGTGATTGACCGAGGTTCGTACGCGCTTGTTCAGACCCCCAGCAATCCTGAGTTCCATTGGGGTAACTACATCATTTTTGATCGTGCTCCCCGAAAAGGGTCGTTGAAAGAATGGACGACGATTTTCGATAAAGAATTCGGATACTACCCGGAGCCGCATCATTATGTCTTTACCTGGGACACTGGCACTGACGACAAGGGCGAGATCAAAGAATTTTTCGAAGCCGGCTTCGAAATGGATTCGGCCGCCGTCTTGACGACGTCCCAATTGAATGAACCGCCTCACATCAACCGCGGAATCGATATTCGCAAAATCTCATCCGAAAAGGATTGGTGCCATGTCATTGATCTTCATTTGCTGTGTTCGGATCCTAAGTACTTCAATGATGCTTACGAAGATTTCCAACGTCGCAAAGTGAGTTCCTACCGAAGCATGATCGAAGCGGGGCTTGGAGCATGGTTCGGAGCTTTTCTTGGAGGTCAGCTGGTGGGTGGTCTTGGTGTCTTTCATGAGAACGGAATTGGTCGTTACCAGAATGTGGAAACTCACCCGGATCATCGTCGTCAGGGAATCTGCGGCACGCTGGTCCACCAAGCGGGTCGGCGGGCGCTTGATGAGTTCAATATCGATCACTTGGTGATGGAGGCCGACGTACACTATCATGCCGCTCGAATCTACGAATCGGTGGGTTTCAAGCGCAATGAAGTGAATCACGCATTGAGTTGGTGGAAGGGTAAAAATGAACGAAGCACTTGAAAAGTCGCGAGCTTATTTGGCGTCCGCCGAAGCGATTCAAAGTATCCGGCGGGATCCCTACTGGCCAAAATGGAATACGCCTTGGTGGCACATGTGTCTTTGGAATGAACTGGATTTGGCTCAAGAAATTCCGAAGACGACCATTCTCGCCATGGTTCACGCTCTCAAAAATCATTACCTTCCTATTTTTCCGATCAAGAAAGAACAGATCCCCGAAGGGACGGACCCTTATCGCCAAATCGCGTGCCTTTGCAGCGTAGGCTCAATGTATCAGGTTCTTTTCAATGCACGAGTCGACGTCGATCGAGAAATTCCGTGGATGCGTGAGTGGTTTCTAAGATACCAGCTTCCCGACGGCGGTCTTAATTGTGACGAGAGCGCTTATACGAAAACGACGCCGAAGAGTTCGATTGTTTCTACTCTCTCGTGCCTCGAGGCGGTTCTGTTTTGTCGCCATCGGGATCTGACGTCTGACGAAACAGAATTTCTCAATCGAGGCGCAAATTTTCTTATTCGGCAAAAGCTGTATCGCAAAGTCTCTACCGGCGAAGTCATAAATCCTGATTGGCTTGAGATTCGGTTCCCACGTTTCTATGATTATGATTTCTTCCGCGGCTACTACTTCTTAGCCAAATGGAGTCAGCACTCGGGATTTCAGATTCCAGCTGATCTTGTCGACGACGTCGAATGTCTTGTATCGAAGCAATTGACGGACGAAGGGATTGTGCTTCGGCGGTACAATCTGATCGAAAAGAGAACCTATGGTCCCGCAGAAAACGACGTCTGGGCGTCGGGCGAAGCTTCGGAGATCGAACTGATGAAAGCGGTCAGCTTCGACGGTGCCCTCTGTCGGCCGCTCACGAAAAGGTGGAACGAGGTACGACGGAAATCTTAGTCGGTTTTTTCAGACGTGGTCTTTCCGGAAACAGTGGGGATATCGTTCGAAGGTGGGAAGTGTCCCATCTTCATGCTTATGAACTGGTAAGTCGCAAGGCCACCGGGCTTTACCACCAGAACCCCGCCCAGTTGCCAGACGTTTCCAAAATCAGCATTTTCTTGTCGGGCGGTAAACCGTAGCGCTTTGTAGAGGAACTCCGAGCGCGAGTGCATTGCCCCGGGGTCTATCCAAAAGCCCTTTTTAAAACCGGCCGCTCGAAACGTTTTTAAACTTGGGTCCGTGAAAAATGAGGCGCTTTGCAGACCGTACTTTTCTTTAAAGTCAGTCATGAAATTGGCAGACCCATTTCCAATGAAGTGAATCTTCGCGCCGCACTCCTCATATCGCTTTCGATTCTCCCAGACTTCGACGGCATGTTTTCGGCACGCATCGCACGCGAAGTGCCTTAGGAAAACGAAAATTGCTGTCTGCTTTTCCCAAAGAGATTCAAGTGGAACGGCCGTTCCGTTTTCGTCAAAAACGGAACATCCCTTGAGACTTACGATATCTGCGTCAATTTTGAGTTCTGTCGAAGGAGGCATCGTCCAAATTGAAGCCCTGAATCCCTAAATCGTCACGGAATTTATCACGAAATTGGCGTCGCCGGCGGTCGCCGTGGGTTGCGCTTTTCATCCAGATCGAGGGACAGTGCTGATATGCCAAATTGGATTGAAGTACAAAGCAGCCAGACCAAAGATATCGAGTCCATCGGGAAGAGTCTGGGGCTTCACGCTCTTGCGGCCGAGGACTGTATCAATCGAGATCAGCGACCGAAGCTTGAGGATTACGGCAACCATCAGTTTTTGGTGTGGTTCATGATCTACAACAATGAACTTTATGAAATTCAGTTCGCGATCTTCAGCGATACGGTTTTGGTTGTTCCGCACGAACCGCCACCCAAGGGAGCAAGCTGGAAAGAGTTTCTCCACATCGGAAATCAGCACACAGACACGCGCCACATGCTCTACACAGCGCTGGACCGAATCACTGATGTCAGCTGGAGCGAAGTGAAACGCCTTTTTCTAGAGGCCGAAGAACTTGAAGAAAAGGTCTTCAGTGCCGAGTACGATCCAAGAGTGATTCTTGATCTCAAGAAAAGACTTTTGATGATCGACTATTCGATGGGTCATCTCCCATCGCTTGTGAAGCAGCTTCAAAATTTTTATCAGCCAACGGACGATCTGAATTGGAAATTTCGAGATCTACATGACCACTGCGAACGAATTTATCGAAGCATCTCGCTTTATCGCTCACAGATAGCGACTACGATCGAACTTTTCTGGGGCTTTCAGGCTCACAAAACAAACACGCATATCAAAAAACTTTCACTTCTCGCCAGCATCACCGTGCCTTTGACGTTTTGGGCCTCGTTTTGGGGAATGAATTTCGAAGCCATTCCGTTTCGAAGTGAAGCCCTGTTCTTGAGCGCCGTCGCTGTGATGATTGGATCCGTCGCGCTTAGCACTTGGTATCTAAAGCGAAAAGGATACTGGAACGACTGAACCCTTGCGGTTAAGTCGTTGAAGACGTATCGACGGCCGTCGCTGTCGCCGTTGAAAGAAGCTCAGGTTGACGCTTTGGCTCGATGAGAGGAGCAGGTTTTGGAATATTCCCGTGCATGAGCGCGCGGCTTTGATCTCGAGCGCCGACGAGTTCGAGTTGCATTCGTTCAGCATCTCGTCGGCGAATATCTTTTGAGATTTCTAGAACTTCGTCTTCGGAAATACCTAGTTCACGCAACGTGTTTTCGGCCAACAGAAACGCGGACTCGAAAGTTTCGCGAATTTGATAGTCGACTCCGGCCAGAATCAACTCCCGCGTATGGATTCGATCATAGGAACGGGCAAGAACTTTCGCTTGCGTGAATTCGGACTTGATAAGCTCGACAATCTTCGAGCCGATGTCTTTTCGTTCCACACAGACTGCGATCGCCCGCGCATGATGAGCCCCCGAGGCTCGAAGAACGTCCAGGCGCGAGCCGTCTCCATAATAAATTTTGAATCCGAACTTGCTCGCATTTCGAATTTGATCAGGATTGGAGTCGATGATTGTCACATCCACGTTTCGCGCCAACAAAAGCTGCGACACCACTTGGCCGAAACGTCCGAAGCCAATTATTAGTACACTTCCCGAAAGACCATTCGCGTCTTCGACGTCCTCTTTCGATGCCAAGGGCGCCGGCACGAGTTTCTTTATAGTGATGACGAGAAGTGGTGTTAGTGCCATCGAGAGAACGACGACGGCCGTAAACACCGCATTGGCCTTTGCATCGATGATACCCGTTGCTGCAGCCGTCGCGTACAGAACAAAAGCAAACTCACCTCCCTGGGCCATTAGAACCGAACGATCAATTGCATCGTGATGAGACGTGCGAAGAAATCTCGCAACTAGATAGATGCTCACGGCCTTTGCAAACATCATAGCGACGACCGCTTATAGCAGCATCGGTGCGTTGGAAGTTACGAGACTGAGATCGAGAGTCATTCCGACGCCGATAAAAAACAGTCCCAAAAGAAGGCCTCGGAAGGGTTCGATATCGGCTTCAATTTGGTGGCGAAACGCCGACTCTGCCAGCAAGACTCCCGCTAAAAAGGCTCCCATGGCCATCGACAAGCCACTGATCTGCATGAGCAGAGCTGTACCCAGAACGACAAGTAGAGCTGCGGCCGTCATAACTTCGCGTGCTTTTGCCAAAGCGAGAAGCCGAAAGAGCGGATTCAAGAGCCAAACTCCCGCAGCGACCACGGCCGCAATCGATCCCGCCGCGATCGCGACTTCAAGAAGTTTTGATGATTCTGCGGAAGCAATTGTCTCGGGCGCCAAGAATGCTACGAGCGCCAGAAGCGGAACGATCAGAAGATCTTCGAACAAAAGAATCGAAACCATTTTCTGTCCGCGCGGTAGAGCAATGTCTCCACGTTCGCCGAGAAGCTGCATAACAATGGCTGTCGATGTCAGAACAAAACCGGCCCCGCCGATGAATGCTACTTTCGTGGAGAAACCAAAAGCCAGGCCCACCAGCGTTAGCAGCATTGTACAAACCGCGATCTGGAGTGATCCCAATCCGAAAATATCACCCCGAAGGCTCCAAAGATGTTTTGGGCGCATCTCGAGGCCGATGACAAATAAGAACATGACGACGCCAAGTTCCGCGATCGGCAGAATGGCGTGTGAGTCTGAAAACCAGGCGAGTCCGAAGGGACCAATGATAAGACCGGCGGTCAGATACCCAAGAACAGAACCAAGACCGATACGCCGAAAGATCGGAACCATGACGACGGCGGCGCCGAGAAGCGAGACGACTTTGATCAGGTCAGAGGAGTGTGTGTCCGTCGACATGTTTTCGATTATATATTAATTCCTATGAAGGCAAGCGACCTCTTTGGATTTGTGAGTTGGATTGTCGTAGGATCGGGTTATGAGAAGTTCTATTTTGTTGGCGGCCCGAGCTGTTCTTGTTCTTGGCGTTGCTTCACTCGCGGTCGTTGTAGGGGGCGGGATCATGTTGTTGAGTCGTCCTGATTTCGGCACAAGACCGAAGCAAACCTATTCGCAATCTCCACAGTACAGAGAAGATACGAGATCCTTCTTCAATCGCCAGCCAGATCTTCTGAAAGATATGAGAAAGCGGGCCTTCACGTTTGGTGTACTTAAAGATTGGTTCAGTGAGGGCATCGATCGGTCTCCGAAGGCGCCCTTGCCGGAAGTCAGACCGGATATCGCCGATTTTTTGAAACCATCAAAGACACTAAAGTTTATTTGGTTCGGACACTCGACGGTGCTTTTGAATATCGGTGGCAAAGTTTTATTGATTGATCCGATATTTTCTGGAAGTGCAGCGCCGTTTAGTTTTATGGTGAAACGGTTTCAGCCACCGGTGCTGACGCTTTCCGAACTTCCGCCCATCGACTTTATTCTGATTTCTCATGATCACTATGACCATCTGGATATGGCGTCGGTAAAACACTTCATTCCGACGTCGACGAAGTTTCTGGTTCCTCTTGGCGTGAGTTCTCACCTTGTCGGTTGGGGCTTGAAGGCTTCAAATATCGTTGAGCTTGATTGGTGGCAGTCCGCCAAATTTGATGACATTGAGTTTGTCGCGACGCCGGCACAACATTTCTCGGGCCGCGATGGGATTCACGAGAATGAAACACTGTGGGCCTCGTGGGTCGTGCGGAACGAAGGTCACAGAGTTTATTTCAGCGGAGATTCAGGGTACGACACACACTTTAAGGATATTGGTGAAAAGTACGGTCCATTCGATGTCGCGTTCGTCGAAAACGGACAATACAATGAAAAGTGGCGCGAAGTTCATGTTCTGCCGGAAGAGTCGGTGCAAGCCGCCATAGATCTCAAAGCGAAGCGCTACGTTCCGATTCATTGGGGGATGTTTATTTTGTCTTTTCATACGTGGTATGAACCGATCACTCGGGTTGCAAAGATTCTGACGTCGGGTGAGTTTACGAAAATGAACCAGTTGAAGATGGTATCGCCAAAGTTAGGGCAGGTCGTTCAGGTCGACGATTCCTACGTAAATTCAAATTGGTGGGAGGGCCTTTTCTGATGACGTCAGGGATTGTGATAGAAACCATAGGTTGGATTTCTACGGCTCTTTTTTTGATTTCGATTTTGGCGCCGAATCGTGTTCACCTTCACACCTTGGGGATTTTGGCCTCGTTGACTACGGGTGTTTATGCCTACTCCCATGGGGCGACAGCGATCTGGGTCAAATGGGTTGTAGCGTTCTTCTTTCATTCCTATATGTGGTACAAGATGACGCGAGTGAACGGGGGATTGAAGAATGAGAACGTCTAAAACAATTGGAAGTTTGGTGGCCATCGGTGTTTCGCTCGCGCAGCTGAGCTGCTCTGTTTTTGGAATACGTTCCGAAGAAACTCCGAAGTACGAGACCCTCGTTAGCGAAGACGATAAAGAGGTTCGATCGTACTCGTCCTACGTGGTCGCGACGACCAAAGTGAAAGGGGAGTTCAAAGAGGTTCAGAATGAAGCTTTTCGAATTCTTGCCGGTTACATTTTCGGCGATAATCAGAAAAAGCAATCGATCTCGATGACAGCACCTGTTGTGCAAAGCCAGACCGCTGAGGCGCAAAGTGAAAAAATCTCGATGACGGCCCCCGTGATGCAGACGGCAACAGAAGATGGTTGGACGATGTCGTTTATGATGCCTTCAAAGTACAAGATGGAAGACCTTCCGCGTCCGAACGATCAACGGATCGAATTTGCCCAGATTCCACCTCGACTTTATGCCGTTATTCGATATTCAGGTCGTGGGCGAGACAGCGACAATCAAGAGAGGGCCCGTGAACTTTCGGACTGGATTTCCAAGAACAAAGATTATCGAGCTGTCTCAAAAGCCAGCTATGCCGGCTTCGATCCGCCCTGGACAATTCCATTTCTTCGACGAAATGAAATGATGATTCAGCTTGAGGCCGCAAACTAAATTTGATCGATCGTGCTCACGGAATTAATCAGACCCCAGCCTGTGGCCGTGTCGTAACCCGCTGACTCAATGTCGGTCGCTTGCGACTCAACCAGCCGTTGGGCCTCATCAACTGTTAGTAAGGCGTTCTTCTGAAACACGAGAGCGAACATCCCGACGACGTGAGGAGAAGCCATCGAGGTTCCTGAACGTGTGCGGTAGCCACCACCAGGCGTCGAAGAACTAATGTCCTTTCCTGGAGCCGAGACATTGGGTTTTTGGATCGTACCATTTTGCCATAACGACGGTCCGCGTGAGCTTGAATCCGTTAAGCGGTCACTTGAGTCGGTGGATGCGACAGTCACGGCATCCGGACAAGCGCCAGGAATCTTAATTGAGTTTCTGCGGGGGCCATCATTGCCTGCAGCAATGACCGAGGCAATGCCGAGGGTTCGCATGTTAGAAATTGCAATGCAAAATGGCTCTAAGGTGAAATCGATACTTCCAATGACACCGTCCACATTCCACGAAGAGTTCACGACTCTAGGGGCATCAGCAGTTGCGGGGTTGTCATCGGGATCAGTCATCCACTGCATAGCGGACAAAAGGTCGATATCGCGTGCGCTGCCTCGACTGTTGTATGTTTTAGCTATGACAAGATTCACTTTAGGAGCGACGCCAATGGAGCGCCCTGAAGTTGCTCCTCCAGCGATTGTTCCAGCGACGTGAGTCCCGTGGCCTTGATCATCACGCGGCTGAAGAACTTTTGGGTCGACAAAGTCGCGATAGGCCACGACGCGTCCCATGAGATCGGGATGTTTTGCGTCGATTCCGGTATCGATGACCCCTACAGAAATGCCATTCCCATCAATGCCACTGTGATTTGTCCTAAGTTCCGGAATCTTGATGCGCTTAAGGCCATATGTAAAGTCTGTGAGACGGCCTCGGCGATTCAAGGGGAGAACTGCAAGAACGTGTGGACTCTTTTTGAGAAGAGACACCTGAGCCGGCGTCAGATTCATTTCCGCTCCGTCGGCAATCCAAAGCGGGCGTGCACCGACAAGGCGATCAGCATCAATCAAAGATGCGACGTGGCTGTGGACATTTTGAAAAAATCCCTGATGTCGAAGTGAGAGGCCAGCTATATTTCTAAGGGCAAGAGGTGTCGATCGGTTCAGTTTCAGCGGGCTCTGATCCATCTTGTAGACGACAAAATGGATTTTCCGGGGCAGGGCATTGGCTTTTTCGATGATGACTGCGTCCATGGTCAGTGCGAGAAGCACACTGCAGAACAAAACTTCACAGCTTCGAATAATCATAAGCCTCCTCAGTCCGTTTATTAAATGTTCTCTAAAGGTGAGGCGCAATTGATAATCGCTATTTTGAGAGTTGCACCATTTATCAACGACAGCCAGCGGTCAGTGTGCTACTTCCAACACACCTAATTTTCAGAGGAAGGCCGTCGTGAAATATAGTTTCAAAAAGTACCAGCCATTAAGCCTTCGCCTCTGGCACTGGTTGAATGCGCTGCTGATCTTGGGGTTACTTGCAACTGTTCTCATTCGAAAAACTTTTTTGAGCTGGCGAACGAACTCCGTCGTCATCCAAGAAAAACTTAAGGCCGCCGGGACCGAGATTACGCCTGATTTCGCGAAGGAAATTGCCGTCGCCATTCGAAACCCACTTTGGGATTGGCACATCTACCTGGGTTACGGATTAGCGGCGCTGATTGTTGGCCGTTTTTTGATCGCAGTTTTTGTTGAAAAGACCCCCATCGGAGCAAGCTTATGGAACAAAATCGTCGGCATTAGAGCCTTAAGTCCGGAAGAGAAACCTGAAGCGACTCACCATGTTCTCGTCAAACTGGGGTACCTGCTTTTTTACGTCATGACGTTTTTCATGGTGGTGACGGGCCTTACGCTCACATTCAAGTCAGACCTTGGACTTTCAAAAGAGCTTGCGACGACCATCAAAGAAAATCACGAGCTTGCGATGTGGTTTTTCGTTGGGTTTACAGGTCTCCATGTGCTCGGTGTCGTCATTGCTGAAAATCGCAAAGATCGTGGAATCATCTCGGACATGGTTCATGGCGGGGACATCGACTAGCGCTTCTCGGGTTTAGGCGAGAGAAGGCCTGGGTCAGAGACGTTCGTCGGCAGAGGATTATCTTCGGCCAATTTCAGCATGTCTTCGCCCGATGGTCCCTCTGTCGCATGCTGCGATTCGGGTTCTGTCAGATTACGTTCTGCTTTCTGTTGAATCTCGGACTTGCGCTGATCGGCTTTCGCTGGGCCGTTTTGGGCTAGATCTACACTTTGAAGGTGAAGAGAATTTCCAAAGTACAGCTCGCGCGTTTCGCCAGGAATTGTGAAGCCATTCGCCAGCAATACTTCTTTCGTCTTAATGATAGCGCGTGAGCGAACGCGCAATTCTCGGTTATTTTTAGAGTTGAACCAGATGTAGACCTTCAACTCGACACAGTTGTTTCGCAGTTCAGTGACGACGACATTCGGGGCGGGATCTGCAATGACGCCGACCACATCACTCACAGCTTGAATCACGAGATCTTGAGCTTTCGATATCGAGTCTTGATAGCCGATGCCGACCGTGAAAGAGGTTCTTGTCTTCGGGTTTGCCGTTTGGTTTTCGACGACCGACTGGATGACCGTAAGATTTGGAATGAGCACTAAGTTGCCATTGAGGTCGATGATCGTCGTCCCTCTCATATTCAAATTTTCGACATAGCCTTCGTACTCACCAATTCTAATAATGTCCCCGCGAGTGAATGGACTGCGCGAGGCCAACAAGAGGCCTGCGAGGTAGTTTTCCGCGATACCTTTAAAGGCGAGGCCCAGCACGATACCAAAAAGTCCCGTTCCCCCGATGAGCGTGGCGCCCAAAGTCGAAAGCCCCAAGAGTCTCAGCACGATGTAGAGCAAGACAAGCCATACCGGCAGCATCGATATTCTTGTTACAATGCTAAGAAGAAAAGGATTGCTGATCCGGCGACCTAGGACAGAACGTGTGAATCGGAGAAGATAAGAACTCAAAAAGTACGCAAGAACAGAAAAAAGTACGGCGAAAAAAAGACTTGGCAAGTGCCTCTTAAGTTTTTCAATCAGACTATCGACTTCTTTCCACATCGGATCGAACTGAGCGAGATCGACGCCGGAAACAACAGTTTTGTTGGTCACAGCGACGACGTTGGGAACGCGACTTACAATTTTCAGCATCCAGTCGGCGTCAGCTGGACTTGCGATTTCCCCTTTAAGATAAATCACGCCTGAGACGACTTCGACGTTCACATTTTCCATCGCCGGCGATTTTTCGAACACCGACGTCAAAAATTTCTGCGTAGCGCGGTCACTTTCTTCCGTCGGTAGTGCCGAAAGGGGGCCGGTCGCGGCTGCAGGCTTTCCAAGAAGCGCTCCGAAAGCTGCGGCCTGTGCCTCGGAAAGTTTCGGAGCGAAACTCAAGAAGATTGTCAGGAAAAAAATCAAGGACTGCAACATACAGACTCCACAGCTTTTTAAAAAGATTGGTTGTGGGAACGATCCATTCACGAGAAACACATCAGATGAGTTTAGATCAAATTATATTTACAGCGATCATGGTGACATCAATCGTCCTATTTATCACGGACGCATTGAGGGTCGATGTTGTCGCCATCTTGATTATCTTAGCTTTGGCGACAACGGGACTCATAGAGGTCAAAGAAGCGTTCTCGGGTTTCTCAAGCGAGCCGGCTTTGATCGTTTGCGCGGTCTTTATTTTGTCGGCGGGACTTTCGCTGACGGGCGCGACAGATGTCATCGGTTCCATGGTGGGGAAGTGGTCGGGAAAATCCGAATCAAGAGCCAACACGGTCGTTATGACGGCGGTCGCCGCACTTTCTGCTTTTACTCATCATTTGATGGTCACAGCGATGATGCTTCCGATCGTGATGAAGCTCTGCAAGGAAAAAGGATTTCACACTTCACGCCTTTTAATCCCGATGGCTACGGCAGCCTCTTTGGGAACGACCCTCACGCTGATCGGTGCTCCAGCATTTCTTTTAGCGAACAGCGTGCTTCAGCGGTCGGGGTCTCGGGGTTTGGGTTTCTTCGAGCCAAGTTATGTTGGCATTCCCATAGTCATCGTAAGTTTTCTATTTATTTTGCTCGCGAAATGGATGCTCCCGAAAAAGTCGGGCGTCGACGCGTCTGATGATCGCTTTCGTCTTAGCGACATTTCGACCGAGCTTGTTATTCCCGCCGGAAGTAAATGGATTGGAAAAAATCTTGGTGAGTTAAAAAAAGAGACCGAAAAGCGATTCCAACTCTTCTCGCTGTTTCGTAATCACCGCGCTCTTTCCATTTCGGACGATGAAAAAGTGCTGCAGTTGGACGATGTGTTGCTCGTCAAAACCGACGCCGATGAATTGGTGTCCATCGAAGAGAAGCTTGGTCTAGCGCTTCGAGCGATAAAAAAGTACGGAGCGGATGGAAGTGAATCAGCGCCAACGGTGGCTCATCCGGAGGCGACAATTTTTCAAGCGTTTGTGGCGCCAAAATCGCGATTCATCGGTCGCTCTCTTTCTGAACTCCGATTCTTTGAGCGACATGGCGTTGTGGCACTGGGTCTATGGAGAAAGTCTGGTTGGTTAAATAGCAAGATTTCAGACACTCCCTTGTTGGAAGGCGATCTGGTCGTTCTTTGGGGGACTGAAGGAAACCTTGAGAACCTGACGCAGCATCAGGGTTTTTTGATGTTCATGCCATTTGAAGGCCGGCCCAAAAAGCGAACGAAGATGCAGCTCGCTACCTTGATCATGCTGACATCTATTGTCTGCGCGGCTGCTGGGTGGCTTCCCCCTTACGTGGCCTTCGTGGCGGGCGCCTTGGGTATGGTTCTGACTCGATGCCTATCGGCGGAACAGGCCTACGATGCGGTCGAGACGAAAATTTTTGTGATGATTGCCGGGATGATACCACTTGGAATTGCGATGGAGCGAGTGGGGCTAGATAAACTTCTGGCGAACCAAGTGTTCGGCTTCGTACAAGATTGGCATCCGTTTGCAATGCTTCTTGTATTCTTCTGGTTTGCGGCTTTATTGACCCAAATTCTTTCGGATGCAGCGACGACAGTCCTAATTGCTCCGATTGCTATCGCCTTTGCGAAGAGCGCACAAATTTCACCAACGGCTGTTGTCGTCGTATCGACGATCGGAGCCGTTGCATCCTTCCTTACGCCGATTGGGCATCACGGAAATCTGCTGATCCTAAGTCCCGGCCGCTACAATTTTTCCGACTTCCTAAAGATTGGACTACCTCTGACGCTGATTATATCTGTCATCGCTTGTTATGTGAGTTTGACCGTATGGCGAATTTAATTTCTGTCGTGATCTTTTTTGGAATGCTTGCGGGTGGACCAACGGTTTCCCGTGCGGAAGAACCACCGAAGCCAAAAAAGCCCTTGTTCAACGATGGGCAAGCTATAAGCGTTTCCGTCGAAAATGATTCGAGTCGTATTGGTGGGCCGGGTGTCGACCAAGCCTTTTCGAATGGGCTCAAAATTTCGTATGTCCACGCGCGAGATCAGATTCCTAAGTGGGCCCCACGTCCGGTCGCAGATTCGTCCTTCTTAAAAGAAGAGCTGAAAATTTCGAAAGTAAATTTTGGAGTTTCGCTGAACCATCAAATTTATACTCCGAACAATACAAATGCCCCCCAGCTTTTAAGTCGCGATCGTCCTTACGCAGGCTGGTTGAATCTCGCATTTTCGATTCAACTAAAAAACAAGCACCGCGCTCAAACCCTGGACGCAAGCTTTGGTATGATTGGGCCGTCGGCCCTTGGGGAACAAGTTCAGAATGGATTCCATCGATTTGTAGGAACGACGACCGCACAAGGATGGTCCCACCAGTTGGGCGATGAACCTGCGGTTCAACTTTCGTATCAGCAAAGAATCCAATTTGTTCAGCTTCGAAATTCTTCCGGGACTTACTTCGATTTAATTCCGGTCGTTGGCGCGGGTTTCGGGAACGTTCTAATCGGGATTCACAGCGGATTGATTGCAAGAATTGGTTGGAACATCCCTGACGACTTCGGTCCCGCACGTCCTTCAGCCAGTGAAACCGACAGCTTTGTGGAAGCATCTCCGACAAGTTCGAAGCCGATAAAGCCCAGTTTTTATATGTTTGCAGGAGCCCGCGGAAACGGCGTGGCCCGAAATATTTTTCTCGACGGCAATACGTTTCGTCCAAGTCACCGAGTGACGAAGTATCCGGTGACGGCCGAAACCGAAATAGGATTCGGCCTTCAGGTTTCACCGATCAACGTCGTCTGGCGCTACATAGTTCGATCGCCAGAGTTCGAAGAAAATAGCGGCTTCAACAGCTTCGCTTCCGTGGGAATTACTTACTCGTCCGATTAGTCGACGGCGCGCGCGTCCAGGGTTCAAGCTCATTCAATGCATTTTCAATGGCTATCGCCGATCTCGAGACCAGGGATTGGTACTCTGGAACGCGAGAGACGATTTCATCTCTTTCAGCGGTTGATGTCTTTCGCACGTCGCCCGCAGCGCGAAGAAAGCTGTGCTTTACTTCTTCCCAAGTACTGAGTCGCTGGGCGAGCTCGATGCGTGCGCCCATGATATTCTTTTTGGCATAGGCGCGGCCCTTTTCGATCCGTTCTTGCGAAAAGTGATGTGGGCTCTGGGCCGCGATTTTTCCAGCGAGAATCGACTCCACGAGAACCTCCTCGGCAACAAACCAGTGAACCCGTTCGGCTTCGACGTCGATGTTTGAAATCAGCATCTCGACCAGATTGTCTCTCGTACGAATATCAGATGGAACCGAGTTTTGAAGGCCGTAGGCCAGCTGAAGGCCAAGGTACTTGTTGGATCGGTACGTGCGATTTGCCAACGTGTACTTGACCGATCGATCGACGGCTAACTCTGTTCGGTAAAATAGGTAGTGAGTAAATTCGTGGAGTAGTGTGTGGCTCGTTGCAGACTCGGTAATGGCGATGAACGGGCCGTAGCGGCCAAGATCATCATCTTCTGCCGGAATGAAAACGCCTGCGTCCGAGATAGTAGATCCTCCGCCGCTGCTGTCTTCAAATACATGCATCAGACCACGTTCCTCGCGAAGTGGCGCTGCGACCAAGGTGCCGTTTTTAAATTGTGGATTGCGAGCCCGGCGCGAAGGGTAGAGGTGAACGCGCACGCCCTGTGCCTCGATGAACGCGATCAATTTTTCAGGAGGGGTTTTAAGAGCCTGATCGAGCAGGTCTGTTTCCAAGTTTCGTCCGAGCGGCAGGTGAAGACGTTCGGCGTGGGCGAGTTCGCCGAAACCAATGGCCACCGTCAAAAGAAAGGAAACGAGACACACATAAAAACCAGATCGCCACGCCACGAAACCCCCCTCGGAACATAGACGGATTCAAACTATTCGAATCCTGCGAATTTCGTCGGGTGGGAAAAGTGGCTTTGAAGAGGATTCACGTAGCAGCTGCTTCAAATAGGTCAAACGCTGCCGTTCGGTCCGACGGAAGGAACGAATCGCCCCACCCGTATCGATTTTATGAAGAGGTCATATCAGTTATGGTTATGACTTTCGCACGAACTCGGATTTCAGGTTCATTGCACCGAAGCCGTCGATTTTACACGATATGTCGTGCCCATCGCCGGCATCGGTCAGGCGAATGTTCTTTACTTTAGTGCCGGACTTTACGACCGACGACGAGCCTTTAACTTTTAGATCTTTGATCACAACAACTGTATCGCCGTTGGCCAACACGGTCCCATTGGCATCGCGGATCGTTCCGTCGTCGAGGGGTATTTTCACATCTTTTGAGTCCGCGGCCGCATGCTGGCTCCATTCGAAGGCGCACTCAGGGCAAATCCAAAGATTTCCGTCGGCATATACATTTGTTGAGGCACATTTGGGGCAGATGGGTTCCATTTGTTTGGAAGTCTAAGACATACTGGTCTATTTTGAAATCCTAACTTGAGGTGGGAGGAGTGAATGAAGCCAGAAGTGAGGCCAGAAGTGAGGCCAGAAGTGAGGCCAGAAGTGAGGCCAGAAGTGAGGCCAGAAATGAGGCCAGAGGCGATTTTTTTTCAGCTTTTCGAGCACGAATCCTCCACTTACACCTACCTCATTGCCGATCCGCTCAGCAGAGAAGCGGCCCTCATTGATCCGGTTTTGGAGTCCATGGAGCGAGATCTTCAGCTTGTTTCTGATCTCGGACTTAAGCTTAAGTTTGTGCTTGATACCCACATTCACGCGGATCACATCACGGCTGCAGGTGAGATCCGACGCCGCACGGGCGCGAAGTCGGCGGTAAGTTCCGAGGCGGGTGTCGACTGCGTAGACATTCCCTTAAAAGATGGAGCCAAACTTTCAATTGGTCAGCGGGAAATTGTTGCGATCGCAACACCAGGCCATACGAACTCCTGCATGAGCTTTCTGTTCGAAGAAAGGATCTTTACTGGTGATGCCCTTTTAATACGAGGCACCGGACGGACTGATTTTCAACAGGGTTCGTCAGTCCGACTTTATGAAAGTGTTCATCAAAAGATTTTTTCGCTACCTGATGAGACAAAAGTTTTTCCAGGCCATGACTACCGTGGGCAAACCATGTCAACAGTAGGTCTGGAGAAGAAATTTAATCCCCGTTTGGGGCAAGGAAAGTCCAAAGATGAGTTTGTCCAAATCATGTCTGAACTTAAGCTCTCAAACCCCAAAAAAATTCACGAAGCTGTTCCTGCCAACATGGCGTGTGGCAAAGTGAAGGACGCACGTACGTTCATGCCGACCATCAATGACGGAATTCCGGAAGTCTCGGTTGAGACAGTTCTTCAAACCGGCGGAAAAGTTCGACTCATCGACGTGAGAAACCCAGACGAATTTACCGGTGAGTTAGGACACATCGAAGGTGCCGAATTGGTGACGTTGGGCCCCGATCTTTTGAAGTTTCTTGAGACGGCAGATCGTTCACAAGAAATTATCTTTGTTTGCCGAAGCGGTGGTCGATCGGGCCAAGCGACAGCGGCGAGCTTGAGTATGGGCTATAAGTTCACGGCCAATATGATTGGCGGAATGCTTCGATGGAACGAAATGAAGTTTCCGGTCCTACGATAACGCCAAAGTATTGGCAGAGGTAAACTATGAGATTTTTGTCTTTTATCCTGGTCACTCTCTTCATCAGCGGTTGCTCTTCCATTTCCCCTAAAGACTATGCGCAAGAGGAGCCGAAACTTGTTCTTGAGAACTACCTCAATGGAAAAGTAGAGGCCCACGGCATGGTATCGGATCGAAGCGGCAAAGTTATACGGCGGTTCACCGTCACGCTGAATGGAACATGGACTGGAAACGAAGGCGTGTTGGACGAGGATTTTGTTTGGTCTGACGGCGAAAAGCAGAAACGAGTTTGGAAGCTCACCAAAACCGGCGACACGACCTATGAGGGTCGTGCGGACGATGTCGTTGGTGTTGCTGTCGGCGAAACATCCGGAAACGCTTTTCGGTTCAAATACGTGCTCCAGGTTCCCGTGGGAAAAGGCGATGACAAGAAGATCTATGACATTGATGTCGACGACTGGATGTACTTGATTGATGACCGAGTTCTTCTCAATCGGACCGTCATGACCAAGTTCGGCTTTAAGGTGGGCGAAGTTTTTCTTAGCTTCACAAAGCCTGTCGCAAAATAAATATGAAAATTGTTTTGGTCGGCAACGCTCGTGCGATCGAACAGGCGTTGCTGGTACAAGTGCTGGAAAATTTTCCTGACGCTCAGGTCATCTGCCTCTCGGGACGCCTGGCTGAGTGCGATCTCTTTTCGCTTCGCTCGGTCGAGTCAGCTGTGCCTGAAGATGTCGAAATTGCCTTCTATTTTTATCAAGCTGAAAAACCCACCGCTTATCTTGAGCAAGGAAAGTGCTCGGACTATGACTTGCTAGTCGCAGACAATGTCGCACGCACTCTCGCCGCACGCGGTGTCAGAAAACTCATGATCTGCTGTCCAGTTACAAGCGACGTGCAAAGTATTTTTCAGCAGTATAAACTTCCGGTCGTTTCGTTGTCGGGGTTCCATTCGCCCGGGACGAATCCCGCACCGCGTTCGGCGGCGCGAGAGAACGAGCTGGTCGCTAAAGAAGTCAGCCTTCCTAGAGCTGTCCGATCGATCCAAAAGTGGCGCTTACCTCATGGGTGGGATGCGGTCGAAGCAAAGAATCAATATTTCTCATGGCTCAGGGTCGCTTCGGGTTCAGTGATAAGAGTGGATCAGCAAGGTGACGAAGTTTTCTTCCGACTTCCGTTCGTATCGACCCCTCTTCTCCATTTCGTCCCAGGTCGACCGCAGACCGATGGCGATCTGGTTTCGCTTGATATTCGGGGTGGGCTTATGGCCGACAAAAACAACGTCGGCCGGTTCGAGTGGCGAGTGGTCTCGAATCGTCGCTATATTGTCGCCGCACTTCATAACTACGCGCCGTCTCTTCCTTGGCCCATTTACCGCTACACACAAGCTCTTGTTCACCTTATGGTTATGAATTGTTTCGGAGCGTTTGTTGTGAGGAGATCGAAATGAATAACAGTGTTAGCCTGCCATTGATCCTCGCGACGCTCATCTGTTTTCCTTTTTGCGCTTCTGCGCAGGAGCCAGCCGTCGATCCAGTTCCGATGTTAAACGATAACCCGCTTCCGATGTTTGGACTTCTGTTGGGCTGCACGGTGGTTGGGCCGTCAACCTGCATTTTATTGTCACAAACAGACAATGGCGAACTCCAAACCTATCGGCCGCGCGACGAGCGAGGGATTCAGGTTGGGTTTTTTCCAAGCTACGTGTTGGATCTTGCCGAGAGCAAAGCGTTCCAGCGTGTCGAAGCCTCTGCCTTCGTCGGCAATGTTCTGACAGCAGTGAGTCACCGGCGAGGTGTGCAAGAGCCCAATCGTTTTTCTTCGACGTCATATCGACTGGCTTACAGTTTTGATTGGCGTCACGTAAGACCCGCAATTGGCCTCGGGGTTCGAAAGAACGTCAATGCACGCAACGGTGATGCGCTTGAGCTTTGGTTTCCGCTCTATGCCAATCGCGAGAAGTTTGAAGATGGCGAATTTCTTCTATTTTTCGAAACGCTTTGGGTTTTCGGGTCCGACGGTCTTCGGCCGGAAGTCCAAATGCGTTTTGAGTTTGAGTTGACGAGGGAATTTCGTCTGGCCGCGGGCGTCGGCTATTTTCCCGATTACTACAATCCCGAAGCCGAGATATCGGTGGGCCCAATCCTCGAGTTCTGATTTGCGTGGAATCGGTTTTCGTGAAATCATTTTTGAATGAAAACAAAAGTAATGAATTTATTTAAGCCGCTGACGCTCCCGGTCTTTCCGTCGATTGCGATGCTCGCTCTGCGCCTGATGGCCGGAAGCGCATTCATTGCTCACGGCTGGGGAAAAATTCAAGCTCCCATGAGCTGGATGCCAGAGACATCCGGTGTTCCCGGAATATTCCAATTGCTTGGTGCTGTCGCAGAGTTCGGTGGTGGTATCGCGTGGATTTTGGGTCTACTGACGCCGCTGGCTTCTCTCGGTTTGTTTTTCACAATGGTTGTAGCGACGCTTCTTCATGCCGTTATTTTGGGCGACCCATTCTTCAATTTAACAGGTGGAGCCTCCGCCGAACCCGCGGCTGTTTACCTCGTCATTTCGTTAGTTTTGATGGCGGTCGGTCCCGGTCGTTTTTCGATCGATATGAAGCTGTTCGGTCCTCGACCCTGATTAAAGTGCAGGCCGCTTGAAGCGAATACACGATCGTCGACGCTTTGCTCAAGGTGTCTTCGAGCTGAGGTGTAGCTCCCGCGAAGAACCAGTGACACGTTAGTTGCTAAGCCCTGGGTGAAGTTTACTGAACCTTCACAACAGGGGTGTTTGTGCATCGTTCTTTTTGGAAGCTTGCGCTTTCGGTGATTGGCTTTGGGGCCATCGGTTTTGGGACCGTTAGTTATTCACTGAGTGCGCAATCGCAATCGGCCCAACCGACTCTATCGGCGGAAAGTCTTTTGGCGCGCGACCTTGCGGCCGGAACGAAACCACTTCCGAAAGAAATCCGGATCTACCACTACTTTCCTGTTCAATGTTCGTTTAGTTCAGCCGGTGCGTCGCCGTCTTGGTGTGACACATTGGCGACGCCCGAAGGCCGTCGCGCCCACGTGAACAACTACCTAAAAACAGTCACGGCTCGTTTTTGGGATGTTAATTACCGGGCCGATCAGTACATCAATGCAGGCCCCGGACTTTACCTCGCGATCGATCCGCACATTGCCTATTCACAAAAACTTTTTGGAACATCAGTGATGGAACTTCGGGTTCCTGCCGGCACTCCCTACGTGAATGTCGTTCGAGCGATTCCCGTATCGCAAGCGACGCTGGATGCATTGGTGAACGAAGGGTTTTTAGCGCGCCATCAGTTGGCCGCTGTATTTTCAAAGGCTGCGGGTCCGACAAAACTTGGGTTTTATCGAGACACTTTAAAAAATATGACAGCTCCTGGGTTCGAGCACTTTCGTCGGCTGGTCATGCGCTACTTTAGCGAAAATGGGATTCAGTTCATCGAGTACAACTGGGACTCATCACTCGCAGGCTTCTGCCGATCTTTCGATGATTTCCTCGGACGTTGGCTATCCAAACCTCGCGCCGGATGAGCGAGAATTATACCTACGCGCGTTCAAGTTTCGCGGACTCCTTGATCAGATTTCGTCTCTTCTCAAGCGCGGACTGAAAATTCCAAAAGACCTAATTGTACCTCAAACATACAGCGCTGCGGAATGGAGCGATATTAAACGCTCCACATTTGCATGCGAGTAGAAGCCGGAGACCTTATGAAAGTTAAGAATATGAAAGCGTTTGAGAACAAAATCCTGACTCCAATTTCCTCTCTTTTAGCTTTTTCGATAATTTCATTCTTCGTTTCGCTGGCGAGCGCGCAGTCAGCGCTTGATATCTGTGTCTTAGCCAACACGCCGCTGCCAGCGTCGGGTTCTGGTTCTATTTCTGGTCCTGATTCTGCGGCGGCCGAGTATTTACGAAAGATCAATCTCGAGTGCGAGATTTCTGAAAAGCACCTTCAGATGAAAATCAAAGCGCGTCAGAAGTGGAATCTGTCGCTCGAGCAGATCGCGGAATATCAAGCCATGCGCTACATACGTCGCGGCGATTACGAAGCTGCCAAATACAACGGTACACCCGTGCCGCTGACGTATCAGCTTTTCAAGTCCGACTACCTTAAAGAAAACTCTCAAAAGTCATCGCTTGTGTGGGAAGGGTTTCTTCTTGGAATTCAGCAGCTTGAGTCCGAACGCCAGCGATTGATCAGCGGCGGACGAATTGACATTGCACACCTACAAACTTATCACCGCGAGTTTTATAAACTGTCGAGCGAAGAAGGAGACTTCTCGCATTCGCCGTACCCCGGCGTGATAAAAGCCCCTGGTCTCGAGGATCGCTTCTGGTGGCGTTTGAAGCCGGAGGACGTCGAATCGACAGTGGCATCTGTGCGAAGAATGAATGAGGCTTTTGCCGATCGAGGGCTTTTGCCTTCGGGACTTGAGCGTCTTCAAGCTGAGTCCTATCAAATGGAAGTCCTCAACGTTCGATCTATTTCGGACGGCTCAGGCGTCGGAATTTACTCTGGCGATTCTCGAGCGAACCGAGGTCACATTGACCGCGTTCTTGAGTTCGTTAATCAAGCGGTGGCACAGGCTCGCAGCGGTCAGCATATCGTGTGGAACGGACGCCTGTACACTCCAGGTGAAGTCGCTATGGTGGCTCAGCAGTTCTTTGTGGCTGTTCATCCATTCAGCGAGGGCAATGGACGCGTGAGTCGTCTTCTTCAAGAGCTGATTCATACCACGTTCAACATGCCTCACGGTTCGTCCGGTGACCTTATGCAGGACGATGTCTTAACTCCTCCGGCGGAGTACTACCGTCTTGCGAATCAGTCGACACAAGCCCTTCTTCAATCAGTGGATCGCTGTCTTGAAACCGTCTACCCAGCAGCCGTCATGGAGAAAAAGTCTGGCGGTTCAAAAAACGAAGACAGATCTTCAAAACCGCAGCGAAGTATTCTTGATGTTCCTGACACTGAGCTTGAATACGGTTGCCGAATCTTGAGGTGATTCTAAGGTGACTCTTGGGGAATTGATGTCTTGGGTCGATCGACGACCTGCTTTTCTTGGATGAAATATCGTAGGCCGATCAGAGCTCCATAATGATCGGCCCGTTCTCCCGGTTTTCCGGTGAGGCTCAATGAATAAAGTCCGCTCAAGACGGCGGTCACTCGACGGAAAGTAAAAAGATCAAGTTGAACCGAGAGCGCAAGTGCATACTCGGTCGTATCTCGCGCCGATGTATCCACAGAAGTGTCCGGACTGAAATCATTGTAAAAGAGATTTGGCTGCCCCATCGAGTAGGATGACGTAAACGTTAGACTCGTCGAAACAGACGGGCTCAGCCAGTGCCGATAGCCGATGGCGATATCGATCTGCTCTGTGTCTTCTCCGACGAAGCGTCCACCGACATCTTTGAAGTACTGTTTGAAGAGATGGTAAATTCCAATTTCCAGCGCGCCACGATCGTGGAGATCGCCATTCAGGATCAATGCAAAATCCCGCCGAAGAGACGCATTGAGGCCGGGCGGTGGAAGATTAAAGTTCGTCTGATGTAGGAACGCGCCGAAGGTCGCCGAAACATTGCCTTCTGCCGGAGAATAAGCGCAGACTAACGCTGGCTGGAGAAAAATTCCGGCAAAAAAGATGGTTAATGTGTGACCCAACCGCATGTCTGAAGAGTAGTTTCGATGACGACAAAACTCCAAACCTATTGCGTGTTTCTGGTGACAGGAATCCTCTTTTTCAGCCTTTCCGTGCAGGCGCAGAAAAAGGTTAAGACGGCATCTCCGCGCACTCAGTCGCCGAAGGCAGCTCCAGTGCCGACGCCGACTCCCGCGCCAGGTCCGACGTGGGAGCAGCGTGCCATACGAGGAAACGTCGTTGTCTCAGGTTGGTTCGACAGCGTGGCCGAAGTGATCGATCTTTTTCTGGCCGGCCAAAAAGTAACGACCATTAAAAACCAAAGCAGCGTTCGAATCGAAAACAGCACCATATGGACGGAAGGGGAAGGTGCTACGAACGGAACGGCGTTCAATATCAATCTTCGTCTCCCGAATGTGGAAGAGACATGGAATTTGAAATTCACTTCTTATGATGAAGAGCGCGAGCGGCGAGGAACACAAAACGCACAGTTTCGTCGTCAGCAGCGTGAGCAAAACTACGGTGCGACGATCGGGATCTTTCGTCGCTTGGGGGATATTCGTACGTCCTTTCAGCCGCGTATTGAACTTCAGGATCCGTTGAAGACCTCTCACTCACTGGCTTTTGAAACGACGATGGACGTAACTCCCACCGCACAATTTTACCCGAAGGTCGATTTTTTCGCGGGTTCGGAAAGAGGCACCGGTATTTTCAATCAACTGAATTTTGGATTTACGTTGAACCCAGTTTATTCGTTGGGATTGATCAATCAGTCGACGTACGAAGATAAAACGAATATTTTCGCTGTCGCTAACGGCGTCTCTTTTTCGCGCCCCGTTTTGCGAAACGCGAGCATTGCGTACAGCTTCTTTTTTAATTCAGATAACCAGGGCGCTTACAGTCTCGTCAGTTACACGCTCGCGACGAGGTGGAACCAACTGATTTACCGAAATATTCTTGAGTACAATCTCACGCCGCATATCGATTTTGCGAAAAATCGATCCTTCACAGGGCAGCTGGGTTTTGATGTGACCGTCAGTTTGAAATTTTAAGCTGTTGGACTTCGATTCCGACCGACTGAAGAAGTCCGATGGAGTCGAGGGATCGGTATTCGTTGCGATAAAAAACTTTTTTTACTCCGCCCAAATTTATGAGTCGCTTCGCGCATCCAGTGCAGGGGAGGTGAGTGACGAAAACATGCTTTTCTGTCGAGCGCGGAGAATCACAATTGATGACCGCGTTCTCTTCCGAATGAAGGCAGCCGCAATTTCCTGCGTCCACGCGGTCACACGCGTTGGGAAGTCCCGCAGCGTTCCCATTGTATCCAACGGCCAGGACCTTTCGATAGTCCGTCGACGTTATGACCGTACCAACGTTGAGTCTTGAGCACGTCGAACGTGCAGCGAGCGATGCTGCAAGCTCCATATAGATCTGTTCGAAGGAGGGACGCATGAAGAACCTCGATACTTGAACGCGCGTTGGAACCAAGAGAAGATGAGAGGCATGACTACAAATATTTCTCGGGGTTTTCCAGTTCTATTCTTGCCCATTTTCCTTGCGGCGAGTCTTGCCGGCTGTGCGTCGAGCCCTGATGTTACGAAAGAATCTCAAGAGCCGAGACGTCCTCTGCCGACCGAGGCTCAAACCACCGAGGCACCTCCTGCCGAGATCGAGCGCATTGATGTTCTGGGACTGCAGCGGTCGCTGGGGCTTGATAGTAGTAAGACGGATCTTGGTTACCGTGAAAAGTCCTTCGATACATGCCGGGCCGGCTATGGGTTTTCTGCTTCAAGAAATTGTCGGCGCGCTTACCTGGCTGACGTGAAAATCCAGATTCTTTGCCGCGATTCCGACGGGACAACGTCAACAGCCGTCGCGGTGGCTGATATGCGACCCCTTAGCGGTCGAACCCTCAATTGGACGCTTGCGTCCGAGCGCGGAACTTTGATTCTTGATGGTGAAGGTTTCGGTCAGATTGCTGTGGTGGGGCCAAGCTCGCGTCGCAATCAGCGGCTAAAACTCTCGGTCGACAACGACTTTGTTACTTTTCCGGCGGGCGAAGCGCGCCGGATCGTCACACCAAAAAATTGGTGCAACGAGGATTAGATTTGGGCCGAAGCGCCTGCATCCCGCAGTGACAGTTTTTTCTTCGCTAAGTACTCGTCGTACGTCATTTCCTGATCGTCTTTAAGTCCGCCGTCGATCTCGATAATGCGATTGGCGGAAGTTTGAATGAATTCGTGATCGTGAGTTGTGAAAACGACGACACCTTTAAATCGCACGATGCCTTCGTTGACCGCAGAAATACTCTCGAGATCTAAATGGTTGGTCGGCCCATCGATAATTAAAACATTGGCTCCTGAGAGCATCATCTTAGCAAGCATGCAGCGAACTTTTTCGCCGCCGGAGAGAACGTCTGGGCGCTTGAGCCCTTCGTCACGGCTAAAGAGCATTTTCCCAAGAAACCCTCGAATGAACGACTCGTCTTTCTCTTCTGAGTACTGGCGAAGCCAGTCCACCAAAGAATTGATCTCTGGATCGCGTTTAAAATATTTGCTGTTATCGGCGGGGAAGTAGGACTTTTGCGCGGTTATTCCCCATTTTACGGAACCAGAGTCAGGTTCAATTTCGCCGGCCAAAAGATCAAGCAGCGCAGTTTTCGCAATTTCATTTCGACCAAGGAGAATGACTTTGTCGCCCTTCTTCAAAGTAAAACTGAGATTCTTAAGGACAGCGACACCATCAATGGACTTTGTCACGCGGTCCACAGTTAGAACGTCGTTTCCGATTTCACGCTTCGCTTCGAAACCGACGAAGGGTTGTTTCCTTGAAGAGATCGGCATGTCGGCAAGATCCAGTTTTTCAAGCTGCTTTTGGCGAGACGAAGCCTGACTCGATTTTGAGGCATTTGCACTGAAGCGGCGAATAAAGGCTTTAAGCTCTTCTGCTTTTTCCGAATTTTTTCTGTTTTGGTCGCCCAAAAGGCGTTGATTCAGTTCACTCGATTGTCGCCAGAAATCGTAATTTCCGGTGAAGACTTTGATTTTTCCAAAATCAATATCGGCGATGTGTGTGCATACTTTGTTGAGGAAGTGACGATCGTGCGACACGACGATGACCGTGTTTTGGAAGCCGAACAAAAATTCCTCGAGCCACTGAACAGCGTAGATATCTAGGTTGTTGGTGGGCTCGTCGAGAAGTAGAATGTCGGGTCGCCCGAAGAGCGCCTGCGCGAGAAGAACTTTAACCTTATCGCCAGGATCGAGATCTTTCATTTGCTTGTCGTGGAGACGTGTTGCGACTCCGAGGCCTTCCAGCATCGATCCAGCTTCAGACTCGGCATCCCAGCCGCCGAGTTCCGCGAATTCCGATTCAAGATCAGAGGCGCGCTCGCCGTCTTTTTCAGAGAAGTCAGGTTTTGCGTAGAGCTTATCTTTTTCTTCAATGATGGCGAAGAGCTTTTCGTTTCCCATCATCACGGTTTTCAAGACGACGGTCTCGTCAAAAGCAAACTGGTTCTGCTTCAAAATGGAAAGCCGAAGACCCGATCCGATTTGAACTTCACCTGTGTGGGGTTCAATTTCTTTCGACAGAATCTTGAGAAAGGTCGACTTGCCGGCGCCGTTGGCTCCGATCAAGCCGTAGCAATTTCCTGGAGTGAACTTAACGTTCACGTCTTCAAAGAGCTTTTTTGCCCCGTACCGGAGACTGACATTCGACGTGCTGATCATGCGGCGTTTTAAAGTCTACTGCTTGAAAGATCAAGTTTATCCCTGGCGACTTGCTCGCCGATGGCTAGAGCTGAGAAAGCTGCCGGCTCGTTTCGACGGGGGCCTGGGGTGGCGTTTCGGCCGGGAGTCTTGGCTCGATCGCATTCTGTTTTTCTTTCAGACTTGCATAGAAATCGACGTAGTTTCTCATAACGGCACCGGGATAGTCTCGGGGCCAAATATTTCTCGATTGCGCATGATCAACGTTACCCTGGCCCATATTGTAGGCTGCGATATAGAGTCTGGCGTGCAGATCGAAGCGGTCGCGCAAATAAGACAAGTAAGCGGCGCCAATGCGAATATTGATCAAAGGGTCATTGAGCGATTCAGGACCACTCCAAGTAAAGCCATTTTTCTTGGCGATCCATTCAGCGGTCGACGGAAGAATCTGCATAAGCCCGATTTCCCCAGATGTACCCCGCGCCGTGGGATTGAAGCTGCTTTCGGTTTGAATAATCGACATTAAAAAGACGGGGTCAAAGCCGTAGCGGTGAGCCTCGTCGATGATTTTTTGTGCGACTTTTCGATGTGACACTTGCGCTTTTGAATGCCATCGCTCTTTCGTCCAACGGTAGATCTGAGAATTGATCTTTCGAACGTTTTTTCCGACCTTCACGGTGCTTCGCTCATAATATTTTCCGAGAAGTTCCTGCGAGTGAATTTGGCGCGCGCGGGCTTGGGACTCCGAAATAGGCCCGAAACCAGTAGATGCTTCAACCGTCAAATCCCCGCTGAAAAACACTTGAAGTAGGACCACGAGAGCCGCAAAAGGAATTTTGATATTTCTCATATTGGCCTCCTTCACCCTTTCTTCCACCCTCTCTTCGGAGCAAAATCGGTGCGCAGTCAAAGCCGCGAGATTTGAGAGAACGGTCGTGATCCGATGTCTTGCTGACAGGCGCCCATGCGTTTGACACTCTTGCGGGTTCGCGTCTCAAAATGAGACGGACTGTTTTTAGCGAAGACCTTTGGGGATTAATCGCGCATCGATCAATTCAAATATACCGTGGACGGCAAGAGCCATAAGAGCGGCGGGGGCTGCTCCCAGCGTGATCATTTCAATGTCATTGATTGCGAGTCCAGCCAAAATCGTAGCGCCGTAGCCTCCCGCACCAATGAGCGCAGCCAACGTTGCAGTCCCAATCCCGGTGATGGCCGATGTTCGCAGCCCTGAGTAAATCGAGCGAGACGCCAGCGGAAGCCGCACTCGAAAGAGTGACTGCCAGTAGTTCAGTCCAAGAGCATTTGCGGTGTCTAAAAGGTTACGATCAATCGATCGAAGACCGACAAACGTATTCATAACCACGGGAAGCAAGCCGTACATGCAGAGCGCAATGAGCGATGAGCCGATACCAATCCCGAAGAGCGGAATGAGGAAACAAAGAAGTGCGAGGGATGGAATCGTTTGAAACACGCCGCTCACGAGAAGAATTAGTTGTCCAAAGGCCCGACTTTGGGTGGCGAGGATTCCAAGTGGAACGCCCAACACAAGTGAAAACAGCAACGCAAGGCCAACAAGAATAAGATGTTCTTTCGTTCGAAAAACAATTCGACCTTTTTGAAGATCAAAGAACGGGCGTTGCGATGAGGGGTCGACATTCGCTGACGATTTTTCAAAGTAGCCATCCGCAGCGGCTCTAAAATTTTGACGATCTCTTTCGACGCGCGCGTTGAGTTCGCGCATGCGGTTCTCGTCAATCGTACCCGCCAAACTCTGGATGGCTGACCAGAGTCCCGGATTCAGAGTCACGAAATCCGATCTCACAAGAATGACGGCATCGTAGCGCGGAAAAGCGTTCAGGTCGTCTTCAAGGACGAGCAAGCCCAGGCTTTCGATTTTGGAATCTGTCGAGTAAACGTCGGTGAGATCAATGCTTCCCTCGCGAATGGCTTCGTAGGCCAAGCTGTGAGCCATGGCTCGAGTGCGGGAGGCAAAGGGAATTTTGTAAACGGCGGCCAAACCTGGAGACCCGTCGGACCTTGTGGTGAACTCGTGACCAAAGCCAATTCGAATTTCCGTTAGCACGGGCGCGAGATCGCTGATGCGAGTTAGCTTAAACTTCTGGGCGACTTCGGTTCTGACCGCAAGAGCGTAGGTGTTGTTGAACCCCAACGGTTGACTCATCGTAAGACCCAAAGGCTTCAGTGCATTTTGGATTTCATCAAACGTTTTAAGATCGGGTCTTTTAAGGATCGCTTCGGCAATTGTACCAGTGTACTCCGGATACATTGAGATATCCCCGCCCAACAGAGCTTCGAAGAGAATCCCTGTTGCTCCGATTCCAAGTCGGCGTTCGATCAAAGTGGAGTTATCAGCTTTGTTTTGTGAGAGCTCTAACTTTTTCGCTACAATCTCGCCGAGAATGTAGCTCTCTGTAAATATCTTTGAACCGACGACAACTTTTTGTTGAGCCGCGATTGAAGTTTTAGTGGTGAGGAAAACCGCGAGAAAAACCGAGAAGCAAAGAAGCCCAATGACAAGGGGAGTTTTCATTTTAGATGCTCTCCCAGGATCGTTGGGCATTGATGAACTGAGATACGTAAGGGTCTGAGGGAGTTTTTAAAAGATCTGAAAAACTTCCCGACTGCAAAATGCGTCCGTCTTTCAAAAGTGAGATTTGATCGCCCAAAAAAACGGCCTCTGAAATGTCGTGAGTGACCAGTACGACGGCCTTTTTTAACCGATGAAAGACTTCTTTGAGGCGCGCCTGAACGTCGGACCGAACGATTGGGTCAAGGGCGCCGAGTGGTTCGTCGAGAAGAATGACATTGGGATCCAAGAAAATCGCGCGCATCAAAGCGACCCGCTGTTTTTGGCCACCGCTGAGTTCGCGCGGGTACCGCAAGAGCAATTCTGGCTCAAGAGCGACGATCTCCTGCACTTCGCCAAGACGGTGCTCAATTCGATCGCGGTCCCATTTTAGAGTCGTCGCGACCAGAATAATATTTTGTCGAGCCGTCAAATGTGGGAACAGACCGCCGTCTTGTGGAACGTATCCCAATTTATGAAGCCACTGCGCCCGATCTTTGAAATCAAGAGCCTGGCCGGTGAGGAAAAAGCTTCCCGCGTCTGGTTTGATGATTCCTAGCGCCGCTTTAAGTAACGTGCTTTTTCCCGAGCCGCTGGAGCCGAGCAGGATGTGGCTGACACCCATAGGGACGCGGAGGGAAATATCATTGAGGATCGACGTCGAGTTAAACGACTTCGAGACGGATCGAATTTCAAAAATGTCAGAAGATGCGTCGCCAGCCACATACTTTTGTTGCATCCGCAGAAGGCTGTGATCAACACAAATCAGAGGCGTCGCGATGTGCCGGACTATGTGACCAGTTTTTTTCGAATTAGGAAAAATGAAAGAGTGCAAAAAATGAAACTCTGAATCACCAGCACCGAACCACTCGCGACGTAAGTATCAACTATAGCTCGTTCCCAAAAAATCGCCTGGGCCAGACGAACTCCGTGTATGAGCGGAAAGAACTCGGCCACGATTCGCACGTACTGGTTCATTTGATCGATCGGAAAGAAGATGCCCGACAAAAAGTAAAGCGGGGCGATGACGAACGAATAGACCGATTGGAACTGATTCATATTATTGACTAAGGCTGTGGAAATCAGCCCCATGGCGCCGCAGGGAAGAGCCACCAGGAATCCGACAGTGCCGATCAGTGGTATCAGCCACGGATTGGTCATCAGGCCACAAACGGCAAGAACGATGGCCACCCCGATGGCCATGAAAGCGCCCTTTAAGCCGACCCACACCAATTCCCCAGCCACGACCTCCGAAACTCCAATGGGCGTTGTCAGCATCGCTTTAAAAACATTTTCGAAAGTCATTCGAACATAAAATCCATAGCTGCTCTCAAAAAACGAAGTGAACAGCGCTGTCGCGACCGTTAGGCCCGGCGCAAGAAACTCCATGTAGGTTTTGCCTTCGACATTCGTGATGAAGGCGCCAAGGCCAAGACCAAGGGAGATCATAACAAGAGCTGGATCAGCGACCGTCGGCGAAATATTCGCGATCAGATCCTTTTTGTAGACCGTCCAGTTTCTGCGGCTGATGTGAACGCAGAGACGAGCAAATTCAAAAATCGAATCAAACGAAATGTTACGCATCGACAGAAAGCTCCTGCCCCGTCAGCTGCAAAAATACGTCTTCCAAATTGGACGGTCGAATCTGTGCGGGATTCAGTGAGTGATCTGCCACCAGTGAGGTCATTTTTTCTAATGTCGGTACGCGCAGATAAACCCCGGACGAGTCCTCGTGCACGTGCGTCGTCGTCTCTTTCACCAAGCTTCGAACTTTCGCACCGTCCTCAGATTTAAAAATTCCAACGTATCCTGGTGAGTGATCCGAAATCATTTTCTGGGGAGAACCCTCGGCCACAATTTTTCCTTTATTAAGGATGGCCAAGCGGTCACATAGGACTTCGGCTTCATGCATGTAGTGTGTTGTGAGGATAATCGTCGTTCCAGAGCTTCGAAGTTCCTTCACTTTCCCCCAAAGTAAGTGCCGGACCGCCGGATCAAGTCCCGTCGTCGGCTCGTCCAGAATTAAAAGTTCCGGTTGGCCAAGAAGAGCTCGGACAAACACAAGACGCCGCTTCATGCCCCCTGAAAGTGTCTGAATCAATGCATCACGCTTGTGGGCAATGTTCATGTATTCAAGTAGATCCTCAATCCGTCGGCGACGCTGATCGCGCGGAACCCCCATGAAGGCACTGTAAAGCATCATATTCTCAAGAACGGTAAGACTCTCATCGAGCGCGTTTTCCTGAGTGACGACGCCGAGGCGCTTTTTTATCGAGCGACTTTCAGACTGGGGATCGAGACCGAAAACAGTGACCTGACCGGACGTTTTTTTGACCGATCCATAGGTCATTCCGATGAAAGTGGATTTTCCGGCTCCGTTGGGTCCCAGTAGACCGAAACATTCGCCCACTCGGACCTGAAAGTTAACGTCATCAAGCGCGCGGAATACGGAAGCACCTTTGCCGAAAATTTTTACCAGATTTTTCGCTTCGACCACACCTTGTTGTAGCCTAACGTTCTGTAAAGTCGCAAGATCATCCCGGATGATGTTCGAAGCGATTTTCAATTCATTCCTCTTAGTTTTCGTCGGTGAGATGGGCGATAAAACCCAGCTCTTGGCATTACTTCTTGCGGCTCGTTACAAAAAGCCGTGGACCATTCTGTTCGGTATTTTCGTAGCAACGGTTCTCAATCACGCATTCGCAAGCTGGATCGGCGTGATCGCCGCGGGCTTTTTTCAACCCGACACTCTCAAAATGATTCTCGCTGGAACTTTTTTTGCGTTTGCTCTTTGGGTTTTGATTCCCGACAAAGCTGATGAAATTAAGGCGCCGGGACGCTTTGGTGTTTTGATGACCACGATCGTAGCTTTTTTTATCGCTGAAATGGGAGACAAAACCCAGCTTGCAACAGTGGCTTTAGGGGCTCGGTATGCGGCTCATGGTGCCTGGGCCGTAACGTTGGGGTCAACTTTCGGCATGGTTGCGTCCAATGCGCTCGCAGTTTTTCTGGGAGATCGGCTTTTGGCTCGGATTCCGATGAACTGGGTCAGAATTTTCGCCTCAGTTCTTTTCGCCATCTTCGGGGCCGTGGTCTTGGCCTCGATCTTTGTCGAAAACAGCTAGCAGCTATTCGTCGATGAACGCCTTCCAACGTCGCAGTTGAGCGTCGTAGGCGGGATTGTCCTCATCCAAGACTTCAAAAACTGATCGCGTGAGATCGGACTTCGTTAAATCATTTTGAATTTCGCGAAGCCAAACTTCAGCGTCTGAAAATTTCCAGCCCGTATTGGCAAAATGAATGGCTAAGCGGATGAGTGGGGAAAGCTCTGAACTGAGCTCAATGTCCTCGGCTTGAATCACGGACGATTTTTGAAACCGCTGAAACCACTCGCTGGTTTCAAAACCAGCGCACGCGTTTTCAAGTATCGCTTGAACCAAATCTTCCGGCAGGTCACAAACGCCCATCGAAAGGTCTTCGCAAAGATTCATTCGAGTCGACACGTCGAGCGGTGCTAGCCAACTTTTAAGAAACGAATTTCCAAGAGCTTCGTCCGTCTCAATTAGGTATTGGTAAATGTAGGCCTTTTTAAGAAGGCTTGGTTCAATGTGCCGCTTTTTAATAGCGACACCGGATTCGAAGTGATGCCATTGAGAGGCAGTGGCCTCGTTCAGAGTTTTCACGCAGAGAGTGATTGTTGGATTTTCGAGATGAATCACCCGGTGAGTGAGCGCTTGATCAGGGTGAATTGTCCGTACATCTCCTGCGCGCAAGATCTCAAGCCGGGGACGACCGAGTTTTGTTAGAGATACATCGGGCGCAATCACTTTCTCAGTTTCGACATCGAAGACTTCGTGAAGCGACAGACCGTGAAGGACTTTGAAGGCTCCACGAAAACCGTGACTGTGAATGGAGGTATCGCATCCGCGCCAAATGTAGAGATCGATGACAAAGCGACCGTTGTTAAAAAGCGTGATCGGCGGTTGTCCAAAAGTGTTGTGAACGTTCACTTGTTCGGGCAAATCCGGATGATTCAGAAGCCACTGTGTCAAAAGTGTGTGGAACTGATTAAGATCGAAATCGTAACGAAGGCTATTTAGCCGGTTGGTTGCCAATGCCGCGAACGCGGTCAAATCGTTCTCAAAAACGGCCCAGGATCTCACCATGTCCTCAGCCAGCGCTTCAAAGAGATTGGAAGAATTCGGTTTCATGCGCGGTCCTTTGATCTCGACTCGGTTAGCCTAAAGTTTGAGCGCTTTCCGCTTTGAATTTAGTGCGCTGTTAATTTATGGTTGTCGGTGACTGGGGCCGGTCTCACAAGGGAAAAACGAAAACCATGACGTTCGATACGACGCTAACACCAAAGCTCGATGCGCCGACTTCATCGGAGACCGAATTGGCCAAAATCCTGCCACCCCCGGCGCGAAATATTGGATTTTATCGTCGCGAATTGATGCCAAGCCTCGGTCCCGAAGTCTTTAAGCCGAATTTAGACCGGCTTGTTTGGTTTTCAGTTTGTGCGATCGGAGCCTTAGCGGCTTTCTTTTCCATCGTAGTTTTAAATCCGGCGTGGCCCGTGAAAATTGCGCTCGGTGTATTCATTGGTGTTTGCAACGGTATCATTGGTTTTGCGACTCACGAGCTTTTGCACGGATCCGTTACCAAGAATGAGCGCCTGCAGTCCTTTTTTGGTTTTTTCGGGCTCATGCCGTATTTGATTTCGCCGACCTACTGGAAATACGTGCACAACCGTCTGCATCACGGAAAAACCCAGCAGACGATTCGGGACCCTGATGCATTTCCAACGATGCGTATCTACAAGAGCAGCAAGTTCGTACAAGCGATTTTCCCATTTACGCCGGGGTCTGGTCGAAAGCGCAGTTATCTTTATTTTTTCTTCTGGCTCTCGTTTCATGAATTCGTAGCACAAATTTACTTACGTTTCCGAAACGGACTCTTCGATGCCATGGATCACCGCCGTGTAACGATCGAGCTTTCGGCGCAGATTTTTGTTCTTGGGGCGATGCTGTGGATCGCGGGGCCTTCGAACTGGCTCTATGTGATGATTCTTCCGATCGCCGCACAGAACTACATGTTGATGAGTTATATTTCCACCAATCACAATTTAAGCCCGTTGACGAACGAGAATGACCCTCTGGCGAATTCACTGACGGTGACCAATCATCCTGTTATCGAGTTTTTTACTCTTAATTTTGGGTATCATGTCGAACATCATTTGTTTCCGACCGTCAGTGCCAAATACGCCAAGCAGATTCACAAAGAACTTAAGCTGAAGTTTCCCGACACTTACAAACACATGCCCAAGGGTGAGGCGATGCGGAAGCTTTATCAGACGTCTCGAATCTACAAAAATTCAAACACGCTGATTCATCCCGAAACTCTTCAAACGTTTGATACAATCTAGCGATGAAGTTTTCTTTAGTTGCGGTGGCCGCGCTAATTTTTATTTGTTCTTCCGCAAGATCCGCGACGGCGTGTGAAGCCGGGCAGAGAACATTGAGTGGTGAGTACCTAGGTACTCCTTTCGAAGTCCTGGCAACAGTATCAGCACCGAAAACAGCCGAAGAGGCACAGGCCCCTATTTTCAAACGCAGCCTTATCATAATGCCGCCAACGGGCGGAACGAACTACATCGACCGAAGCTACGCCGCGCAGTTTTGCCGTGCTGGCTACCAAGTTTTCATTCTCAATGGTTGGACGGGAAACGACGTCAAACGAACGGACCTCGATATCCACCAGGAATTCTACAGTCGTATGCTGAAGGCCGTTGAGATCAGTCTCAGTGAAATCGATTCGCCCTACGTTGGTATGCTGGGCACCAGTGTCGGCGGTCTTTTCGCATCTGTTGCGGCTTCGAAATACGAGCGCCTGGATGCCGTTTTTGCCATCGTTGCTGGCACTCCCTTGGCGGAAGTGATTGCAACGTCGGATCAAGCGGCAATGGTCAAGTTGGCCGCCGATCGCCGCGAACGATTTGGGTTTGATACTCGAGAAAAACACATTGCTGCGATCAACGCCGCGCTCAAACTTGAGCCGACCCTTCAACCGCCCCTTGCCAAAATTCCAAAATTTGGAATGGTCATTAGCGATTCCGACACGACAGTGCCGACGGAAAACCAAATGAAGCTTGTCGATTTTTGGAAACCAGCGAAGCTGATAACTTTAGGTAGCGGACACTTCTGGAGTATCGTGCGAACTTGGCTTTTCTATGATGATGAGATTTTAGAATTCTTCAATTCGCCTTAGGCGAGAGACCTTCAAGCTTTAACAAAAATTCTTTTTTATCGAGCCCACCGGCGTAACCCGTGAGTCGACCCGAAGTCCCAATCACGCGGTGACATGGCAGAATGATCGCCAGTGGATTGCGACCATTGGTGCCGCCAACGGCTCGAACGGCCTTCGGGTTTCCAACGGCCTCGGCTTGCTGCTTGTAAGAGTGAGTCGTTCCGTAGGGAATCTTCCGAAGAGCTGTCCAAACTTTCTTCTGAAATACAGTTCCTTCTAGTTTGTAGGGGACATCGAATTTTTTTCGCCGGCCCGAAAAGTACTCTTTCAACTGCAGCGCTGCGAGCGCGGTGATGTCGGTCTTTTTCTGGGCGACGTTCGGGTTTTGGTTTTTAAAATCCGCCCAGCTTTCTTCAAAAATGACAGCGCGCAAAGCCTCAGGTTCCGCCACCAAGTGCAGACGTCCGATAGGGCTTGAGATAGTTTGAACGTTGAGCTGAGCCATGTTGGACCTCATTTTTTAGGTAACATCGATCACGCGTCACCGAAAGGTCAACGGCCCCTGTTGTCATTCTGAATTTCACCGCCTATCGTTTTGGTATGAGCCAACTGAAACTAGTTAAAATAGATCAAGATGGAGACGTGCCGGAAATGGCTCGTCGCGAAGAACTGGTGAACGAGGTCTGTTCATCCACGGTGCAGATGTACAAAACGTCGGGCTATGAAGAACCCTGGTTGGGCTACTTAGCACTCCTCGATGGGAATTGCGTTGGGACGTGTGCTTTCAAATCTGCGCCCGAGCACGGCCGTGTTGAAATCGCCTGTTTTACTTTTCCGGAGTTTGAGGGGCGCGGCGTCGCGACTCAAATGACGCAGCAGCTTGTTGAAATGGCGCTCAAGGAAGATCGAGATCTGACGATCGCCGCTCAGACGCAGCCCGAAGTCAGTGCGTCGACCAAAGTCCTCGAGAAACACGGTTTCGAACTTGTCGGCCTTGTTGGACACGATCAAGACGGCGAAGTTTGGGAGTGGGTCCTAAAGAGGTCTTATCACTGAGATCCGTGATTTTATTTCATACGTGTAGTCCGCGCCTCTCGTGATCGTCGGCCTGGTTCGCGTACAAAATCGATCAACGTGCACCATTTTTGCAACCCTCACGAACGATGGCATCGCTTCGAATTTTAGCCCTACTTTTTGCCGGCATTAGTTTACTGCTTTTTTCGCGAGCACACGCTGCGGACTCGGCTCCACCATCAGGAGTTTGGATAGCAACAGAGACTTGGAGCGAGGCACAGGAAGCAAAATACGCCGAGTGGATTCGAACAGAGTTCACCGAAGATTTTTTCCTCCGCGGCCCATGGGGCGATTTAAAAACGGATTGTGCCGATGCCGTTTACGGTGCACGAATTGTTTTCTCCTATCTCAATTCGCTGCCTTTTTCGCTGGATCCAAAAAATTCAAGATTCGATCATCGAACTCCGGCCTTTGATCACATCAAAGATCCTGTTCAGCGAGTGCGTGCTTTTATCGAGGGCGTGAACAATCGAACGTGGACAGGAAGTTTGTCGCGACACACGTATCCCATCGAAATTTCGCGTGCCGCTGTCGTGCCTGGAACCATGTGGATGAAACCAGGCCATGTTGAAATTGTTCAAGGCGTCAGTGATTCAGGTGTCGTAGAGTTGCGTGGGTCTTGGTTGCCTGGCGCTGTCCGTCAGATGATTTCGATAACGACCCTTGGGCACGCACCGACCTCAAAGGCCCATGGGTTTCGTCGATGGGTATGGCCACAAAATCTTGGGCAACCTCTTGAGAGTCAGCCCGGCTACAGCACCGCACAGTTCGTCGCTTCATCGAACGAAGTCGGAAAAACAAACTTCGAGGAAGCGTTAGAAATCCGCCGTTTTGACGACGAAGTTCAGAAACGTTTGGCGATCGCTCGCGAATCGACGAAAGCAAAGATCACAAGGCGAGCTCAAGACTTCTGCAAATTGGTTCAAGTTCGGTGGGATGTCGTTGCATCAGGATACGAGGCCGCATCCCTCGCGGGCCGATGTTTGAACGACACAGAGTATTTTGCCTACTCCACCCCAAGCCGCGACGCGGGCCTCCGCCGCCTAGTGATCGAATTGGGTCTTCTACTAGGAAACGACCTAGGCAAAGTCCGCAGCGCACTAGCGAAATGTATTTCGCAAAACACAAACACGCTGGGCAATGAGAACATGCCCCCCACAATCGAGCCGGCCAACTTCTACAAAAAAATCCTAACCCTAGATTTCTCCTCAGACCCGCACGAACCACCATCCGTGCGCTTCGGCAACGGCCAAGAATCCTCACCCTGCCGCCGCTAAGAAAAAGCACACTCACCGCACCAGAAATCTCAACAGAGCGAAGGGAAGTTGAGAACGACAAGCGGAGCGCAAGAGCGCGGCGCCTCCCCATCTTCCGCGACCTCCGAATCGGGCAGGTCGCGTAAGCGCGACCCGAGGCCAGGAGGGCCGAGCCGATGCGGTAGAAGGCACGACGCCTGTGTCGCGGAAGATGGGGAGGCGCCGCGATCTCGTCCAAAGCGTGCAGTTCTCAAACGTCCGAAGTGTCGTGTCCGAACACAGCTCGATACTTCACAAGCACCCAAGTCTGAAATCGATCGATGAAAATATGGCAGGCGGGAATAACGACCAGAGTAAGTATCGTCGAACTGATAGTTCCGCCGATCACGACGATCCCAAGACTTGTCCGCTGCTTTGAAGCTTCATTGAGTCCAATGGCGACCGGAATCATTCCTGCGATCAGCGCGAGACTTGTCATTAAAATTGGACGCAAGCGCGTTTCACCAGCGCGAATCAATGCTTCGACGCGGTCCATGCCGTGTTTCTGTTTGTCGACCGCGTAGTCGATCAACAGAATCGAGTTCTTTGTCGCCAGACCCATCAACATCACACAACCAATCATCGAAAACAGATCAAAGCTTGATCGTGTGATGGCCAGCGAAATGAAGGCTCCACATGCGGCCAGCGGAATGACCAGCATGATCGTGAAGGGCGTAAGGAAAGATCCGAAGAGGCTTGCGAGAACCAAATAAATAAACATCATCCCGAGCCCAAGAGACACGAGCATATTCACCATGAGTTCGGCGAATCGTTCGGCTTCACCGACAAAGCTATAGGTGATTCCTGCGGGGGGTTTCAGCTCGTTTTCAAAAAGCTTCTTGAGTTCAGAAATAGCCCCACCGATCCCGGCGCCACCGGGCACAAGGTCGGCGGAGACCTGAATATATCGCGATCTATTTTCTCGAAGGACGGTCGTCGGTCCTTTAACTTCGACAAGATTCGCGACATTCGAAAGAGGTACGAGGCGCTGACTCAAATTGGGGACGCGCATTTGGTTAAAGTCAGCTGCAAGATTTCGCTGATCTTCCTGCAGGCGAACGCGTACATCGTAGTCCACTCCCTTTTCGCGGAAAAGGGCGGGGGTTCGACCTTCGATCTGCGACCGCAACTCTTGACCAAGGCCCGCCATCGTCACTTCTGATATGGCGGCAATGTCGGGCTTTAACACCACTTGATATTCGGGGCGCCCAGCTCTGTAGGTACTGTCGGCTTGGCGCAGTGATGTCATCTGGCTGACGCGGGCGAGAACTTTTTCTGAATACGGAACAAGGGCCTCAAGATCTTGTCCGACGATATTGAGGTTAAAGGGACGGCCGCCTTGAGAGGGTTGATCTGTCACGATAAGTTTATAGTCAGTAAACTCCTTCGTACTTTCGCGGATAAGATCTTTCATTTCGGTCGTGTTTTCGTCTCGATTCTTAGATCCGACAAGTCGAATAAAGATATTGGCCTTGTTACTTTCGCCTTGGCCGCTACCGATTGTCGTTAAGAGATCTTCAATCTGCGGAAAAGTACGAAGCTTCGTTTCAATTTTTTTCGCGACCTCGTCTGTGGCCGTAAGACTTGCCCCCGTAGGCAGTTCGAACTGAACATAAAACTCGCCGTTGTCTTGGGGCGGAAGAAAAGTGAATGGGACCGTTTTCGCTACCACAATGGAGAGAAAGAAAACGCCAATCGACGCGGCAATCGTTTTCAGTGGATGAACCAGGCACCACCGCAAGATGGAAACATAATACTTTTCAAGCCGCGTTTGGAATTCGTCGAACCACTTCAGCGTGCGCGCGTTTCCTCGAGTGAACCAGTTTCCAGGCGGTTTTTTCTCGTGCGAGACGCCGCCGACATAGGCCGAAAGCGCGGGTGCGACAAAAAGACCGTCAAACAGACTGACCAGCATGGCAAAACAAACAGTGAGGCCGAACTCTTTAAAGAACTGACCGACAATGCCCTCGAGGTTTCCGATGGGGCCGAACACCGCAAGGATTGTTGCGGTGGTCGCAATGACGGCGAGGGTAACTTCTTGGGTGCCGATGACGGCGGCTTGCTTTGGTGAAAGACCGAGTTCGAGTTTCCTGAAAATATTCTCTCGAACGACGATCGCATCATCGACAAGAAGTCCAACCACAAGGCTCAGCGCCAAAAGGCTCATAATATTGATTGAGAAGCCAAAGAAAGACATGAAAATAAAGGCGCCCAGAATCGAGTTCGGAAGAGCGAATCCCGTAATCAGTGTCGACTTAAGACTTCCAAGGAAGAAATAAACGACGATGATGGTGAGTAACGTTCCGAAGAAAATCGATTCATAGACGTCGAATACGTTCGCGCGAATTCGGCGGCTGGTATCGTTGACAAGTTTCAGTTTCGCTTTGATGCCCTGGGCTTCGAGTTCAGCATTGATTTTCGCGATTTTCAAAATGACTTGATCAGCAACTTTAACTGAGTTTGCCCCGGACTGCCGGAACACGTTGAAGAGCAGAGTTTTTGTCCCGTTCAGCCGTGTGCGTGACTTCTCGTCTTGAAGTGAGTCGGTGATCGTTCCAAGTTTTCCAATCGTCACGGGGTAGCTGATGTCGGCGACCCGCAGAACGGAATTCGCAATTTCTGGAATGGATTTGTACTCGGCCAAAGTTCTATACGTCGTCTCGGTCGTGTCCGATGTTGTTTTTCCGATGGGAACGTTTCGACCGGCAGCCGAAAGTGCGTTGACGACGGAGGTGGCGGACATGTCAGCGGCCGTCAATTTGTTGCGATCGAGCTGAATATGAATTTCGCGTTTCCGGCCACCGACGATATCGACCTGACCCACCTGTTCTACTTGCTCAAACTGCGGCGCGATCCGTTCTTTTGCGAGATCATAAAGTTCTGCATCAGGCATTTCAGACTGAAGAGCGATACCGAGAATCGGAGAATCCGACGGACTAACTTTCCGCGTGATCGGAGCGTCGACGTCGTCGGGGAGGAATTTGAGAGCGTTCGTCACTTTCGCTCGGACTTGTTGTTCGGCGTAATCAAGATTTGATTTTAAATCGAACTCGACAATGACCAGACTAAAACCTTCGCGGTTTTGCGAGGAAACTTTTTTTACACCCGAGATCGACGAAACTTCGTCCTCGAGAATACGCGAGATGCCGGTTTCGACCTCTTGCGGCCCAGCGCCAGGATACGTCGTTGCGACGACGACCGTAGGAAAGTTAACATCTGGAAAAAGATCAATCGGAAGGCGCTTCAGCGCAAGACCGCCAAGGGCCATTAAAAGTATAACGATACTTGCGATGAAGATCGGGTGCTTAACGGCCAATTTCGCAGGGCTCATAGAGATCCTCACCGTGAATAGTTCTCCACGGATAGAGCGATCTTATGCCGTTAACAAGGATTGCTGCGGGCCGGAACGAAGTGTCTTAGCGGACGACGGCCGGGGCCTTCGAGTGCGGGGTGTCTTGTGGCAATGTCCAACCAGTGCCCCGGCCTTGTTCGACGAATGTTGTCTCCGAACACATGGCTGCAAGGTGAGATAAAGCGCGGAAGTCCGAACCGGCCTGCTTAAGGCGATCGGCGCGATTCTTCATTCCCGTTGTCGAGGCTCCGACTTTGTCGTCGGCACCGAACCAGTCATTCAGGCCTTTCAGTTCAAATCCGTTAACGGCTTTTGCCGTTGCTGACGTCTTCAAATCCTTAAGGGCAGCAAGATCAGATTTTACGACGTTTTCGTCGCGCTCTCCTCGCTCGGCTCCGTTGAGAAGTTTCACAGGATCCAAAGTCTGATTTAAGTAATCGGCGTACGCCGAACACTCTCGGCCCATTCGGAGAATGTTTTCTCGGGTTCCTTCATCTGTAATTTGAATTCCCAGTGGTTTATTTCTAGCTTTGAAGGTTTCGCAAAATTTCCGGCTGGCCGTCACACACTGCGCCGTTTCCTCGCTGGCACCACTGCAGCGAGTTTTGGATCGAACACCGTGGGGGTAAAAAGAAGTGGTGACTCCGGTGAGTTCCGATTTCTTTTCCACGGGATCGTAGGTCGATTCTATTTCCGACAAGCGCCAGACATCACCTTTGACATTCGTCGCGGGTCCAAACTGGGCCACAATGGTTTGATTCTGCTGAGACCATTCGTAGATGTTGCCGCGGTCGTTTTTGGTGAGTTTGTGTTGGCGCTCGCCCTTGGGCGCGATGCCCCCTAACAAAAACGAAAAGTGTGAAGGGTGTGTAATTTCACTTTGCACGACGGATCCATTGGGCGAACTTTTTTGCGCGTGGGCCTTGCCGGTAGTTAAAGTCACAGTGAGTGCAGCGGTGACTAAAAGCACGAATGTTAAAAGCACTGGGGTGAGTTTTTCTGAGTTCATAGATTTGAGTGTAGGAGAGCGGCGTGCGCTTGTCTGCGAGACCAGGCTTTTGTCGTGGTTACGATTTTGGGGTGGGAAGCAGGAGATCAAAACACTCCGGCGTCGGGCTCTCAAGTCGAAGGCCGCGGATTTCGACCCGGCCACAGTGCAGAAACATTCGGGAAGTTTTGTACATGTCGGCCATCCGACGATTGTAGGTGGCATCGCCGTAGCGACTGTCACCCACCAAAGAGTGTTTGGCGATAGCTGCATGTTTTCTAATTTGATGCTGGCGGCCTGTCACAAGGTTGAACTCGCATCGTGTGAAATACTTGGATTGAGCGATGACGTGAACTTTAGTCTCGCACGGGATACGTGACGCAGAAAGGCCGGCTGGATTGTTTCTTCCTTCGGCCTTATCAGTCAGTGGCCAGCGCCATGCAACCTCAGTCGTATTCGATGTATCGCCTTCAGTCAGGCGACCTCGAAGAAGACCTGAATAAATTTTTAGAACATCTCTGCTTTCGAATTCAGTGGCGTAAGTTCGCGCCGCGGACTCGTTTCTTGCGAAGATCTGAAGGCCGCTCGTTTCTTTATCGAGGCGGTGGACCGGGAAGAGGCGAGCCGTTTCGCCGCGATGTTTCAGGATCCGAGTCAGTAGAACGAGAAGATTGGTTTCATCGCCAAGCTTAAGGTCGGTATTGTGAACCGAGATTCCGACGGGTTTATCGACGACGTATAAATCATCGTCCTCAAAAACCACCGGAATCTCAGTTTCAGATTTCACTCTTTAAGCCCTAGGCCTTAAATGGAAGCGCGCCCAAAAAGTCTTTTTTCCCAAGCTCAACGCCATTCGCTCGCAAAATCGAGTAGGCCGTCGTCACGTGAAAATAAAAGTTTGGGATGGTGTGATGGATAATATACTCGGACCCGCTGAGTGTTTTTCCTTCCCAGCGCGGCGTCGTCACCCGGCGAGCTTCGACGCCCGAAAAATCCGCAGGCTTAATTGTTTCCAGATACTTGATCGTGCTTTCGATCCGAGCTTTCAGCTCTGGCAATGTTTTTTCCGTGTCAGCGTGCTCAGGCGCTGCCTTTTCAGTGACGCGAGCGACACCGAGCTTAGCGCTGTCGCAAGCGATCTGAATCTGACGTGTGAAATCGAGCTGATCGGGAACAAGACGCAAGCCCATGAGAACCGTTGATTCAATTTTCTTTTGATCAGCAAAACCTGCAGCTTTGTCGAGAATCGCTGTGACGTTTCGAAGAGTTTTAATGAACTGTGGGACGGTCATTTCGTAAATCATTTTGTGTCCTTTGAACGGAGGTCAAGAGGTTGGGTGAATGGAGGCGAAGAGGTCGGGACTTTGTTCAATCAGCTTTGCGCTCGAAGTACAAGAGATCGACGAAAATCGATGCGGCCAGCACAAGGAGGCGGTCCGGCGCACTGAGGCTTTGGTCCTTGTATTCGATTTTAAACATGTCTTTGTCGGTGAAGACCTCGCTGAAAAGACCGGACCATTTTTTTTGAACCAAAGCGACTTCGCGATTCTGGCGTCGAAATGAGAAGGTCCAAAACTTGAGAAGTGGCGATGCGACTTCCATGATGGTTTGGCCACGCTCATTGTGAACGTCAAAACGTTTTGTGAAAATCGCAAATCGCATCTGGATGGCTCCCATGAATCGCCCTTGGCTATCTCGCACTTCAACGCGTTGGAAGAAGAATCGAAACGGGTGATGAGCAACAAAGAGCACTCTGCGGTCAGGTGTCATGAAGTGAATATCGAATTTTCGCCAATGGCCAAGAAACTGCCGGAACAAAAAACCGAAGAGTCCTTTTTGCTGCTCGGCCGCAAAAACAAGTGGCTGTTTGTTCTGATCGAGCACTTGATATTTGTTTCGAGTTTCGAATCCGAAAAGTTCGGCGAGCTCTCGGACCTGCTGCACATACAATTCTTGATGCGAGGATAAGTTAAGTTCATTCATCGTTTGGTTTTCACAGGGGCCGGGCAGTTTGTCAATTTTGTGAACCCTAACGCAGTCGCAGCTATCTGAGGTGGACGGCCCTCCTCGAATTGTGCAAGTCTTTCTCCATGATTACATTGCACCATCTCGACAACTCTCGGTCTCAGCGTATTCTTTGGATGCTTGAAGAGCTTGGGCTCAAGTATGAAGTAAAATACCACAAGCGTGATCCAAAGACTTTGATGGCCCCGCAAAGTCTTCGCGACGTTCATCCTCTCGGAAAGGCGCCCGTTTTGGTCGATTCCATTGAGGGCGCCTCGGAAACTTTGGTCGAATCGGGAGCGATCCTCGAATATCTGGTTACAAAATATGGTCAGGGTCGGTTGAAGCCGAAGCCAGGCTCACCGGAATTTTTGCGCTACACTTTCTGGATGCACTTTTCTGAGGGCTCCGCAATGTTGCCGCTTGTTCTCAAGCTGATTTTCAACCAGATCGCTAATCCGCCGATCCCGCTTGTTGCGAAGCTCATGATTCTACCCGTAGTGAAGGGAATTGCGATTCAAATGCACAAGATGGTGATAGATCCGAGCCTTCTTGCGCAGCAGAAGTATATGGAAGACGAGCTCAAGCGCAGCGAGTGGTTTGCTGGCTCTGAGTTCACCGCAGCGGATGTGATCATGAGTTTTGTTGTCGAGGCCAGTGAGTCTGGCGGAGGGCTTCCGGTCTCCAAATATCCGATGTTAAATCGGTTCCTTGAACGAATCCACTCAAGACCAGCGTACAAAAAAGCGTTGGAAGTCGGTGGTCCCTTCAAAATGCCGGGGTAGTGAGTATGCTGACGATCTACATCGACGCCGATGGATGCGCGGTACGGGATGAGACCTACCGCGTGGCGGACCGGTATGGGCTTCAGGTGATCGTGGTAGCCAACAAAGTACTGACGATTCCGATCAATCCGCGTATTGCGATGAAGACGGTTCCCGGCGGATTCGACAGTGCCGACGATTGGATCGCAGAAAATATCGACGTGGGTGACATTCTTGTGACGAGTGATCTGCTATTGGCGGATCGCGCGATCAAAAAGAAGGCGAGAGTGATTGGTCCAAAGGGTCGAGAGCTCGATGAAGAAAATATTGGCAATGCACTTGGTGGCCGCGAGCTCAGCGCCCACCTTCGCGATCTTGGCGACAAATCGACGGGTCCCGCAGCCATGGGGAAAGCCGATCGGTCACAGTTTTTAGCCAAACTTGATCAGATGGTGAATGCGATTAAAAAATCAGGTCGATGAGTTGACTCTCTTTGTGGTTCGTCTCAGAACTTTTTCATATGAAAATAAAAGCCGCTGTTGCCTGGAAGCCGAACGAGCCACTTTCAATTGAAGAGATCGATCTCGAGGGCCCAAAAAAGGGCGAAGTCCTTGTCAAAATAATTGCTTCCGGCGTTTGTCATACGGACGCTTTCACCCTTTCGGGCGCTGACCCGGAGGGACTTTTTCCAGTGATTCTTGGTCATGAGGGTGGAGGAATTGTCGAAGCGGTCGGCGAGGGTGTGACTTCGTTAAAGATCGGCGATCATGTTATTCCGCTGTACACACCAGAGTGCCGCGAATGCAAATTCTGTCTTTCTGGCAAAACAAATCTGTGCGTAAAAATTCGCGCGACTCAAGGCAAGGGTCTTATGCCCGACGGTACTTCGCGTTTTTCAAAAAACGGAAAGCCAATCTACCACTACATGGGGTGCTCGACGTTTGCGGAGTACACTGTCGTTCCAGAAATCGCCTTGGCGAAAATCGATCCCAAAGCACCGTTGGAGAAAGTTTGTCTTCTGGGATGCGGGGTCACGACGGGACTTGGAGCCGTCACCCACACAGCGAAAGTTCAAAAAGGTGACACCGTCGCGGTGTTCGGTCTTGGCGGCATTGGTTTGTCGGTTCTTCAGGCGGCGAAAGCTGTCGGGGCTTCGCGAATCATCGCGATCGATATCAACGATGGAAAAAAAGAAATCGCAATGAAGCTCGGTGCGACCGAATTCATAAACCCGAAGAACTTTGACAAGCCAATTCAGCAAGTGATCGTTGAAATGACGGAGTGGGGCGTGGATCACTCGTTTGAATGCGTCGGAAACGTGGGCCTTATGCGAGCGGCGCTGGAATGCGCTCATCGTGGCTGGGGACAATCGATCATCATCGGCGTCGCGGGTGCCGGACAAGAGATCTCAACACGCCCCTTTCAATTGGTGACGGGCCGCGTGTGGAAGGGCTCAGCCTTCGGTGGCGTAAAAGGGCGAACAGAACTTCCGGGCTATGTCGATCAGTACATGCAGGGAAAAATCAATATCGATGACATGGTGACATTTGAATTGCCACTCAGCGAGATCAACAAGGCGTTTGATTACATGCATGACGGACTTGCGATTCGATCTGTAATTAAAATGTAGTCGTTTTTTTTGACGGGAGTCCCCATGGAAATAAAGCCACTGCAGTCGCTAAAGCCGCTGACGTCACTGAAGTCGCATAAAACTTTCGAAGGACTCACTCAGTTTTGGGAGCACGATTCCATTTCGACCGGAACGAAAATGAAGTTCTCGACGTTTCTCCCCCGGGGTCCCGTCAGAGGCGCTTTGATTTGGCTTTCCGGCCTCACATGCACAGATGAGAACTTCATCACGAAAGCTGGTGCACAAAAGTATTTAAGCGCAGCCGGTCTGATGGTCATTTGTCCAGACACATCACCACGCGGGCTTCAGCTTCCTGCCGAGCACGATGCCTACGACTTCGGTTCCGGCGCCAGTTTTTACGTCAATGCGACGACACCGGGATACCGCGATCACTACCAAATGGAATCGTATATTGTTTCCGAGCTTCACGAGCTGGTTCAGACGCAGTTTGGAGTCTCGAAGGATCGTATTTCTCTTTCTGGGCATTCGATGGGAGGTCACGGCGCACTGACGCTGGGACTTCGCCATCCGGAAAAATTCCAAACCATTTCAGCGTTCTCGCCGATTGTAAATCCAGTGAGAGCTCCGTGGGGTATCAAAGCATTTGAAGGTTACTTCGGAAGCGGTAGCGGTGAGGGTGCAAAGCACGACGCCACCGAACTTATTCTTTCTGGCGCGAAACATCCTAAAGAAATTCTGATCGATCAAGGGCTTGCGGACGAGTTTTTTGAAAAACAATTGATGACCGCAAACTTCACTGCTGCCTGTCGATCAAAGAATCAGCCGCTCGCAGTGAATCTGCGCGAGGGCTACGACCACAGCTACTACTTCATTTCGACCTTCATCGAAAACCACGTGAAGTTTCACGCCAGCAATTTGTAAAAATCGAGATTCATCACGTAGGCAATTTCTTCGGGCGACTTTGATACGATATCGACATTCGTTTTTAAGTTCTGAAGAATCGATTCCTTCACTCGAAACGCATCATCGCGCGAAAGCGTAAGACAGGCTGAATAGTGAAGATCGTCGCGATCCAAAAACTGTAGGCTCGAAACTGTGTGCAGCCGCCAGTTCGAGTGATGCTTTAAGATCATCTCGGAATCGTTGCCGATGTGAATGTGCTGAGGACCTGGCGTGAGTCGTCCGTCGGCTTCAATAAGAACTCCAAGGCGAAGCATAAAGTCGACGATCTCTTGCGTGCGGGGCCTTGGAAGCTTCAGCGCGTCCGAGAGCTCGGTGACGTTTCCGAATTGCGGGAGACCCGTCAGTACGTGGATGGCTCCATAGATGTAACTTGAATAAAATTTCTCACGGTCTTTCAGTGAAATGGATTCGTCGACGTTCAGACGTTTTTGAATATTGAGTCGCTCATCTCGCATCGCTTTGATCTTCACAGCAAATCGCTTTTTTAGACGTTCAGCGCCGGCGCGTTCGTGCATCAACAATAGAAGAAAGTATTCGCCCTCATCATCGGTGTGTTCGAAGAACAGATTGATCGCCTCGGCCTGCTCCAGAGAGAACTCGGCGCGGCCCTTTAGAACCTGCGAAACGAAGGTCGTATGGACAGGGATGGCTTCTGCCAATTTCTTTCGAAGTCCCGTCCGGGACCCGTCTTGCCCCAGCTTTTCCATCAAGTAAGGGCGATATTCGGTGAAATCCCAGATTCTCATTACCCTGTCCTTTCAATTATTTACGCCGCTACGTTATTAAAACTCTCGTTATTATAGACTAATTTATAATCTTAATCTCGAAGATTTGGAAACACAGCGTTATAACTCTCTCATGCCGCAAGCAATGGTGCTCTGCCGGCGAATTGAAGGAGTTTTTATGAAAGCGAATATTGTCTCGAATCTGGCCACTAAAGTTCTGTCTTTGTTCGTAGTGATCGCAGTTACGGGTCCCCGGGCCGAGGCGTCGGAAACGTGCTTAAGCCCCGCTGAGCAGGCCGAGTACCTCGCCCTCTCGAAAGGGAAGAATGATGCGACCTCTAAGCGACCGGGTTGTGAAAAAGCGTATGGTGCGGCGGGGTGCTTGTCGCCCATAGATCAGGCGCGCCTTCGATGGTATCGAGATCGATCGACAGAGTGTTTCATGGGGCGCGACTCGGAGCTCATCGGTGTTTGGAGTATCGTCGCTCGAGTTTGCGAGGGAAGTGGTCTTGCGGCGAAGGATGCTTTCGTTCTCGGTCGTGACGAGATGAAATTGGCATTCACCAAGATTTCCGAAGCGGATTCGTTCCTTCGAATCGACGTAAAGACGCAGATCCAGAACTCGCGAACTTACTTCAGAACGGGACACGCGGCGCCTTCGGTTCTAGAAGCGAACAAGCTTTCGATGTATGTGATCGATCCAGACACCGGTCGGTCGACCCATTCTACTGCTGAGTTCGAGATCACACCGCATCCGACGTTGATTTTATCGACGGATGGTTTCGGTATCGGCGGCTCGTGCGCGGTCGGAGAAACTCTCAAAACTTACCTCAGAAAATAGAAAACTCTTAAGCTACGGAAATTGGAGTTCGCGGTGAAATTATCCACAATTTTAGCTGAACCCGGCGGAGTCCTTGCAGAGCTGTTGATCACTATGAAAAGCAGCTCTATTTTTAGTTCCCATGTGATGTTCCTCGGTGCTGGTTTGCTGTTTATTTCGATAACAGCTTGCCAGGGGCCTGCGGGCGATCGAGCGGTTCCAATGAGCGGCCCAGCGACCAATAGTTCGCCAGACGTAGGCCTCGTCAGCGGGACGGCTTTGAGTGGGACAATCAATGGCGGCGGTGGCGTCGGTCTTCGCTGCGGTGGAAAACTTGAAGTTCTTGATCTTTACGAAGCGCGAGCAAAGGGCCTCACTTTTAGCGCCGCCGACTTTATTCTGGAAGCGCCTACGAATCAAAAGATCGCGGATTTTGTCGGCGAGCGCGTCGCGAAACATTATTGGAATCCAGAAAGTGTTCCTGTCGAACAGACGAAACAGATTTTCGCGAAAGATATTTTGCTTCCGATTCTCGAGGGCCGAGAGTTCATGAACTTCGCGACAGGAAAACCCGAGCAAGTGCGATTCGTCGAAACACTTCCGCTGTCCAACGATTGGGGCCAGTACCAAATTCCGAAGGCCTGCTCGTTTGAGCAGATCGCTTATTTTTCAGACGTCTCCACGGAACTATCGATCGTGACGTCAAAGTGGAACGAGCTCGATAGCCTTTCAAAAGCGGTCCTCGTGGCACATGAGCTGATTTATTTGGTTGAACGCCGTGACGGCATCGAAAAGCTTCTTACAGGTCCTGGTTCAATTTCTGGCGCAACCTCCGGTCCGACTTCCGAATCGACTCGAAGTTTCGTTGGGCGGCTTTTGTCGGACCGTGGCGTACTATCGAAATCAGAGGGGCTGCCTTTGGTTTCGCAGCTTCTTCGGTGTTCTTCCGATGACAGTTTCGCCAATGACAAAGAAGATCCCCTCGCGACCTATTTTTACGCATTCAAAAACAAGAAAAGCGGCGAAACGAATCTCGTCTTTAAACAGATACTGGGCGCTGCCGACATCTATCAGCTTCGAGCGGAGCTTGGTAAAAACAAGTCTCTCTCGCTGGTCCGATCGCTCGATTCCCCAAGAAAGAGCACCTTCTTCGTTCGCCACGAAACTCAAAACGGCAAACTTAAGTCCGTCGAGTTTTTCGGAACTGATCGAAAGACCGCGCTGGGCACAAAACAAAACGTCACATGCGAAAAATTCTAAGCGACGCGCGCTAAACATACCAGCGCGCGCTAAGCCTACCAGCCAACGCGCGCGGCAGATTGAAAACGACTCGTCTGCAATTTTTCTCGAAGAGCGCTATCATTCGCGCAGCGACTGATTACTGGCAGGAGCCTTGCGGTAACTTGCCATCTTCGCTGCGCCAAAAACTTGCTCTGCCATGAGAAGATTATGCGATCGACAAAGTACACGTAGGTTTTCGACGTCATTTGATCCTCCCAGCGCCCTCGGCAGCATGTGATCGATCTGTGTAAACTTGCGCGACCCACACACAACACCGTCTGCAGTTTCAAACTGACAACGGCCGTCGTCTCGGCGAAAGACGAAATTTCTAGTCGACGGCTTGATCGCTGCCGTCTTGTTCGGCGTAGCGAGCCACGTGGCGGGAGCGTCGCCTGTCAAAACTCCGCAGCGGTCGACCTGTGCGTCATTATTCTTGTTCCGCGGTTTCACGATTTTTTCGAGAGGATCATTCGATGCGATAACGATCTCTGCCATCGCAACCAATGCATCAGCGATCGATGCGCTCTCTGTTTTGTGCGAAAGAAGTTCTGCCGCCCGCTCAATTTTCTGCATTTGCTCCTCGGAAAACGTGACATGCATTCGTGTAAAGCCGTCCGCTTTCGGTTGGCGCATCTCCCGCGCCGGAGCGGTTGATGAAAATAGCTCGGCCAAAGATCGTTCGATCTCTGCCTTAGGTTTGAGTTCTATCTCGTCTAGCATTTCGGACTTCTTTTCCGCCGACATAACTTCGCCGCTGCGCTTTTCTTCAATTCGGATTGCGGACTGAATTCGACTTAAACTGGACATGCAAAATTCGCCAGTCTCGATTTTTTCAGAAATTTCGGGGACTGCGCAGAGCATTCGTGCCGCGCTGACTCTGCGGCCAGCGGCCCCATGCGAGTAGTTGTGCACAGCAACCAGCCAATCGTGGGTGGACGTGTATCCTTCATTCAAAAAAATTCTGCGACTTTCAATTTCCGCGATGTATTCCAGAACTTCGCGACTCACTCGGCGTTCCCGCTGCACCAACGTTTTGAAACCGGAAAGTAAATCATGATTGTTTAAATTTTGTAGCGACATAATTTCTCCTCAAAAGCCAAACAGTAACACGGCTTTTTGAGAGCAGATTTTCGCCTCATATAGGACTTCTGTTGTGACGTGAGAAATAAAATGTCTCCGGACCGCGGGGTTCGTTTTTGACCTCACGCGCGCCAGCTAATCGATGGAGAATGATAGCCCAAACAAGATTAAACTCTGACTCATGCTTCTGCGCCTTCGATCGGAAAAAGTGCGCAAGATATATTTTATTTTTTTTCGACGTGCGTCGGTTTGTGTCAGCCCAGTTTATTCATCAACAGTGAAAAGCAAATCCTCATGTGGCACCGGCCGAGGAATTTTGTTTAAAGTAGCTCGGCCTTCAAACCAATTTATTGAACCAGGCCGCAAGCCGCAGACTTCGCCCGCCCGAATATTCGCACGGCTCCGCAAGTACTTACGGTGAAGAGAATCCGGCAGTTCGAAGCGGTCTTTCTCAGTATAGAAAGTCCTATAACTAGAAGCAGACTTCCCCAGTGCCAAAACCTCTTGCCTACAACTTGTCCTTCTCCGCACAAATCCTTGCGGGACTCGGCATCGTCGTCACCCGCGAAAATCTCGGCGAAGCCCACTCGCAGACTTTCCCCGCGCCAAACCCAGTGCGACTACCCGTAAGCTTTCTCAGCGCGAAAACCTGTGAGCTTTTCGTCGGTCACTTCGAAAGAAACTTGGATGGCGTTGCAGCACACTTCGCAGTCTTCGATGTATGTTTGGGGTCCCGCGACGGACAGATCCAGTAGGAAGCTGATTTTTTCCCCGCAGAAGGGACATTTGAATTTTTTTTCGATTTCTTCCACGTTCCCACCTTGCCCGATGGTCTTAAGAGTGTCAGGTTTTCTCCTCGATACTCAACACTCACGCGAGGAATTTATGGCGAAAATCACTCTTCAAGGAAATCCTGTCACGACATCAAGCGAACTCCCGGCCAAAGGCTCAACAGCTCGCGACTTCAAACTCACGAAGAGCGACCTGTCGGAAGTTTCGCTCTCGACGTACGGCGCAAAATTCAAAGTTTTTAATATTTTCCCAAGTATCGACACAGGTGTCTGCGCAAAGTCGGTTCGGCGCTTTAACGAAGAGGCCACGAAACTCGACAACACGGTTGTCATCAACGTTTCGGCGGATTTGCCGTTCGCACAGGCTCGTTTTTGCGGCGCTGAAGGCATAAAGAACGCTGAAACTGTATCGACGTTTCGAAGTACCTTCGGAAAGGACTGGGGGCTTGAAATCGCCGACTCTGCGTTCAAAGGCCTTTTATCTCGAGCTGTCGTGGTTTTAGGCCCTGACAACAAGGTTATCCACGCCGAGCAGGTTGGAGAGATTGCCAACGAGCCGAATTATGATGCGGCTTTAAAGTCCTTTCGCTAGATGAATCCTCTCTTTGAGAGGGTGCCCTATGCAGATCGATTCTGATTCCAACATGACTCCTGCCTCCGTCGACGAAGCTCGACGGGCGGCCGAAATTCTTGAGGCGCTCCTTGGCGACGACCAAACCTTCGCCAATCTTCCAGAAGAACTGCGTGTCCGTTTGATCGCATCGGCAGGTCGCCTCTCGCGCCCCGCTAAAGATGAAATTCGAATTCGAAATAAAAAAATCGACAATGCGCGCCGAAAAGCCGTCTCAAAACTCGACCGCGAAGCAAGGGCTACGACGGGTATCCGCGAGGCTCGTCTCAACACAGTTTTTTCGCTTCCTGCGCTGGTTTCGCCCGACGCTGAAGAAAGTCATGGTCCCGAACTCAAGTCAGCGCGCAACTGCTACGTGTGTAAAGCTGAGTTCACGAAACTTCATTTCTTTTACGATTCAATGTGCCCCTCGTGCGCAAGCTTCAATTATAAAAAACGTTTTCAGACGGCACGTCTCGATGGAAAAGTTGTTCTCATCACGGGATCTCGTTTAAAAATCGGATACTACGCGACGCTCATGATGTTGCGAGCGGGGGCGCGAGTGATTGCAACAACTCGATTCCCAGTCGATTCGGCCGAGCGTTTTGCAAAAGAAGATGATTTCAAAGATTGGGGCGACCGCCTCGAAATTTTTGGCCTCGATTTGCGCCACACACCTAGTGTTGAAATCTTCACGTCGTTCATGGAGAAGCATCTAGATCGGCTTGATATCCTCATCAACAATGCGGCTCAAACCGTGCGTCGCCCACCTGGTTTTTACGCCCACATGATACCCGGAGAAAACACGCCGCATTCGAATCTCTCAAAAGATGTTCAAACGCTGCTGAAGACTTACGAGGACTGTAAAGCTGAGCTCGCGGGCTTTTGTGCGACGTCGACAGAGGCCGCTCTACCTGTGGCATGGCATGATCAAGGTCCCGGTATCGGCATCCGTTCTTCGGCGCAGCTTTCACAAGTGCCGTACTCGTTTGATCGTTCGCTGGCGGCGCCAGAAGTATTTCCTGAAGGAAAGCTTGATGCGGATCTTCAGCAAGTTGATTTACGCAATCAGAACAGCTGGCGCATGAAAGTCGCCGACGTACCCACGCCAGAGATGCTGGAAGTTCAGCTTGTGAATGCCGTAGCACCTTTTGTTCTTTGCAGTCGCTTGGCGGGCGTAATGAGACGCGACAACACCGGAGAAAAGCACATCGTGAATGTCAGCGCTATGGAGGGAAAGTTCTATCGCTTCACAAAAAGCGATCGGCACCCGCACACCAATATGGCGAAGGCCGCGCTGAATATGCTGACGCACACCTCGGCCAGTGATCTCGCAAAAGATGGAATCTACATGAACGCAGTCGACACCGGTTGGGTCACTGATGAAGATCCGGCGCAGCTGGCAAAAATGAAGGAAGAGGTCCATGATTTTCAGCCGCCACTCGACATCGTCGATGGAGCGGCTCGGGTTTGTGATCCGTTTTTCGACGGAATTTTGACCGGCAAACACTGGTGCGGGAAGTTTCTGAAAGATTACTTCCCCACCGACTGGTAATTCAGGTCCGAACTTCTAGAAATTAACGCCGAGATTCAACATCGGCATCAGCTCGGATTTAATTTTGTTCGTCGCAGTGACAGAGCCTGCTTTGTTGTATGTGAACGACTTGTAGGAGATCTGAAGACCCAAGTAGATGTTGGACGTTAGATCAAAGTTTTTTCCCAGATCAATTCCGTAGCCACTTCCTTCAGTGAGCTCTGTTCCGCTCGATAATTTGTACGTCGAAGAAATGAAGTACGATCCGTCGATAAACCATCCCTGATTGTGGTACCCAATCGTTCCACCGTAACCCGTGCGTTCGTCCTTTGCTCCGTTGGTTTCATCGGTCCGCGAGTCGTAGATGCCGCCAAAGTAGAGTCCGCTGGACATTGTGTATCCGGCTTTGATGTTAAGTACCGTGGTCGAGCTTTCTGTTGTGCCGAGATTGGGACCGTCAGTCGACGAATCAAATTTCATCGCGCTGAGTCCGATCATGAAACCGCCGTCGGAAGCTTGCGCGTGGGAAAGGGTTGGAAGCAAAGAAATCGCTCCGAATACGAGCCCCGAGATTAGACCTGACTTCAGAGCTGACATCAGGCCTGAGTTCAAAACGTAATTGAGATTCGGTTGTCTGGTGCTAGATGCAGGCATTTTGAACTCCTTGAAAACATTGAGGTAACTACCTAAAGGATAGTTCCCAGAAGACGAACTGTCTTTATGAAGTCCGCCAGAGCCAATGCGTTCAAGGCAACTGGACGTAAGTCACCCGGGCAGAGGACTTGCCTCAAGCCTTTCGCCTGTGCCAGTTTGATCGCTGCAATGACACATCGAAGTTTTTGTTGGACATGCCGCCAGCCAGGATCTGCCTGCTACTGCGGGGACCTGCGTCCCTTTGATCCGAAAATTGAATTCGTAATTTTGATCCACAAGCTCGAGTCGCGCCGTCGAATTGCAACAGGTCGAATGTCGCATCTGTGTTTAAAAGGCTCTCACCTTATCGAGGGCGATCAGTTCGACGAAAACAAACAGGTCAACGCGCTGCTGGACCGAGATGATGTTTTTCCTGTCGTTTTGTATCCAGGGACAGGTTCCATAGATTTGTCCTTAGGGTCGAAGCAAGAGCTAGCCTCGCAGTTTCTTTCGGATCGCAAACTTATGATTTTCGTCATTGATGGCACTTGGGCCACGGCGCGAAGGACGATGCGCCTCAGTCGCCGTTTGGCTGGGTTAAAGCGGGTTTGTTTCTCACCGTCGAAAGTCTCTCAGTTCAAAGTTCGCAAGCAGCCAGCAGCCCACTGCCTGTCCACACTTGAAGCCATTCATCAGATGATCGAATTGGTGGGACCCACTCAGGGCTTTGACCCTCTTGAAAAAAAACAAGACGCCCTGGTGGACGTCTTTTCAAAAATGGTCGAGCGGCAATTGGCTTTTGTGCCCGAAGCGCACAAAGCCCAGAACTACTTCGTCGCTTCGTCCGAGAATGCTTTAAAGTAAGCGTCGAATCCGTCACGAACGTCATCGACGGTGTGAGTGTACTTTACGTCGGGCTCAACACCATTATTCTCAACGAAATCCGCATCCGTGTACTTGCCGTCAGGCTTGAATGTCGTGAACAGGCCACGTGTGAGGCGAAGTTCGGCGCGTGTGTAGGGAAGATCGATGACCTTCTCAACACTTCCACCAAGACCAGATGTTCGCTGACCGAAAAGTTTCGCAAGCTTGTTGGCTTTTAAGACCATTGGAATCGCATCGCCACCAGAACCACAAAGCTCATCGATCAAAACGAGGACTGGCTTTTTCCAAACCGCTCCACCTGGTGCGGGAGGAGAAACTTCACGCAAGTTGAAGCTAAAAGGCTCTTTCGTCAGCCGTAGACCATTTTCTGAATCACGCTCAAGACCCTTCGCGGTTGCAAGAAGACGATTCCCCACGGTGGATGAGGCCGCCGCTGCATCGAGAGAAGTCCAATATGTCGATAGCTTCGTAAACCACAAGCGATCAGCGTTTAAAAATTGAACAAAGCCATTGAGCCCCTTCGGCGCAAACAGCTGGACGAACCCTTCGCCGTAGGTGACCGAGCCTCCGGGGTTATGAGTTTGATCAAGAACCATAACGTCGCTCACGGGCTGATACTGATCGATGAGCGCAGAATAGATCGACAAGTAAAGAGCGGCATTCGGCACGCCATACGAAGGCTGCCTGACCATGAAGACAGTTTTACCGTTGTGTTTATAGAGTGCCGCCCAAACAAGAGGTAGCGTTGCGGGTAGGGGTTCGGCTGCCGGAAGCTCGGCTTCAAAAACGTTCAGTTCACGGTTCCAAAGGGAATAGAACATCTGAACGCGCTCGCGCTCGGGCGTAACCATGGTGACGCCATACTTACGCTTGAGTCGCGGATTCCAGTACCACGGAGCTGGCTCACCCATGTTCGCGATACTTCCCCAAACTTGGAGGCGATCACTGAGGGCTTTGGACGTCATCGAGTCATCGCCGATCAGTGTCTTTGGATTCTTTGGAAGCGCGGTCTCTGCGCCCGGCAAAGTCGCGCGCGGTTCAAGTTCAAATCGAGTTTGTGGACTTGTTCGCTTCCAGGCGATGCGAGCTAACTTTTTTGAACCATCCGGTTTTGCGAACTCAATCTGTGCAAAGGACTCTTTCGGTAAGAGTTCGACGATGAACGAGGGGCGGTAGAAAAAGTAGTAAGCAAGATGTTGATCGCTCTGTGGATTGGCGAACCAAGTGTATTTCAGAATGATTTTTAAAGCGTCCGCCGGAGTCATTCCATCGACGCTAAGAATTTCGTCGCCCGCAGCGATTCCGTAGGGAGCCAACGTTGGCGCTACACGAGCGACAAGGAACTTGTCCTCAACGGGCATGATAACGATGGGGATTTCACTGCGCTCCCGGATCGGTTGCGAAAGACTGACATGTCCATCCTCAAGCTTTCGGAGAGCTTCAAAAAAGAGGCTCTGCTTTTCGAAGTCGGTTTTTGCGGCGCTGAACTTGGCGCGGATGGCTTGGGCTTCTTTCGCAAAGTTGTAACCAAAGCGACGCTCTTTGTACTCGAGCGGCCCGTACAAAGATTGAATCGTAGCAATCATTGTATCGTAATCCGCCAACGCCTCATCCTGAGTGAGTGGTCGAATGGCCTGGGTTTCGATCGCATCAATCGACGACTGATTGCCGCGCTCATTGGAGCAACCAACAGTGACACAAAGAGCGACAGTGATCGCTAAGGCCGAAGAAAAAGCTGAAGATGAAACGACAGACGACTTTAAAAGACTGCGCACCATGAAACCCCCGTGAAGCTTCAATTCCGTATCATACGATGAAAAAAAGTCGTCCCACTTTGGAACCGTTTGAACTTTTAACACGGACTATAAGGCGCTCTTTTGTCGCCTCTAGGAAAGTCCCTCTGCGAATTCATGACAGCTTGCGGCGACCACGGACTCAAGAGTTCCGTTTTCTTGAAAGACGCGACGCTGCCGAAGAGACGGTGGTCCCTCCGCAGCCATTTGTCGGAGTCTTAAAAAAGCGTCCGCGTAAATTTCGCGGGCTGGGACTGTCTCGCCAGATTTTCCAGTTGGAATGGGTGCGTCGGAAACCTTTTCGAGGAGCTCAGTGATGATCTCCTTCGCGGGCCGAGCTTCACCCCAGTCGTTCAGGACAAAATCAAAATCAAGTCCGTGTCGAGTCGCACGCCATTTGTTTTCCCGATACTGCCAGTCCGTGGGCGTTGGATTTTGAACTCCAGCTTTCATGTTTTCAAGAAAGTAGGCGCCCATCGAATGAATGAGAGCAACAAGCGCGATGTTTTCTTCGAGTGTCGGCATAACATCGCAGGTTCGAATTTCGAGCGTACCGTACTGAGGACTTGGGCGAATATCCCACCAAAGGTCTTTGGGTGAAGTTACAGAACCCGAATCAAGCATCTTAAAGTAGAGGTCCTCGTATTCTCCCCACGAATCGACAATGACAGGGTGACCGCCCGTCGGAGTCGACTCGAAAAATGTAGAGCGCGAAGAGGCGAGTCCCGTGTCGTCGCGATGCCAAAAGGGAGAGCTGGCAGAGAGTCCAAGAAGAAGCGGAGCGTAGTTCATGTAGGCATTCATCACTTTAATAATCGCGTCAGGATTTGGCATGCCGACGTGAACGTGAAGACCAAATATTACAAGGCGGCGAGCGATCCATTGATTTCGTTCGATGAGCTGAGAGTAGCGATCGCCCGGGCTGAGAATGCGCTCAAGGTAAGAAGCGAAGGGGTGAGTCCCGCTTCCAGAAAGTAAGACTTCCGATTTCTCACAAGCCTTTTTTAAAATCGCAATTGTTTCGGTAAGATCAGTTTGGGCATCAACCGCAGTTCGACAAACGCCAGTCTCAATTTCAATCATGCTTTGAAAAATTTCAGATTTAATCTTCGGCGTTTTACGCTCGACGCGGTTTAGAATTTCAATCGCCGCTGGCTTTAGGTCAAAGTTCACAGGATCAATCAACTGAAGTTCGATCTCAACACCCAGCGTGAGTGTTTCGCTTTGAGCGACGTCAAGATGCTTCGACTTTCGAACGAAGGGCCGAGGCTTTCGCGCGCGCCGCCGCGCCCGCGCCGCTTCGATCAATGCGACAATGATTTCGCGCGAAGGGAGGGCGCTCGCGGGATGTGAGTAATGAAATTCTGGGTGCCACTGGACACCTAAAACAAAAGCGTCACCTTTGTGCGAGAAGGCTTCGATGATTCCATCGGTTTTCGAAAGGGCTTCGACGTGAAGATTTGCACCAAGAACATCGACGGCCTGGTGGTGAATAGAGACGACGTTCGAAGTCTTGTGTTCCGGACCAAAGATAAATCCAAGAACACCACCCTCCTGAATTTCAATTTCATGAGTATACCCGTCGTAAAGATCTGGCTTAAAGTGCGCGATCGCTTCGGGACGGGCTGTGGCGATATCAGCAATCAATGTTCCGCCGAAATAGACATTGAGAAGTTGTAGTCCTCGACAAACTCCAAGAATCGGTTTTCCGGTCGAGTGAAACGCTTTGATCAAATCGAGTTCGAACCTGTCTCGCACAAGATCTGTTCCAACATCAGCGCCGCCTTGCAGAATCAACGCGTCAAGTTCTCGCGCATAGTCATTGGGATCAATGGCTTCCGGTTGCAGCAGCGAAGCTTCGCTGACGGAGGGAATCATAAAGCTTAAGGCTCCAGTCTCGGTGACCCAATGTGAGATCGATTGCTCGAGATATTGGATCACTTTATTTTTCACACCAAAGTCTGTTGGGAAATGGTGTTGGAAGCGGGGCGAAAGTCCGATCTTAATGGGGCGCGATAATGACATATCTCATAGAAGCCCACGGTCTCCGCCTCACACAAGTCACGCTGCGGAAAACCATTGATAAAATATATGTGTTACATAAAATCTATCTATTTTTAATTCCAAGCCTTCTCGCCGAAACTTGATTTAAGCCAAGGAGGTTGTAAATGCCACAAGCACGTAAGACCGAATCATCGACCGTCACACCGACCGTTACTACAATGTACCGCGACTTCGCGTCGCGAGAACATTTGACTGATTTCGTGGATGAAACAGTTCAAAATGCGCTCGCAAAATTTCTTTCACGCCACAATACGCGGGTCGACGTCACATTGGATCTCAGTGAAAAACGAACTCGCCGTAAGCTTTTTAGTGTGGGGATCACGCTGCATCCAGCCCATAAAGCGCCGATTCATATTTCGCGCGAGTCCGAAGATCTGCACACGGCGATTCGTGCGTCTGTGCGAGCGGTGGAAAAAATTCTGAGACGGGATCATGCGCGACGTTTAGCCGTGAGACGGCATACGTCGCTGCGAGATGTTGGTCCAATGGGTCTCTTGCCAGACTCAGGGGGCGAGTTCTTCGGAAAGGGTGCCTAGCATGAGGCGAATTTCATCGGTGGGTGCGCGGTTTTTAGCGCTCAGGTAAATCCGATGATTCCACAGGGGTTCTCGTGAAATTACGAGAGCCCCTTTTTTTGTAGTCTGGTTTTTTAATTCATGTTCAAGGTAGGCCTCTGGCAAAAATCCGATCCCAAGTCCATCGATGGTCGCACGCAAAAGTGCACCGACGACATTGCTTTCAAATGCGATCGTCTTCCGAATTTTTCTTTTGATCAGGTAGTCGTCGGTCTCCCATCGAAGTCGCATATCTTGCGATGCGATGACCAAGCCAACGTTTGCATCTTCTAAAATCGAGACAATCGATCGGCCTAAAATATTTCGAGCGACAGCTTTCACAGGAAGTTTAATTTCGGCAATGGTCTTTACGTTTTGTGAGTGAATCGGTTGTGAGGAAATCACCGCGTCGAGTTCACTGAGCTCAAGTTTTGCGATGAGCTTTTCATGGGGATGAGAGACCTGAGTCAAGAGAGGGCGGTGATCCGCGCTGAGAGATTGCATCATTCGACTGATGGCATCTGTGACGAAAGGTCGTTCAATGTCCGGCGAAACGCCGATTGAAAATGATGATCGCCCGCGGTGATCCGATTTTGCTAAATAAGCATCAAGCTCGCTGGCAACGTCAAACATTCGACGTGTGAAGTTAAAAACAGAGTGCCCGGCTTTGGTAAGGATAATATTTCGACCATCACGCTTAAAGAGCTCGTTTCCGATTTGAGCTTCGAGAGTTTTAAGCTGGGTACTGAGACTGCTCTGCGATGTATTCAGTTGTTTCGCAGCGGCGGTGACACCGCCGAGTTTCGCTACAATGTGAAAATAGTAGAGATGATTGAAATTGCGCATACACCAAAGAGCATGCGACTAAAACGCGCTGGACGCCTCAAGAAAACGCTCGGCTTGCGGCCGCGTCACGCTTCCCGGTGGAACAACCATCGCTTGTGTTGTCGATCCTGCGACCGAGCTATTTTGGTAAGCTGAAGGGTAGAGGACTTCATAGTCAGTGATGCTGCCACTCGACGTCCGCCGCAGGATATGGGAGCGCTTCAGATCTCCGGGTTTTGCTATGCCACAGGCTCCCAAGAGTTCAGCAAAAGCCCGAAGCGTTTGCCCATGGTAGTTGGCGACGCGATTTTTTTTATCAGAAATCACAAGGCCCCGGGCCAAAGATTTATCCGTTGTTGCGACACCAGCAGGACATTCATTCGTATTGCATTTTCGAGCCTGAATGCATCCCAAAGCCAACATCATTCCCCGAGCTGAATTCACGGTGTCGGCTCCCATCGCGATGGCTTTCAGAATTCCAAATCCGGTCACAACTTTCCCGGATGTAATAATGCGGATGTGCTTTTTCAAATCCATGAGATCAAGAGTATCTCGCACCATCGTGAGGCCCTCGGCCCAAGGCATGCCAAGGCTATTTGTGAATTCCAAGGGCGCTGCTCCGGTTCCACCTTCGGCGCCGTCGACGGTGATGAAGTCGGGATATGTATCCAGTTTCTTCATCGCGCGGCAAATCGATGTAAATTCAGCGGGATGCCCGAGGCAAAGCTTGAAACCAATAGGTTTTCCGTCGCTGAGCTCGCGAAGTTTTGCGACGAACTTGATGAGGCCTTCGGCATTGTCGAATTCGGAATGAGCGGGCGGCGAGTTCACATCTTTTCCCACAACAACGCCGCGAATCTCCGCAATCTCTTTTGTGACTTTCGCCGCCGGCAAAATTCCGCCGTGCGAAGGCTTTGCACCTTGTGAAAGTTTGATCTCAATCATTTTCACGTTCGGGTGGCGAGAGCGTTCCCGGAATTTTTCAGGATCAAAAGTTCCGTCGGTGTGGCGACATGAAAAATAGCCGGTCCCAATCTGCCAGACAATATCTCCGCCCTCATCAAGATGATGAGGCGTCAGCCCGCCTTCGCCCGTGTTGTGAAAAAAGCCCCCGATTTTGGCGCCGCCATTCAGAGATCGAATCGCGGAGGCACTGAGGGAACCGTAACTCATTGCCGAAATATTAAAAATGCTGGCCGAGTAAGGCTGTTTGCACTGGTGATTACCGATGGTGACCCGCAAAGTTAATGGGTCGATGTGAAGTGGGCGAAGCGAGTGGTGAACCCATTCGGCGCCTGCTTTATAGAGATCTTTTTGTGTTCCGAAGGGCACAGTGTCGCGCTGTCGTTTGGCGCGTTGATAAACGACCGATCGCACATCGCGCGCAAAAGGTGTTCCGTCCGTGTCGTTTTCAACAAAGTACTGTTGTATCTCGGGACGTATTTCCTCGAAAAAATAGCGAAGCATTCCCAAGATCGGATAGTTTCTAAGAATCGCCCGTTTTTTCTGAAAGGCATTCATCAGCCCAAGCGTCACAAGAGGAAGTAGGACGATGAAGGCCCAGTAGAAGCTGGGGCTAATCAACTCACCCAAGAGAGTTACTGTCGCGATCGAAGCTCCGGCCAGAACGAAAAAAAGTCTTCTCATGACAATAGAGTGAAGGCTCATCGCGTAAAGCGCAAAAAAAAGAACAAAAAAAATGGCGCCTCCGGAGAGAGCGCCATTTTTCTAGAACCTCGAATCGAGGTCTAACTACAAATTCGGACTAGTAGCGATTTCCGCCGCCGAAGCCACCGCGTGCTCCGCCGCCAGCTCCGCCACCGAAACCACGACCGCCGCCGCCTTCGCGTGGAGCCATTGGTTTTGCTTCGCTAACAGTCATTGCACGACCTTCGTACATTGCACCGTTGAACTTTGTGATCGCTGTAGCAGCTTCCTCATCAGTTCCCATTTCAACAAATCCGAAGCCTTTGCTTCGACCTGTTTCACGGTCTGTGATGATTCGTACGCTGTCGACTGTTCCGCATTCAGCGAAAGAATCGGCAAGGACTTGTTCAGTTGCAGAAAACGGCAAATTGCCGACGTAGAGCTTCTTTCCCATTAAAACCTCCTAAGGCATGGGGTGCCACTTTGAAGACGGATCTCGGAGGTTTGGGACGGACTTTGCGAATTCTGGAAGCTTTTAAAGGCTCGGAACGATCGAAAAGGGACACAAAAAACACTCGAAAACAGACTCTAAGTAACAGTTAGTTTATGGCTGCGATTTAACACAACCTTTGGTCAGATTAGCACACGTTCCGCCGATAAGGTAGAGTGAGACATGATGTTTTTTTATTTGATGCCCAGCGGTTGAAAACTGTGTGAGTATCAAAGTGAGACTCGCTAAGGACACTGTCGTCGTTCTGATGAAGTTGTCGGCGAGTCGCCAGATAGAGTCCAGTTCGTTTTAAGGCTTGTTCCTAGTGATTTAGGCCCACGTAAACTGTCCGCTCGCATGTTCTGCCCCTACTGAGTCCGTTTCTTTTTGTTCGGTTTTGCCTGTTCGGTTCTGTCTGTAAGCAGTCAACCAGGGAGAGACTTTATGACCAATCAGATCGTGTCCTTCCATTGTGTTCTGAAAGATCGTCTTGGCCATGTGATTTCGTCGTCGTTCAACCAGAATGTATCGACGGGCCAGGATCCCTCCGGTCAGCTTCGTGGATTCACGCGCGGCATGAAAGATTTAAAGAAGGGTGAGCGCCGCAAGATTTTCGTCGGCGCCGAAGAGGCCTACGGATTCTACGATCTTTCGAAGATTGTCGAAATGCCGAGGGAAGCTCTCTCGATTCGAAAGTCAGTTCGGATTGGTGATGTTGTGGTTCTGGCAGCGAATGAAAATTCGGCTCCGGAGCAGCACCGCGTGATCGAACTTACTGGAGACCGAGTTACTTTAGATTCGAATCATCCTCTCGCCGGACAAGACCTGATTTTCGAGATTGAAGCGGTCGAAGTGCGCGAAGAAAACGAAAGTGATCTCGAAGATGACGACGATGTCGAAGTCGTCGCGGATGTTCGCTACTTCCACTAAGAATTGAGCAAAGCAGTTCGGCAAAAAAAAGGGTGAAACCGCGAGGTTTCACCCTGATCTTTTTTAAGAGAGGCCTTGGCTTCTCTTAAGAGTCGTTCATCGACTAGTAGCGATTTCCGCCGCCGCCGCCGCCGAAGCCGCCGCCA
>LNDT01000019.1 GCA_001464715.1 Bdellovibrionales bacterium Ga0074137 | reverse complement strand
GCGCCCCCCGCTCGAAGAAAGGTTCGATTCTATTTTTCTAGTGAGCAGCTGAGCAGCGCCGCAATTCCAACAACATCATCCAGTTGTAATTTCCCGGAATTTACGAGTCCCTCAACGACTTCTGTGAGATCCGATCCCATCACTGAAAGCGTGGGGCTGAAAAACGGAGACTTTCCCCAAAGCCCTTCAGCTTTTAAAATGTTCACCATATTTTTTGAAAGCCCGATGCCTCCGCCTTGTCTTTGCAGGTACGCAAAGCGAGTCGAATTGGGACCCGGATTGATATCCCATTCCCCTTCCGCGGGGCCGTCGTTCACCAGATAATCGCTGTAAATCGCCTGGACGCCAGTGGCGCCGGGAACTGTAGATTTGATCGCGGCTGAAATCTCATACAAATCCGCGTACTCGAACTTTCGTAAAGACATGAGCACAGTCTCGCCACGAACCTGAAATTCTTGGTCGAAATCAAGTTCGGCTCCCGGAAGATCGACCGAGATAATGTTGAAACTTTCGTTCGTCGCATTCGGCGGCAGATCCAGAAAATCTTTGGCTTTGTAGACACTAATTGCGCAGGACATTTTCGGCGTCGCTGCAGGCGGGGGCATGACGGGCGTCGTCGCCAAAACAGAACTTGAAACAAACATAGTCATCGCTAAAGCGGAAAGTGACTTGATCATAGTAGGACCTCCATAGATCCTTTCTCCTAGCATGAAGGCTTCAGGCGCCCCAAAGGACCTATTGAAATGAAGACTTTACGTTCGAACGGCGCCTTCAAAAACGGGCTTAGGTCAGCGCTTCGAGAACTTGTTCCAACTCTTGCCGGCTACAGGGAACACAGCCGACCTTACCGACGACGATGCCCGCGGCAATATTCGCCAGCGCGCATGACTCCACCAGCGAAAGTCCAGAGCCCCACGCCAAAGCTAGAGCCGCGATGACAGTGTCGCCAGCGCCTGTGACATCGAAAACTTGCTTCGCATTGGTCGGCAGATCAGTGACTTTTCCATCTTCAAAAATTCGCATCCCATCGCGACCGCGAGTGATCACCATCGAGCGACTTTGAACACCGTCCATCAGTCGCTGACCAATGTCGTTCAAAGTTCCATCGCTCGCGCGAAGTTCGTCCGAGCCAATTCCCGTCAGAGCAATCGACTCATCGTGATTGGGCGTCATCAGATCAACGCCCCGGTAAACCGAAAGCGGTGTTGAGCGATAGGGATCGGCCAAGACGCGAAGTCCTCTTTTTTTCGCAAGAGCGACGCACTGAGCGACCAAAGATTCGGTAATAACTCCTTTGGCGTAATCTTGAACGATCAGCGCCACGGCCTTCGGCGATGCCAGTGCTTTTTCGACATTGGAAAGAACGCGGGCTTCGACCTCTGGCGACAAAAATTTCTTTTTCTCGTAGTCCACGCGAACGATGTGGTGATTCTGGACCATGACGCGAAGCTTGCGTGTTGTTGGACGCGAATTGTCGACGACCAAGTCCTCGACTCCGACGGACGCCGCCTTCAACAGATCGCGAATCAAAGTCGCTCCCGCATCGTCGCCAACGACAGAAACAAGGCGCGGAATCCCACCAAGGCCGCTGACGTTTTGAGCAACATTGGCAGCAAGACCGAGGCGAGACTCTTCTCGTTCGACTTCAACCACGGGGACCGGAGCTTCAGGGCTGATCCGACGCACTTGGCCCAAAGTGTATTCGTCGACGCCGACGTCTCCCAAAATGACGACTTCTCGACCATCGAGGCGCTTGAGGTCGCGACGCAAAGGTTCTGTGAAGTCGGCCATGGCCATACGAGTCACGCCCTGGGAGTTCGGAGATGTTCCGGGTTCAGCTTTGTTTGTCGCCATAGCTGCCATACAAGCATGACCACCGATTTCGTTCAAGCTGTTGCCAACGGACGAACCGTCCATTTTACTGCCTGACTGAAACTATTTTCCAGGGGAACCGATGTCGACAACTGCGCCCGCGACCACGTCTCAGCATAACCACTCAAGCCTTCTTCACGGTGAGGATCTTTATCGCGGCGAGATGTTCGATAACACCATCAAGCTGCTCGAAGACGCAGCCAAGGCCGTCAACTGCGATCCGAACGTTCTTTCGCGAATCAAGCGTCCGAAAAAAGCGATCGTGGTTTCAGTTCCGGTTCGCATGGACGATTACCGCGTTAAAGTTTTCACAGGCTTTCGCGTTCAACACTCATCCACTCTTGGGCCTTATAAGGGCGGAATTCGTTATCACCAGGATGTGACACTGTCTGAGGTCGCGGCCCTCGCGACATTGATGACATTTAAGTGTTCGCTTTTGAATTTGCCTCTTGGCGGAGGAAAGGGCGGCATTTCGGTCGACCCGTCAAAACTTTCGCGAACAGAAAAGCAAAATCTCACGCGTCGCTACACTTCTGAACTTGGAACTTTGATCGGACCGCAGGTCGATATTCCGGCTCCAGACATGGGAACCGATGCACAGACGATGGCTTGGATGATGGATACATACTCACAAGAAGTCGGTTTCTCGCAGCCGGGCGTTGTCACCGGAAAGCCGATTGAAATTGGTGGGTCTCTTGGCCGAAACGGCGCCACCGGTCTTGGAGTTGTGTTTATCTCTGAAAAAGCCTGCGAAAAATTGGGACTGAAAATGTCCGAAATCTCCATGGTGATTCAAGGCTTTGGAAACGTCGGAAGCCACGCAGCACTTTATGCCCACCAGCGCGGCGTGAAAGTCCTTGCGGTGAGTGATGTATCGGGCGGAATTCACAACCCGAACGGTCTTGATATTCCAGCTCTCCTGAAGTGGGTCGCTGAAAACAAAGTGATCAAAGGATTTCCGAAAGCGGATCCGATCAGCAACGAAGCTTTGCTGGAACTTAAGTGCGATGTTCTGGCGCCGTGTGCGATGGAGAACCAAATCACTGAAGCCAACGCGACAAAAATTCAGGCTAAAGTTATTGTGGAAGGCGCCAACGGTCCAACGAACAATGCGGCGACAAAAATTCTTCACGAGCGCGACATTCTGATCTGCCCGGACATTTTGGCGAACGGTGGCGGCGTCATTGTTTCTTACTTCGAGTGGGTACAAGGTATGGCGTCGTTCTTCTGGACAGAAGAAGACGTGAACGATCGTTTGAAGCGTGTCATCAACGGCGCGTTCGACAAAGTATGGGAAATCAAAACGGAGACGAAACTCGACATGCGAACAGCCGCGATGGGTTCGGCGATTCGTCGCCTCGAACGCGCGATGCTTCTTCGCGGACTTTATCCTCGATGAGTTTTCGCCCTTGGTTGCATTTGCCAGCGAAACTGGCCCACGACCTGGCGCCGATTGGTCTTGATCTCGCGGCCTCCTTCACATCTTCCGTGGACGGCGATGTTCGCGGATTGGATTGGTCGAGGAAAAATCGAAAAATTCATTTTCGAAATCCGCTTGGCACGGCCGGTGGTGTCGATAAAGACGGTCTTCAAATCGCGGCATGGAATCACTTCGGAGCCGGCTTTGTTGAAATCGGCACTGTGACACCTCGGCCCCAAACGCCAAATCCTGGAACGATCATTGGCCGAGACAATGCTCAAGAAGCACTTTGGAACCGCATGGGATTTCCTGGGCTCGGCGCCCATTTCGCTAGAAGAAACTTGCGCGAATGGCGGATGAAGGAACAAACAGAAGACCCATCATCTCGTTTTCCAATCTTCGTCAACATTGGAAAACAGCGTGAAACGACACTCGAAGATGCTTCTAGAGATTACACTTGGCTTGTCGACTTTTTCAGTCAAAAGCTTTCGGAAAGACCGCTTGTCGACGCCTTCGTCATCAATATCAGTAGCCCCAACACCAAAGGTCTTCGCGAACTTTTTTCGCGCGAAAGACTCACCGACTTTCTTGCGCCGATTGCCGAGAAACTTGAACTTCGCGGTACACCGGGACTTCTAAAGCTGAGTCCCGATATGGATGATGAAACGTTTCACGCCGCCGTTTCAGTGGCCACCGAACTGGACCTTGACGGCTTCATCGCTACAAACACGACGGCCGCTCGACCGAAAGGCGTGGATTTTCCTGAAGAGGGTGGTCTTTCGGGAGCACCACTGGCTCTGAGATCTCGCGAAATTCTGAAAAATCTTATTTCAACCTTAGGGTCTTCGCGCGAGGGGCGTTTGCTCGTTTCTGCGGGCGGAGTGCTTGATGGTGCTGAGGCCAATCTCCGCCTCACTTTGGGAGCCGACCTCGTCGAGACTTACTCTGGGCTTGTCTTTCATGGACCTCAATTCTTCTCGCGTGCGCTCCGCGACCTTGCTTGTGTCGCCTCTGATCGTCTATTAGTCTAAAGAGCTGATGGAAACACCGAATCGACCGGCCGCGAATACGCCGGGCTCAAAAAATCCGCGGACAGCTCGACCGGTGTGGATTCCTGTGGTGACGGGTCTCATTCGCAAAGGCGACCAAGTCCTCGTCGGACAACGCCCTCCAGGCCATACTTTGGCAGGCCAGTGGGAATTTCCTGGCGGAAAAATTGAAAAAGGCGAGACTCCCGAGCAAGCGTTAAAGCGCGAGCTCTTCGAAGAGCTCGGCATTGAGGCCGAGGTCGGTGCTTTGAGGCTCGCGGCGAGCCACACTTACGGGGAAATTTCGATCCTCATTATGTTTTACGACGTGCTGTTTTGGAAGGGCGAACCAAAACTTCAGCAGCACACGGAACTGCGTTGGATTTCGCCTCCCGAATTTAAAAACTTAGCGATTCCTGATGCGAATCGAAAAATCATCGATCGCTTGATCGATATTTTAAAATGAGAATTCTTTTTCTCACGCGAACACTTCCGCATCGAGCTCTCGGAGCCACTGAAACTCGCCTCAACGATCGACTGTGTGAGCTCAGTGAATTGGGACACGACGTTCTGGTGCTTACGAAATGGACCGGAGAGTCGCTCGACTTTGATTTTCCGTCGCGTATAGAAATTCGTTCGCCGTTTAAAACCTTCCGCGCTTGGGAATGGCCGAAAGCTTTACCGATGGTTTTTTCCTGGCGCCCTGACCTTCTTCACGTCTATGACCCAGGTCTTTCAGCCATCGACCGATCGCTTTCGGTCGAAATGATGGCCATCACAATGCTGGAAACGCTGAAGCGCACATCGCGCGGTCGAACGAATTATCGCGGCGGACTTGTTTCGCTGGACCCGAAGAGTGAGTCCAAAACCGCTTGGAAAAATGCTGGTGCCCGGTTTATCGAAGATGAGTGGCTTCGTGCAGGCGAAAGTCGATTCGTCGCAAAGCCTTGGGACGGCGCTGCCGATCGTCCCCTGCAGCTGGTCCTAGCCGGCCGAATTGGAACCGAGGTTTCCATCGATCTTGTGATCGATGCTTTAGAGCGAATGCGCCAAGTGCCGGACTTTGAACTTACGGTCTTTCTCGAGCGAAGTCGGCTATCGGTGAGCCAAAAAGAGCGACTGGCGCGTGCCGAGCGAGCGGTCCCGAGGAGCACCACAGATAGAAATACTTTCGAAGACCAGAAGTCTTTGCGGGCCGTCGGCGCTCGACTGAAGCTTGTTGAACCAGGCACCTTGGGCGAAATCAAAAAAGATCATTTTGACGCTCTTTTGGTCTTGGGATTAAAGCCCGGCGAAGCCGGTTGGTGGCTCGAACGGTTTCCTCTGCCCGTTGTACTTTCAGAAAACTTAAAACCGATCGCTTTAGAAATTGAAGCTCGCGGGGCCCCTTCTCAAATCCTAGGTCCTCTGGTCTCCGATGTTGCTCCCGTCGCGCAAGCCCTTGCACTCGCGACGGACCGAAGCCTTTTGCAAATGGCCTGGTCGAGGATCGAAACTGACATTCTCAGTGGCCGTCTCGATGTCGCGGCAAATCACGTGTCGCGTTTGTATTCGCAGATTGCCCGAAGCGCTTCTCCTTCGTAGGCTGAGGATCGATGCCGACACTTTTCCGAAAGCGCCAACCCATTCCAGACCAACTCAATATCGCGCTGATTTCTCAGTTCGCGCCGCTTCTGCAGACTCGCACACCGGCAGGTACGACAACAGGTCACAGTCGCGCCAGCGGACCAAGCTTTCTTCGATTGATTGCTCGTGGCTTAGCTTTTCGAGGCCACAGCGTCACCATCATTACCGGAGAGAACTTGGGCGGAGCCACGAATGTGCGGGAAGCCGACGGCGTTCGAATTGTGAGCATCGCCCCCAGCCGAATTTCACGACTGAGGTCTCAGGCGCATCAACCAAGATTCCAAGATCTTGTCCGTGCAAAATTTCTTGAGCTTCATCGCGAAAAACCATTTCACTTGGTTCATGCACTGGATAGCTCGGCGGTTCGCGTAGGGCTCATGAAGCGAGAGCATGGTTTTGCAATGGCTTACGATGTTCAAGCCACACATCTGGCGGATCTCTTTGCCATTATGGGAATGGGCCAAGAGACTTTGGGAAGCATTCTTGGAACAGGCCTCAGTGTGGGGCTTAAGTTTTTGTCGACCTACTTCGGAAAAGACCGCCAATTGCTGGCCACGGCGGACGGAGTTTTTGCAGCCAGTCCCCGCGAACGCATTTCTCTGGAGCGTTATTATCTTTATCCCGATGCAAAGATTCACAATGTGCCCTACGGCATCGAAATCGGAACACTCGTCTCGCCTGAAGAGTCAGATGAAAATCCTGCGGCTCCCGACAATCGCGCGTGGCTCAAAATTCCGGCCTCGACTCATGTGGCTGTTACCGTCAGCGATATGAATGAAATCGGAGAAATGCAGAATCTTCTGCAGGCCTTCGAGAAAGTCGCAATTAAAAAACCAAATTCGCGACTGATCGTGATCGGCGATGGTCCGCGTTTTAAAGAGATTGAATTTGAAGCTCTGATGCTTGCGCTGGGAAGTAAGGTTATTTTCGCTGGAGAACTCAATCACGACGATCAAGTTCGCGCCATTTCACGCGCTGATGTTTTCGTCAACCTTTCGGCTCGAACTTCGGGGTTTGAACCCTCGCTCCTTGAAGCCATGGCCCAAAAGAAAGTCGTCATTGGCTCTGAAATGAGTCCGATGGCCGCCATGCTTGAGCATGGACTCGAGGGGTTTCTAGTTCGTCCCGCCGATGTCAGCGAAATTACGGAGCTGCTTTTGGCCGTTTTCGAGCAGCGACTTCCGATCGCAGCGATCGGCGAAGCGGCTCGAGCAAAAATCGCAGCGATTTTTGATCCCGAAAAAATGGTTGTTGAAACACTTCGTGCCTATCGGTCGATTCTTGAAGCGACGGGCCACTACCGGCGGTCCGCATGAGTATAAAAAATCGGATTGGATCACCCAGCGCACGCCGCCGCGAACATGTTCGTGGGCGCTGGAACTATCGCGCGGACCTAGATGTCGGCAACGAACGAACGATTCATGCCGCAAAACAAGTTATCGGATTTTTGATTCCCGGACTTATGGTTTCGCTTCCCGTCTTTCTAGCCACCTCGCGCGCAGCGACGGAAATCGCATCGTGGGGGCTCGCGGCGCTGACCCTCCTTTACATCGGTCTGGATGCCTTCGCTCGTCACCGCGAATTTAAATTTTTCCGACTGGGACCCGACGTCGCTTTGGCGGCCTGTTTTGCTTTTGGCCTCCTGAGTGTTGCAGCGTCCACCGTGAGTTCGACAACATCTTCCGATCTTGCGACAGTTCTATTGGAAGGCCTTGGACAATTAAGGTGGATTCCGCTTCTGTACCTTTTGGTTTACGCCTGGGAACTTTTCCCTGGACTCAATCGAGTGATGCTGGCGCTGATCGGAACAGTGACAGTGACAGCGATACTCACTTGGATTCAGCACTTTCAAGGTGTCGACTGGCTCACCGGAGAAGCACTTAAAAATGCGCCGACCGGTTTAAGGCCTTACTTCGTGCCGCGAGGATTTTTTGGTTCAACGGAGGCTCTCGCGACTCTTTTTGCCTGCGTACTTCCGTTTCCCGTCGCTGCCGCTTGCCTTCGAAGGGACCGCGATGAAACCGACAAAATGACGTGGATTGGATTCGGCATCTCGGTCTTGATCGCACTCGCCTTGGCGTTCACTTACCGCCCCGGATTTTGGTGGGCCGGTGCAGCAGGAGCTGGCGCTCTTCTACTTTTCCCTGGGGACCGTCGATTCAAACTTCTCTTCTCGATGGCGCTGGCCATCGCCAGTGTTTGGTTTTTGCTCTTCGTTGCCTTCGATACTTCGAGTGATAGAGCTGCGGGCGATAGCTCACAAGCGAGTTCTCCTGATGTTTCCTTGGTCGAACGCATCGAGGCCGAAGAAAATGCGCGCGCCGAACAACACCGAATCCAAATGAATCGACTGGTCGAAGTATGGGAAGAATCGCCCATTCTGGGAATCGCCGGCGGCACGGCTATGCTTCCTCTGACAGGATCACCATCGGATGTGACCAACGAGACGCGCGGAGAATTTCAATACGAATCCGTGAATGTTTATTTCTTGATTCTGGCTCGGGGCGGACTCATTGGCCTGATTTTGTACTTAGCTTTTATTTTGCACCATTTGCTCAATACCATGCGCCTGTTTCACGAAATCCCAGAGTCTCACCACAAGCATCGCGTGCTGGTCGCTGGATGTTTTGCGAGCCAATGCGCTTTTCATGCGGCCGGACTCTATTGGGGAACTATGACGGAAGCGTTCTCGATGAACTTATTCGTCTTGGTTTGCTCTATGACGCTGTACATGAACGAGCACTACGCACACGGTATCGTCTCCGACGACAGCGCTCTATAACGCAACTCAGCAGTCTGCAAAGTCTCTCGAAAATCATTGGACGTGGCTTTCGGTAACTTTATAATTTGGATGAATCTATAGAGTGTATTATTTGAGTATTTTCAATGACTTCCGGGCGGGGCTGAATGACTAAAGCTGATCTTATCAATTTGATCGCAGACAAAGCCGGCATTACTCGCGTCAAGGCGGAGACGGTTGTGAATACGATCTTTGATTCAATGGTCGAAGCTTTGATGCGCGATGATCGCATTGAAATCCGCGGCTTCGGATCGTTCGTGAATCGCTACTACGAAGCTTACCAAGGACGAAACCCACGCACGGGCGAAGTCATCAATGTCGAAGAGAAGAAACTTCCGTTCTTCAAAGTCGGAAAAGAACTAAAAGAAGAAATAAATAAAGCTTAGCTTCGCGCCGTCTCCCTTTTTCGCGACACAGGCCTCGTGCCTTCACCGCAGCAGCTCGCGCCTCCTGCGCTCGGCCCGCTCGCGCGGGCTTCCTGCTGCGGAGGTCGCGAAAAAGGGAGACGGCGCGAAACTTTGTCTAAAATTGTCCACGCCGGCCCTAGAGGCCAACTATATCCCCGATCAAATCTGTCTTTCCCTGGGATCCCTTCATTACCGAGAAATCTGTCCCGAGGTTTTTAAACCGAGAGGCGTCGACTTCGGGGGCGGGGGCTCGCGACGCCGTCGCAAGTTCGGCGACCTCCGAACCGGGAAGGTCGCGTACGCGCGACCCGAGGAACTTGCGACGGCGACGCGAGCCCCCCAGCGAAGTCGAATTTAAAAATTATTTGCGAGCGAGATGTTCGAGCACATGATCAATGTCGAAAAAAATCACCGTCTCGATGTCCGAAAAATTGAGATAGATAATGTCTCTTGCTTGGTCTGTGTCTGTCTTCAAAACAAGACTTATGATGAGATGTCGATCTTTGGATCCGGCTGATGTCGCACCAGAAACCAAATACCCATTGAATTGAGCCCCCGACCGCATCGTGATTCCGATACGCGGGTTTTCAAAATCCGGACTGCCCGCCATTTTCTCGGAAACTTGCAGCCAATGATCGATGGCGGCCTGGGGCGAAATTGGCAAAAGAGTTTCCTGAAGAGTCTTGATACTTAACATTCCTATAGCCTGCCCGAATGTACCCCTCAGCGGAAAGTCCGCGCGCAAAGCCTGCGAAAGGACTGGACTTGAGACTGGACTATTCGCGAGGACTCAGGAAGGGCCGAACGGAACCAATATCGGAGGTGTCGTGAAGCGCCATATAGAGCCGCTCTAATCCGAGCGCAATTCCTCCTGCCGGCGGGACCCCCAGATCGAAACTTTTCAAGAGATCTTCGTCCAAAGGGATCGGATCTTTTCCCAGACGCTCTTTCATCTGGCGATCGCTCTCAAATCGCTTTTGATTTTCAAACGGATCATTGAGTTCGTGAAACGCATTACAAATCTCAAGGCCCTTCCAGTAAACTTCGAAACGGTCCGCAAATCCGTCGGCACCTATACGTGCGAGAGCGGCCATTGAAGGTGGGTAGGAAGAAACTAAGAGCGGCGCCCCGCCCGAAAACTCGACAAGCTTCGGTTCGATAGCTTGAAGAAAAATTAGATGAAAGAGATCATTGAAGTCATCGTTATCATTAAAGCGAATCCGAAGTCTTGTCGCCACCCGAACCAAGTCTTCGCGCGTCCACGAAGGCTCGAGACGCGATTCCGTGAATCTCAAAAAAAGTTCGCTCACCGTCGTTCGCTGAAGGCTCTGACCAGGACTGAACATTTTGATGAGTTCCGCAGTGTCGTCGGCGATTTCGTCAAGAGATGCGAAAGCGCGGTACCATTCAAGCATGTGAAACTCGACGCGGTGGTGCGCCCCACCCTCCCGATCACGAAAGCACTTTGCGATTTCAAAAACCCTAGGGAGTCCCGACCCGAGTGATTTTTTAAGATTAAATTCGGGCGAAGTAATGAGGTACTTTTCAACCAAGTGCCCGTCGGTTTGGATGGAAACAGAAAGCGGATCAAGAAAGGGCTCTGTTCCGGGCGACACCGCAAGCGTCGGTGTTGTCATTTCAATGAATGCGCGTGCGTTGAAAAATTCGCGGATTTTGAAAAGAAAATTCGACCAGCTCACAGCCTGTTTCACGAAAATCTCTGAAGCCTCCATCGCGCTGGTCCCAAAGTGTGCACAAGGTGCAAACAGAATGACTCCGCCCTCGCTATCAACTCCGATCCAATCTCCGGGCACGATAACTTCACGAACTGGCGGAGCCGACTCGGCCGCTTTTGGCTCTTTTAGAAACGGTGTTAACCACTTCGAAACTGAAATGGAGAGGCGATCGGTGAGGGCACCCGAATGAACGGCATTCAAAGTAAAATTTGAATTCTCTTTTGAAACAACACGCCCACATATAAGGCCCGACAAATGCCGACTTTCATAGGGAAGATATCTCGTCCAATGGTGACTCAAGAAAAGATCGCGGGCCGTGATGTAGTTCACTGAAATTTTTGACGGCATGAGCACCCAACTAGAAAGAAAAAATGAGTCCGCCACCAAGGGTCGATTGCCGCTCTTGAATGCCGCTTTGACCATCGACGGGACGTCTCAGATACCGAATCTTTCCCGACACTTCAAAGCCAAACTTCGAAGTGAGTGCGATCTGTAAGCCTGCACCCACACCCGCCCCGAACGCGAACGGCAAAGCCCCCACCGAAGCTCCCGACGAGTAGATGGGCCAAAATACTTCCGCAGTTCCAACAAGCCGAATTCGACTTCGAGGAACATAGTGATACTTCGCCTCCGCCATCGGAGAAATCACGTTGGTCGATTCAAGTGCGGAAATGACGGCCGGATTGGGCGTGACCTGAATCAGAAAAACTCGGGCACCGGCGGCGAAAGTCCATGCCGCTTGTGCGCTGCCCAATTGATAGAGATTGTAAGTCGCAGTGCTGTCTAAAAAACCAAGTGTTTCGGTGTCGGATTTAGCGCTGCCAAATGCGCCACGAAATGTGAGCTGATCGTTTCCTGCGGCGATGTATCCGAAGGGAGCACCGTTGACTTTGAATACCCGCGATTCGTACTGCGGTGCCGCTGCGTCGGCGCCAAAAGAATTAAGTTCGCCGCCGAAACCAAACCACCATCGACCGACCACCACACTGTGACCGGTGGCTTGAACGACCGGAGACTCAACCGTGGGATTTGGTTTCATCGAAAAACTGACTTTCGAATACGGTTGAATCTTCTGGCCCGTCGGTCCGCCCTTCAGAATCTCGACCCGGCTTTCGCTGGCACCGATCACTTCTGTGACCTTCACATCAAAAAGTCGACGACGAGGCGAATTGAAGTGAGGTTGCCGGAACTCAAACAACTCCATCACATCACCCGGCTTCACGCCGTGAACAGAGCCCAAGTTCACTGTTGCCGAAGTTTTTGTTCCCGAAACATCTGTGACGAAGCCCCGGTAGGGTATTGCTTGAACAATGGCCTCGATCATACGATCGGCCAATACGGATACCGCATTGGCTTTTTCCAGTTCACCGATCAAATACCGGAACTCGAAACTTCTTAAACGTCGCGGGCCTTTTGAGGACTTTAAGTAACCCTTGATTTCTTCAAGCCCGATTTCAAAAACAAAAACGGCATCGACGTCGGCGCCAGGACTCGATGTCGCTTCGGGCTCAAAGTAGGTTTTCGACGAAAGCTCTTGAATAAGTCGTTCCGTGAGACGTGTTTCAAGATCACGAGGAACATACTTCCGAGCCTGTTTGCGAACCTGAATTTTTCCGATGCCCACTGTTCTTACTGCCAGTTCACGAGAATTTGGAGCAGGTCTTATCAGCTGGCTCTCGGGTTGGTCGGCATCTGGTTCGGTATCTGGGTCGGTATCTGGGTCAGTTTCCTGCTTAGTCTCTTTATCAGTGCCCTGATCGACGTCTGGGTCGGCATTCTGATTGGCTTCAGAGTCGACTTCTTGAATGTCTTCCGAACTATCAGTCTCATCCAAATCGTCGATGTCGCCGATTTCGGTCGATGCCCTTGGAGACGCTTTCTTTTTTTTCTTCTTTTGCTTTTTGGCCTTCGACTTCGTTACTTTCGGCGCGGATTTCTTTGTCTTTGAGGACCGCGCGCTGCGAGTTTCCTCGGACTGCGCGAATGCCGCAGGACCCCACCCACTCAGAAGAGACGTCACCAAAATAACGGCCAGCAAAACTCGCACATATTTCAGGAAATACTCCGGCAGCCGTTTCACAGGTGAGTCCATAGTAGTGAGAGTAAAACACTTTTCTAGTCGTTGTCTCTATCCTCTGTGATTGACCAGACGTCGCGAGTTCTGAACACTGGGAGAGTGATTTCTAATGCCACGGTCGCTCGAGCTCTTAGAACTTTTTTTTCCATAAAATTTGCGTTGGCGCGTGTTGTTCTGGCGATCGCTTTGTCAACAGCCCTGGGGGCGACACCGGTCTTGGCCGCAATGACTCTCACAACCACAGAGAATGACATTCAAGTTTACTCGGGTCCTGGCGAACGTTTTCGTGTGCTCGCTGTCCTACCAGCGAAAACGGAACTAAAAGCTTCAAGCCAGATCACGACAAGTCGCGCGGGCAGATTTTATCGCGTCGTCGTTCCGCTTGGTGAAAAACAGCGGGCCATCGGATTCATTCCTGTGAGTGCACCGATTCGCCTCGGCGGTGAAGATCTCGACGAGGACGAACTCTCAAAGTATGGAGCCGTTGCCCTTATCAATCGGGCCGTTCAAATTACTTTCAGCACTCTTCGCGATCAACAGTCGCTCTACTCCATTGGTTATATGCACTACTTTAGTCCGGGCTTTTATGCCAAAGGCTCCGTCGGCCAGTGGATCGCTCCAACAGCCACGGGAAATTTTGGGGGCGGAGAAATTGGAAACGATTCTCTTTTGGCGGGCCCGATTTCAGGTTTCGTCACCTACGGTCTGGGACTCTTTTCTCCCAGCGCGAATGATGCGATTTTTGCGGGAAGCACGAAACTCAATATCATGATGAATGCGACCGTCGGGATTCGGTACAACCTCGAAGGTTTTGCTTCGATCGCTCTGGGCGGACAGCAAACAGTGATTTACAACGCCAACAACAGCCTCGTTTCCGCTGGAATTCAAGCAAGCCTCGAGGTGGGATTATGAGAGCCGCCCTTGCAGCGACAGCGTTCATTATTTTCACAGGAGCCGATGCCTCGGCAGCGGTCGAAGGCTCTACGGTTGTTCGCTACTACAGCGACAGTCAGAAAACCGTCGTCCTATCGCCGTCGATCGATATTGGAAGCACTTTTAATGAAGACCGAATGAAAGTGTCGGCGCATGTCGCGCAAGATATTCTTACGAGCGCTTCCAGCGAAGTGCGAACTTATGCTTCAAAGGGTGAGATCTCTGATCTTCGAAACGAGTACCAGGTAAACTTTGAATCTCAGATACCCGATGGTACTTTGTCGGTGGGGCTCATCACATCCGACGAGAGCGATTACAGTTCAAAAATGGTTGTTGCCGGTGGAACGCGCGAATTTTTCACTAAAAATACTGTCGTCGCATTCGGCCTCGCTTCGACCGACAATAAAATTACAGCGACCGGCAACACTTCCTTTGCAGAGTCAATGCAGGCCCAACTCTACTCGATTTCAATTTCACAGATTCTATCGAAGAACAGCCTCTTTCAGTTGATCTATGATTTCCGTGTAGAGAATGGATACATCGCAAGCCCCTACCGGCGGGCCAAACTTATTTCGGGTGGCAACATCAGTGCATTGAATGAAAACCACCCACGAACGCGAAATCGCCATGCCGTCGGCTTTAAGTACAACTACTACAGCAGTCCGATGAAGATTTCGTTCGCGACGTCCTACCGAATCTATCAAGATAGCTGGGGCGTACTTTCACACACGTTAGAAGAACGTGTGACGTTTGAACACAGTCGCAAATTTGAAACGGCCATCTCGGCAAGGTTCTATACCCAGGACAAGGCGGCGTTCTACCAGGACTACTACACCGATAACCCAGGTGTCTTTTTCTCAGGGAACAATACCCTTGCGACCTACATCTCGTATGGAATTGGCGTCCGGCCCGCCTACAACCTGACGGAAAAATTGAATTTATCCATGAAGCTCGAATACTTCGCGCAAAACTTCAAAGATGCCACCGAAGCCGGTCAACTTTCCACGCGTGATGACGATAAGAGATTAGAAATCTCGGCCTTTGTCGTCGGCTTTGGACTGACTGCTAAATTCTGACCAAAGCCTTGTAAACTTATTAACTGTCTCAGATCGAGACGAGAAATCAGTCTTGCGCTGACGCTTTCAACTTTTTTCTTTATGATTTACCGAGGGGAAAACACCAATGAAACACATCATCTTTAGCACGAAGCTCTCGCTTATTTTCACAAGCTTACTTACCGCCGTCACAGTGATCGCGACAGCGCCCGCAACAGCGGAAGCCAAACTGAACGTCAAAGAGGGCGACGACTTTCCCGCACTCAAAGTTATGGATTTCCCAGGGAAACCGAAAGTTGGTGCCGACAAGTACAAAGGAAAAGTCGTCATCGTCGACTTTTGGGCGAGCTGGTGCGAACCGTGCAAAATCGAACTTCCCGCGCTGAATAAGCTCCACAAGAAGTACAAAGGGAAACTTGTCATCATCGGCGTGAACGTCGACGACAACCTCAACGAAGCTCGTTCTTTTTTAAAAGATCATCCGGTGGGATTTGACCTGGTTTTCGACAAAGGTCAGAAAAATTCTGAGTCTTTAGGAATCCAAAAAATGCCGACGTCGTTTATTATATCAGGTGGAAAAGTCGTGAAAATTCACGAAGCTTTCCGTGAAGGCGACGAGAAGAAGATCGATGCGGAAATCAAAAAAATCCTGAGCGGAAGTTAGTTGACCCTATGAAATCGCAGGTCGGAAAAAAAGTTTATCGTCTCGCCTTGTTGTTTCTTGCGACGACAGCACTTTCCGCGTGCAGTGCAATTGGAAAGAAAGTCAGCGCGTTTGAGCGCGGAACACTTTCTAAAAATGGAATGCAGCTAGTAGGCGCTCCCAAAGAGCAAGCCAGCATGAATCACATGTTCGCGGCGCGTGAAGGATCCGTTGGTGGGTTTGGCGGCGCCGGGGGTGGTTGTGGCTGTAACTAAAAATACATCGCGCGGCCCCAAATTTTCAGTTTTGCTTGTGCTAGGTCTGACGGCCTCAGTTCTCATCGTCGGGTTTCAGAACTGCGCCGTGGATCTTTCTTCATCGACACCTGGAGCATCGACCTCAGGGGCGTGCGGCTCACCACCCGCACAAGCTTTACCAGATATGCAGAATGTCATAGGCGTTTTGTCGACCAACTGTGCCAGCTGCCACGCGGTCAACACTGGCTCGGTCAATAGTGGTTTCTATACACCAGAAGCCTCTGCAGACGCTTCTGACTCGTCCGTTCAATCCTTTGCCTACACGCAGCTGTGCGTGCGCGGAGGTCTCACTGTGGGACTTAAAATCGATGGGACGAATTCTCATGGTGGCGGCGCCTACCCGCGCGGCGGCGGAGCCGCGGCTCTCTACAATTACCTCGATACATATTTTTGATTTGAATCACTTCACGTCTCAATTTGATTCGCAAAAAAAGTTCGACAGGCTGCACGTCGCCGGAACTCTCGTTCAGAGCCGTCGCTTTCAAGACTCGCAATTTACCTCGATCGTCGATGGCCACATGACCCACTTCGTTTCACTTCGACACACTCAAAATGAAAGCGGGCCAAAACTGTATTGGTTTTGGATGAAAGTGTGACGGTTCCTCCATGATCGCAAGTCACCGATACTTCGAGTCCTTTTTGGAAATCGTCGATCAACTCGACAATCGACAGGGGTTAGGCAGGTGTCCATTGACCTATACGATTTGGCCGAGAAATGGCACGGCATCGGGATTGCTCTAACTAACCGTAGGGGTTGCTCTGGATCTTTCTGAAGATCGCAGAGCCTTCGTCCGACATAATATATGTCGGCAGTGGGGGTAGAGATGAAAACGTCACGCAATCAGGCTATTAATGGCCTTACTCGATGGGGAGTTGCAGCACTAGGTGTTGTACTCTCGGTCGGCACAGCCTCTGAAGCCCTGTCGCAATCAACTCCGATTGCCGCTGTTACTCCGGATCCTGCCGGTTCAATTTCTGCCGAGCGCATCCGAGCTCAGAAGCTATTTCAAGCTTTGACGGCCGTTCGTGTTCCTATCGATGACTCGCGCCTCGTACAGATGGAAGGTTTGATACGCGCTGGAAACACTCGAGGAGCCGCAGCCGTTGCGACTCGCGATCCACTCTTCTTGGATGTTCAAGTTCGAGACGTAGCTCGTCGAATGGCGACGCGCGATGAGTCTGTAAGAGCCCCGATGTCGGATTTCGTAGCGACATTTATCGGTGTTGTTCGCGATAGCGACACCACCAGCGCTAAAGCTCTTTTGACTGGGAACTTTTACTACCGCGTCGATCCAGCGGTTGCGACGACGGCCAACGTTCGTCAAGACGAGCTTGCGGACATCATTCAAAGTAACCGTCACTTCGATGATATCACTGCGCGAAATCTTTCTCCTTCGGCGGTGCTTGTCAGGCAGTCTCCGCAGAGAGCGATGCGTGGTGGCGTAGCTATTGATCATCCCGACGCGGCTGGCCTCATCACATCGCGCGGCTTCGTCGAAGCCCACGCTGTGGCGGGAACGAATCGCCGCATGGTGGAGTACGCTTTTAAACAGTTCATGTGCTCGAGCATGACGGACTGGGCGGACGCAAACGGATCCGACGAGCGCGTGGCTCAAGACGTGACGCGAACACCTTCGGGAAGCGTGAACCTCTACCAGACGACATGCAAATCATGTCATTCAGGTATGGACGGCTTCCGCGGCGCCTTTGCCTATTTAGATTTCAACAACAACTCGCAGACTTTCACGAACAACACAGTCGTGGGCAAAATGACTCGAAATGCGACAGAGTACCAGCAGGGTTACCGCATGACGGACAACACCATCGTCAACTATGCGATTGGTACCAAAAACGCCGATCGTTTCGGGTGGAGAAGCAGCACGACGGGTGTTGGCATTGCCGACTTCGGTCGAATGCTCGCGGACTCTCGAGGCTTCTCACGCTGCATGGTTAAAAAAGCGTTCACCTCGGTTTGTCGTCGCCCGCCGCTGGCTTCCGAAGAAACACTGGTACGTTCTTTAGCTGATCAGTTTGAGACCGACGGTTATCACATGCGCCGCATGTTCGAAAACGTCGCTGTCCAACAACAATGTGTTCAGTAATAGGTGGTCGTCATGAAAAAAATTATGAACATGACTCTGTCTCAAAAACGAAAATTGTCTGCAGCGACCATGCTACCCTTGGCTGCCATGATCTTGATGGTCAGCTTCCAAAACTGTAGCCCTGGCGTCGTGCAAAGCACGAAACTCGATTCGGTTTCCACTGGTGGAAATGGCACGCTGAACCTGGATGAAGACACGAAGCCCGTCACTGTGGCGTATTCAGAAAACGTTCTGACATCGATGCAACTTCAAACAGGACTTCAAACCGTTTCGACCCGAACGCTCAACTCGAACACCAACGCGAAAGCGAAGATTTCGGAAACGGGAAAAGCCGACACTGTGAATGCGCCAATGTGGATTTCAATAACGAACCTTGCCGGCGAAGTGTGTCTGGACCTCGTTACCGAAGAGCGTGCGCGACCCGCGGCGAGCCGTCGGTTCTTTAATCAAGTCGACTTCGCGCGAAGCCCAGCGTCGCTGACTTCGGAAGCTCGATTGGATTTGATTCGTCGGATGGCTCGAAACTTCTGGGGCCGCAACGAAACTGCGGTCGAGCGCACTGTCCTTTTGTCGAGTCTCAGTGATGCAGAGGCGCAGCCTCGGCGCCCAGGCGCCAACGATGCGGCCGAAACTGAGGACTTTATGATTTATTCCTGCACGGCGATGCTTTCTTCGCTGGATGCGATTCGATTCTAGTGCAATCGCCCGGGGGGGCGGTGAACTATCGGCACGAACTGGCCGATAAGACCACTGGCAGCGAAGGTTTCGATTTCTAGAGGGTTTTTGGGTCTTGGTTCAAGGGGGATGGTTTATGAAAAGCGGCAACAACGACAACACGATTGTCAAAAAGGTCGTTAATGAGGAATCCGGCGAAGAGCGGACCATCACGCTTCACCGCGATCACGCGAAACCGACAAATCGACGGCAGTTTCTTTCGACCGGCATGATCGGATTTTCCGGAATGCTTGTCGCGCCGTCGATTCTCAATGTTCTTGCAAGACCCGAGTTTGCATTTGGCCAAGACACTGGCGCTTGCGGAGCAACGGGCGGCGGAGCGAACGCACTTCCAGCGTTTGTGACTGTCAACCTTTCGGGTGGCGCATCGCTCTCGGGAAATCTCCCTCCTCTCGGCGAAGATCGACTTCCACTTCCAAAGTACGATCTTCTTGGTCTTGGATCCGATCAGGGCGTTTTCACAAACGACACTTTGGGTTCAAATATGTTTCAAGGCGTTCGCATCTCAGGAACTCGAAACGCCGGCGTTCCTGCTGGGCACTTTTGGATAGGCCTTGGCCTTCGAGCCTCTGCGGCGACCATCGATAAAGTGTCGCTCATCAATATGTGTGTTTCTTCGAACGACGATACCAACGGCAACATGGCGGACGCTAGCGGTCTCATCATGGCGGCCGGCCTCAACGGCGAGCTTCTTCCAAACCTCGGTACCTCTGGAAACACGGGCACAGGCGTTGGTCAGCAACCCGGTGGTGGTGTACGCCCAGCGGCTCCGCTCGTTGTCAGAAATTTCTCGGACATCGAAGGTGCACTTCGTCCCGCGGGAACACTTTCAACGCGATTGACGACGGCCCGTCGACAAAAACTTCTTGAGCTTGTCGGCTCACTTTCTGGTTCACAAGCGCGCGCCATCGCGTCGCCAGGAAGTGCAACGGGAACCACACTCGCGAAAGTTGTAGAGTGCGCAACTGGTAAAAATATCGAGCTCTCATCGACAGCTGATCCTGGTATTGATCCAGGTCTCGACTCAGGCGTGGCTGGTGTTTGGGGCATTGATCCCGGAAACAAAGGCGGCGGCAACTACGCTCAAGCCGGAATGGTCTACAACGCCCTGAAGGGAAATTCAGCGGCGACAGGCATCGACCTTGGCGGTTTCGACTACCACGGTAATGCGCGCAACACGACGAATGCAGCGGACCAGCGAGCCGGCGAAACCGTCGGTCGAATTTTAGAAACGGCTGCTGTTATGGGTAAGTCAGTCATGATTCACGTTGTGAGTGACGGCTCTGTCAGCGCCGCGGGAAATTCGACGTTCGGCGCCCAGTACAATAACGACTCTGGCTCGCGCGGAATGGGATTTATTTTCGTCTACCATCCGACGGCTCGCCCCCGAATTAAAGACGATCAGTTCAAACATCAAATTGGATTCTTTACGAATGGCCAAGGTGCTTCGGACCAAACAGTTGTCGGTACGCCGACAAAGTCCGCGGTCGCAGTTCTTGCGAACTACTTGGCCTTTGCGGGGCAGTCATCGAAGCTTGAAACTATCGCACCCGGAGTTTTCACGGGTAGCAACTTGAACGAAGTTGTCCGCATTATCGGATAACAGGCTCGAGCAGGCCCGAGAGGGTCTGTCTCAATTGCGGAACGTTGATTGTGGTCAGGGGGCTTAAGGTGGCTGGTAATAATTTAGAAGTACGTGGGAACGTAAAGAGCGCTGAAACTCCAGCTCGTTCGCGAGGATTCGCGTCGCGCCTTCTTATCGGTTTATCTTCGGCCGTATGCATCGTGCTTTTTCAGAACTGCGGAACAGATTTTGTTCCTCTCTCAGAATCTCAGCTGAGCAGTCTTGGCCAATTTATCTGTAGCCCTTCACTTCAAGAAAACTTCAATAAAACATATTATAGCTTCGCCAGGTCCAATTGTGCCGCTTGTCACGGGACAAGTCAGTCACCACGCTTTGCGCTTCCTGATGCTGCGCTCTCTTACTCACAGTTCAACAACACCGACCAAGCGACTTTTAAAGAATATGCTCTGAACCCAAGCCACGGCGGCGGCGCCGGCGGACTGAAAAACGAAGTCGCGATCAACCTGGCCGAATCTCGCTTTGACGGTTGTAAATCAGGCGGCGGCGGTGGCTCAGGTCTTGTTACTGCGCGGACCACTCCCCTCACTCTCAATGCGACAAACAATATTGCTCTTCGAAGTTTCACAACTCTCGACAGCCAACTTGAGGTCGGATCCACAAACTTGGGCGGAGCTCGATTGCATTTCCAGGTCCGTGTCGACACCGCGGCCGCGGTGCCCGCTTACTTCATCACTCGTCCGAGTCTTCAAACAGGTACAGCCTCAGTCGCTGTCCGTGGAATCACGATTCGAATCAATGGAAATCCGATTTCGTCCGCAACAGCATTTACAATGGTCGACCGCGTGATCCCACCCAATACGAATCCGCTGGCGGGACAGACGCCCAACGGCAACTTATCAACAGGGTCCGCAGTCTTCGAATTTCCCGGAGCCAATCCATTAACGGACACGGTCCAGTTTGAATTCGAATTACTGCAAGCGCAGTGATCTTACACGACCACGTCTAGTACCCTGGGGGCAGCCATGAAGCTCCCACTTGCCTGCCCGTCGACACTGCAAACTATTAAACTCATCGGCCACGAATTTTCGGGCGCCGGAGGCGTTTCTTATCCCATCGTGGGAGGAATTCCATGGCTTTTCCCAGATCCGAAACTGACGTTGAGCGATTGGCGCGGTCGCTGCCAACTTTTACTGGAGCAGCTGGAAATTGAAATCTCTAACCTGAAAGTCGCAATCAAAGAGACTCCCTCAGACCTCACACGGCAACGGCTCGAGACAACGCGGCAACTGAGAATCAGAAATCTTGAAATGCTAAAACGTATACTCGAGCCCTTAAAACCTTCACTGAAGATGAATGCCGCGACGAAAAAAGCCATCGGCTACCGACTGCCGTTGCGACAAGGTCTCTTAGGATATTTTCCCAATCTTATTCGCGACTGGAGTGGGAGCTTCGAAAGTGAAAATAAAATACTTTTCGAAGCCACCCTCGAGATTCTGCAGAAAACAAAGCCTGTCCGAGCTGAAAATGAATTTCGGATTCTTGTTTTGGGCGCAGGAGCTTCGCGACTTGCGTACGACTTTGCACACAAATTTCCAAAGTCCATGGTGGTCGCGTACGATTTGAATCCCATGCTGCTTCTGGCTGCTAAAACCATCAACGATGGAAAAAAGGTCCAAGCGGTTGAGGCTTCCATGTCGGCGAAAGATTCGGCGACACCGGGGCGAAATGTGGAGCTCTCTGCGCCTGGGGCGCTGGCTTCAAATTTACATTTTATTTTTGGCGACGTATATGCGCTTCCTTTTTCGTCATCAACTTTTGATGTTGTTCTTACGCCTTGGCTGGTCGACATCGTCCCAAGACGTTTTGAAGAGTTGGTTCGATCCGTGGCCCGCGTGACGTCCGAGAGTGGCGTATGGATCAATTCGGGTTCGTGGCATTTTTCCTTCGCCGATGAAACCGACAACATAAGCCTTCCCGAGGGAATCGAAATTGCGCAGCAGAATGGGTGGAAGTCACGCGCCTCAAGCCAGCTGGAAGTCCCCTACCTTCAGTCGTCCTTCGACAGTCATCGAAGATTTGAAACGATCACGCAGTTCTCCATGGAGAGAACAGCACAACCCATCACGTCGCAGCCAACCATCGACGACCGTGTGGACTGGATTCGAAATCCCTCTTTGCCAGTCCCTGCCGCGGCTATCTTCACCGAAGGAAGTACGACCCACGCGGTAATGGCACTTGTTCTTTCGTTGGTCGATGGACAACGTACGCTCCAAGATATCGCAACGATTGTCTCAGCTGAAAACGGATTACCTCATGAGGAAGCGCTTGAAGCCGTGCTGTCGTTCTTTGATCGATTTATCAAAGACCGCCACTTCCGAGCGACTTAGCTTCCTATTCTAAAATATAGCCCTCGCCCCACGGGGTTTGCCGCTTGGCGAAACCTTTCGTCAAAATTAGTTTCCCTGCTTCATCCACCATCACTGCGCGTAGACCCAAACTTTCCAAGATCGGTGTGGCTTTCTGGGGACCCAAAACAAAGGCGGCCGTATCCCACGCATCTGCGTCGAATCCACGTTTTGCGACAACCGTCACCTGCCGGCTCTTTAACGATGGTTTTCCCGTCAGTGGATCAAGAATGTGGTGAACTCTTTGGCCGTCTTTGACGAAAAACTTTTCGTCATCACCGGCCGTCGTGACCGCGAAGTCGGTTCCATAAATTCTCATCAATACGTTTTGAGAGTTCCTAGGGTCGCGCACTCCGATTGTCCACAAAGCACCGCCAGGTTTATGCCCCCAGAAAACAGTGTCGCCACTGCCATCGACGTAGCCTCCGCTGTAACCCCGTGCTTTCAGCATTTCTACTGCTTGGTCGGCCGCATAACTTTGTCCAACAGCCCCAAGGCCCAGACGCATTCCTTTGGTCGGTAAAAAAACGGTGGATTTTTTCTCGTCAATTTGGACACGCTTCCAATCGATCAGGGGAAGAAATTTTTTAAGCTCCTCCTCTGTGGCCTGTCGCTCGGATCCTGATTTGAAGTTGTAGAGGCCCCACATGACATTGAACGTTGGATCGAGAGCACCGTGAGAAGCTTTTGAAATAGCCAACGTCTCCTTTAAGACATCGATCAGCTCCTTTCGCACTTTCACCGGCCCTACTCCGGCCCCCGCGTTCACTTTTGAGAGATCGGTCTCTGGCAACCAGTCGCTCATCCAAGCATTGATTCTTTTGATCTCATTCAATGCGGCTGTAATGTCCACACGCGCCGCGAGCAATTGCTCGCTCGAAATAGTGAGGCAAATTTTAAACGAAGTTCCCATTTCGACACGATCACCGCACTCCATTTGCTCTCGAAGAGCACGCGCGGGAGCGTTTGTATCTGCTGAGGCGCTGACGAGGGCCAACGTCGAAAAAATCAACGTCGTAAAAAAAATCTTTCTGCCGAAATAGGATCTGGGTCCACCGCACATCACGGAAATTCTCCTCGCTCTAAATTCATGTACAGCCCTGAATCACTGTGCTACGACCTTAACGGAACTTTGATTACCAAACGGCAGGAGCCCACATGGCCAAATTCGCGAACATTAAACTCGAACTTCAGAAGATCACCCACCTCGCTCACGTGCAAACTCTCAAAAAGGAATTAGATCGCCTCACGTCTGAAATCCGAAAACGCGGCGAATCGGAAATTGCGCACATTGAAAAAAATGTGAAGCGAGTTCGAACACGCATTCACAAGCTTCAGCGCCAGATCGAAAAGGAAGTCGCAAAGATTCGCAAACAAGTGAAAGCCAAAAAGACATCGACACGCGGAACGAAGAAACGTGCACCTGCGGTCAAAAAGTCTAGTCCGGCAAAAAAAGCGCGTAAAAAGACGGCCAAAGCTTCGCGATAGTTTTTTAGCCAGCCCGGGCGCTAAAAATGTGGGGCCCGGCCCCAGTATTTTTTGATTCGGCTTGATTCAGGAGACGCGCCGCCATCAACATAGATTCATGATGAATCAAGGTCACCCTCCGGGGTCAGAATCAACCCCCGTTGAAACCGTCTACTTTGCTGAGGGCGATGTGCTGTTCGAAGAAAATGAAACCAGCTTTCATTTTTTCGTGATTCAAGACGGCGATGTGGAAATCTACAAAGATAGCCCTGCTGGGAAGGTCGTCCTCGCGACCGTCGGCGCAGGACACAGCGTCGGTGAGTTTGCCATGCTGGACCGCAAGCCGCGGTCTGCGTCGGCCCGAGCGCTAACAACTCTGACTGCTATTAAAGTTAGCCCTGAAGCCTACCAGGTATTGCTCGACGAACTTCCCGATTGGGCCGTCGCTGTCATGAAGGCCCTTGTCGACAGACTCCGTCGAACAAACGAAATTGTCCGCAATGCCCGAAACAGCAACAAAGGGGTCCTGGGTCAGGCCGAGACCGAAGCGCTGGAGCTCACAGAGTTTATTCAATCGGAAACCCAGGTTTCCAGAATCCGAATGGCCGAAGAATCCGTTGACCAGACGGACAGCAATTTCGACTTTTCGGTTTATGATGTGGACCCGTCCAAACCAGCAAAACCTTCGCGCCGCTCTTAATTACGACTCGCCGACTTTGATTCCTCGTGATAGCTCCTGAGCTAGGGAGCAACATATGGAACAAGACGTAGTGACCAATTCAAAAGCAATGGGCCCATCTCGCGCACTCTTCACGGACCTCGAGGCCGCCTCCGAGTTCACTGGTCGTCACATCGGGCCTCGCGAAAGCGACCTCAGCGCGATGCTAAAAACTATCGACGCAAGCTCGATGGATCAATTGATCGACCAAACTATTCCAAAATCGATTCGCATGACGAAGTCACTTGATCTTCCGATGGGAAAGACCGAAGCGGCGGTCCTTGGCCGAGCTCGCGAGCTGGCTTCGAAAAATAAAGTCTTCAAGTCGTTTCTTGGCCAGGGCTATCACGGCACATTCACGCCACCGGTCATTCTTCGAAACATCCTCGAAAACCCAGGCTGGTACACGGCCTACACTCCCTACCAAGCGGAAATTTCGCAAGGTCGCCTTGAAGCGATTTTGAATTTCCAAACGATGATTATGGAACTGACCGGAATGGCGATCGCCAATGCCTCCCTCCTCGATGAAGGAACCGCGGCGGCCGAAGCGATGGCCATGGCTTATCAGACCTCCGACAATGTGAAGAGCAATGGGACGGGCGCACGCACGTTCTTCGTTTCCGACACCTGCCACCCGCAAACGATCGAAGTTGTCTGCCGCCGCGCCGAACCTCTTGGAATCAAGATCGTCGTTGCCCCTCAAGAAAAGTTCGAATTCTCAAGCGACTCGTTCGGTGCTCTCATTCAGTATCCCGACACACGCGGAGCTTTGCCGGCGTCGGTTGACAGCCTTAAGGCCTTTACCGCACGCGCCCACGCGGAAAAAAACTTAGTCACTGTCGCAGCCGACCCTCTCGCACTGACACTTTTGACGCCGCCGGGAGCCTGGGGCGCCGATATTTGCGTCGGCACCACGCAACGTTTCGGAGTTCCAATGGGCTTCGGCGGTCCTCACGCGGCGTACTTTGCGACGCGAGATGAATTCAAACGTTCAATTCCCGGCCGACTGGTCGGCGTCTCGATTGACTCTGGTGGAAAGCCCGCGTTGCGCCTCGCTTTGCAAACACGTGAGCAACATATCCGTCGTGAGAAAGCGACGTCGAACATCTGCACGGCGCAAGTTCTCTTGGCCGTGATCGCGTCGATGTACGCCGTTTACCACGGGCCACAGGGCCTCAAGCGCATTGCTCTAAGAGTGAATCGTTTGGCACAAGCTTTTGCGGCCGGCCTCGAGGCTCAAGAAATCAAATTTGAATCGAAATCTTTCTTCGATACCGTCGTGGTTCCCGTCGGAACAGGTACCGTCTCTGAATCTCAAGCCGCAAAAATTCTGGAACTTACTCGGGCTGCTGGAATGAATCTACGTTCATACACTTCAGAATCACGTGTGACGGATTCAAAAATCACGGCCCTCGGCGTTTCGTTTGATGAGTTAAGCTCATCTGCGGATGTCGAAAGGCTTTTACAATCTTTCAAAACAGCTCTCGGTGGCACGGCGAAAGAAACTCTTTCCTTTTCTAATCTCGACGCCAAAGCCCTCTCGACCGGCAGCGTGATTTCGACGTCACTCTTAAGAACTGATGCGCTCTTGCCTCAAAAAGTATTCAACACGTATCACTCAGAAACCGAGATGCTTCGCTATCTTAAGCGCCTCGAGAACAAAGATCTCTCTCTCGCGCATGCGATGATTCCGCTTGGGTCGTGCACCATGAAGCTCAACAGCACATCCGAGATGATTCCGGTGACATGGCCCGAAATGGGAATGATTCATCCGTTTGCCCCGATCGACCAAGCGCAAGGCTATCTCGAGTTCGTTAAAGATCTCGAATCGTGGCTTTGTGAAATCACTGGATTCGCTCGAATTAGTCTACAACCGAATGCGGGTTCGGCCGGCGAATATGCAGGCCTTCTGACGATTCGCGATTACCACAAGGCTCGCGGCGAAGGACATCGCAACATTTGCTTGATTCCATCGTCGGCCCACGGGACGAACCCCGCCTCCGCAGTTATGGCCGGAATGAAAGTCGTCGTGACCGCCTGTGATTCCAACGGAAACGTTGACGTTGCGGACATGAAGGCCAAAGCGACTCTTCATAAAGAGAATTTAGCCGCAATGATGATCACCTATCCGTCAACCCACGGCGTGTTCGAAGAAGCCATCCAAGAAATTTGCGAAATCATTCACGCAAACGGTGGCCAAGTTTATATGGACGGAGCGAACTTCAACGCGATGGTAGGACTTTGCCGCCCCGGCGATTTCGGTCCAGATGTCTGTCACTTAAATCTTCACAAGACCTTCTGCATTCCGCATGGCGGAGGCGGACCCGGCGTCGGTCCCATCGGCGTGCGCGAGCATTTGCGGTCGTTTGTTCCTGGACACAACGGCTCAGAACTTTTGACGTCACTTCGTTCCACGGCTGTCGCCGCGGATAGTTCGGCTGTGCGGGCGTCGGCTGTGTCTTCGGCACCGTTCGGTAGCGCTTCGATCCTACCAATCTCGTGGTCTTACATTGCGATGATGGGCCGAGACGGTCTTAAAAAAGCCACCGAAGTTTCAATCTTGAATGCGAACTACATCGCTACAAGATTAAAGAATCACTACCAGATTCTCTATACCGGAAAAAATGGTCGTATCGCTCATGAATGCATTCTCGATCTTCGCGGCATGAAATTCGTCACAGTTGAAGACGTCGCAAAACGTCTCATCGATTATGGCTTTCACGCTCCGACAATGTCGTGGCCCGTCGTCGGTACGCTGATGGTTGAGCCCACTGAGAGTGAATCAAAAGAAGAGCTCGATCGCTTTTGTGATGCCATGATTAAAATCCGCGAAGAAATTCAAAGCGTCGAAGAAGGAAAAGTGGACGCGGAACGAAACGTCTTAAAAATGGCGCCGCACACGGTCCGCGTAATGACAGACAGTAACTGGGATCGCCCGTACTCGCGCGAAGCGGCGGCCTACCCACTTCCGTGGGTCCAAGACTTCAAGTTCTGGCCCACCGTGGGCCGCGTGAACAACGTCCACGGCGACAAAAACCTGATCTGCTCGTGCGCGCCATTGGAGAGCTACCAGCAGTAAAATTGCTGACATTAGAACCTGAGATCGCGGCGCCGCCCCATTTTCCGCGGACCTCCGGAGCGGGAAGGTCGCGGAATCGCGATCCGAGCGCAGGAAGCGCGAGCCGCTGCGGCGAAGACAGGATGTCTGTGTCGCGGAAATTGGGGCGGCGCCGCGATCACGCGGTCACTCGCTTCGCCATTTTACGCCGTCAAGAATTTTACGACGCCCTCTCGGTTGGCGTGGGCATCTTCTTTGCCTAACTTTGAAAGCTCACCGCAGAACTCGGGATCGAACAAAAGATAGCTCGTAAGTTCAGAGGCTTCTTTTTGTGATCCGAGGCCTCCAACGAGGTACCGAATGACATTCGGAAGTTTATGAAAAAGTCCCGCGGCAATCCGACCGATATCCTGGCTGGGACGAATCCAAAGATAGTCGATTTTCCGAAGCTGCATCAGCGTGCGGGTGCCCTGGGGAATGAGATCGACGGTTTGATTAATTCGTCCGAGTCGCTCCATATCAAATTCGATCGCATCCATCAAAAGTGCATTTAAAATTACGCCGGTGACACGCGCTAATGACGGCTCAATGTGCGTCTGAGCCGGTGGCGCCAGATGATCGGGCCTTCGAACGCCGATCACTAAAAGGCGATCCGCCCCGAGGTGAATGGCGGGACTTAACGGCGCTGTGTTTCGAAGACATCCGTCACCGAAATGATCTGTGCCAATAGCGATGGGAGGGAAGAAAAGCGGAATCGCTCCGGACCCCATCACGTGCTGAACACCAATCGAAGCCTGGACACTTCTTCGGCGCGAGCGATCCCACATGACGGCCGGCTCATGACTTTCAACAAACGTCATAGAATGTGAATTCGTATAATTCATGGCCGTCAGTGCCAGCGATTCGATTTTTCCAGCAGCCAAAGTTTTCGGTATCTCGCTAAAAGGGATGTTTTTTTCCAGATAATTGCGAAGTGGCGACGTATCCAAAAGTGATCGGGCCAGTTTCTTGTGATAAAAAGCGCCGACAGCTGCGTCGAGCGCAAACTTAAATCCTAAGCGCCCCGCCGACAAAGCATCCGTCTTAAAAACTTCGGCAGCCGTGATGGTTGACCAGTCTTGCGTGAGCTTCAGCGCGGCATCCGCAAAATCGGCCTGCGTTGAAACCAGCGATGCGGCGTTGACGGCGCCCGCACTGACGCCAGTCACAATCTTAAATGGATGCGAAATTCCAAGCTCGGCCGCAATTTCTGCAACGCCAAGAAGAACGCCCGCCTGATAGGCCCCGCGTGCGCCTCCGCCGGAAAGAACAAGGCCCAAACGCGGGGCCGAATCGGAACGATTGCGGTGAGAGACAGAATCAGATGTCATTCTCATATTTTAGCCGGGTTCAGGGCGTGTTGTGGAGAATCGAAATCATTGCGACGAGTCCTTGGTCGAGCCGAAGACCTTTGTTAGGACTGTCAGTGTGACCTCAAGTGAAGGAGTTCTCTCATGTCGATGAACAACGCAGGACCATCCAGCAAAACCGAAACAGAATCTGAGGCCCGTGCCCGAAGAATTGTTCATGTGGTCGGCGCGCTTATCGTGCTTTTGACAGTGGCCATTGTTGTTTGGGCTGTGTTCGGTGGTGCTAAGTGGGCACAGCACCGCCAGCTTCGCGCAATTCAAATCGGAGCACGCGCTGATCTTGAATTGGTGGCGGAAGCTCAGAAGAATTTTTTTAAAATTCACGGGTTTTACACGACGGATCTCAAAGCTCTAAATTTGTGGCCTAAACGAGTCCTCTACGCTTTCGGGTTCGTCGCACCGGCCAGTTTTCCCGAGGCTTCCCAGGGTCCTGCAGGGGCGGCATGGGATCCGGACTTAAGAACCATTACGAAATTGGCGGTTCGACGCGCCGAAGATGCCATCGCAAAAGCAAAAGAAGATCCGAACTTTAAACCGGATCCGCCGATTCTCTTAAGTCCAATGACAAAAGTAAAAGCTATCGATCTCGACAGTCTTTCGGCGCTTTGCCCGGACTGCACGGCAACCAAAACAACATTTAAAGTCATGGCCGCGGCCAACTTAGACAGCGACGATCAGCTGGATGTGTGGACGATGGATCACGAAGGCCGAGTCGTTCAAGTTCAAGACGACTTAGTGGCAATTCCTTAGAGCAAACGCCCTTGGAAAGATCCTTCGGATTCAATCCGATCGATCATGCCTTGGAAACTTCGCATTTTGTGTCGAACCCACTCTGGCGCGATCAACTCATCCCACCGATTAGAAAGTGCCGCGAGTCGATGGATTGCGATGCGCGGATCTAAATGATCCAAAAACAAAGCCACTCGGTGCGCGTAGGTATCCAAATCGATCGGCTCAAACTCTCCCGCGTGGTAGAGGTCGGCGAGAGGGGTTTTGGCCAGCACGTGGAGATTGTGAAGCTTCACATTGGTGATCGGAAGTGAGTTGCAGAGCTTTGCCGTTTCAATGATTTGTTTGTCGTTCTCTGTGGGCCAACCAAACATCAGATGAATTCCGACATCGACTTTGGGGCCTGCCTCTTTGGCGATACGTTCAATACCCCGGATAGCCTGGGAGCCCGTGTGGCCGCGTCTCATCCACGTCAGCTGATCATCGTCGAAACTCTGAACCCCAATTTCAACGCCGACAAATGTCTTCTCTGAATACTCTTTCCAAGTCCTCAAAACGGCTTCCGACAAACAGTCCGGTCGCGTCCCCACAATGACGCCCACCGTGTCGGGATAGGAGAGAGCAAGATCGAAACCGTTTTTTAGCTTCGTGAGCGCCGTAAAAGTGGTGGTGTACGCTTGAAAATAAATAAGAAACTTTGCGGCATTAAAACGCTCAGTCACTTTCGAACGATGAAGCTCGATCTGTGATTTTAGTTCGTCTCCTTGTGAATCCGCGTAGGCGAAACTTCCGTGCTCGTCGCAAAAAATGCAGGTCTTCATGCCTTTGAAACCATCACGATTCGGACATGACTCGGCGATCGAAACAGGAACTTTGACCACTTTGGCGCCAAAGCGACTTTTGTAGTCTAGACTGATGGGATGGTAGGGTTTTCCGCCCCAAAGTGCGCGATCGATGATCATGGGCTCCAAAAACAGCTTAAGTTCGTGTGTGTCAAGATGTGGCATCAGTGGTATTGAACAATCGCATGACAGATCGACCGGGATCACTTCCCTTTGAAATCATCACAACGGCAGACGGTAGCCCTACGGCGCGCTTTGGCGACAATGAAACAATGCATTCGCTTCGAGGAGCTTTCAGCGAAACTGTTTACATCTACGGAACGGCGCTGGACCGCGCCTCTCAGCTTCTATCGAAAGAGCCCGCAGAATCGCCGTCCATTTCGCCTCGCACGCTTTCACTGGGGCTGGGGCTTGGATATGTCGAAATTCTCGCAAGCGCCTATGCTGCCAAAAACGGCCAAACACCCAAAGGCGAAAGCTTCGAACTCGTTGATGAACTCACAGCAAGCTTTCAGGCTTGGGTTTACAGCCGCCCCGAACAGCTTGTCCCACATTCGCTCTACGACGACGTCGCACGTCGCACGTCTGAAATCACCGGCATCACTGTTGGTGTTGGCGAAATTCGCGCCGGGCTCGCGAAGTCGCTCGATAAAAAAGATTGGGTCCTTCGACCGGCGATGACCCTCGAAACTATTTTTGAGCAGAAGTTTTCGTGTGTCGCCTTCGATGCGTTCTCGTCGAAATCAACACCAGAACTTTGGTCGCGAGAGTTCTTGGATCGTTTTCTTTCGACGGCTTGCGAACAAACCTGCGTGCTATCAACTTACGCTTGCACAGGGCATCTCAAGCGAGCCCTCGTCGATGCGGGTTTCACTCTTGAGATCCGTGAAGGCTATGCGAGTAAACGCGACTCAACTCTCGCCCACCGTGCATAAGCCTTCCTACTTTTGCTAAATGAATATTCCCATCGACTGCGCCACTTTCACCCAGCGATGATTTCCATCGATGAGACGAGGTGGTTTCATGAGATCACTGAGTGGCGCACGGGCGATGTTCCCGTTTCGCATCACGACAGCTTTTCCCCAGTCATTTTCTTGAACCATACGGCCAACTTCGACACCCATTGCGGCTGTCATAAAGCGATCCGTCGTTGTTGGATGACGTGATCGTTGCAGATGTCCAAGTACGACGTTTCGCGCTTCCCAGCCGGTCTCTTTTTCTATCCAGCGAGCGATGTCTTGCGAAACTCCGCCAAACCGCTCGGCCTGCATACTGCCTTCAACCCGAAACGCAATTCGTGGGGACTCATTTTCAAAGTGCGCGCCTTCACCAACAACAATCATCGCGCCTCGACGCTTAAGGGCCTGGAGACCAATGAGATGTTTTTTAAGAGCATCACGCGAAATGGGTCGCTCGGGAACCAGGATCGCATCCGCGTAGGAGGCAAGACCACCACCGAGTGCAATCCAACCTGTCGTACGCCCCATCGCTTCGACAACAAACACGCGTCGATGCGCATCCGCGGTCGCCCGCAATGCATCGACCGCTTCTGCGACAACGGCACACGCTGTATCGAAACCAAAAGTGACGTCGGTCCCTTGAAGGTCGTTGTCGATGGTCTTCGGAACACCGATCAATTTCAGACCTTGAATCACACGGCTCAAGCCTTCAAAAGTACCATCGCCCCCAGCAGCGATCAGGCCCTCTAGCTTCAAATCCGCGAACGCTTTTAAAAATTCTGCTTCGCGCCCTTTGGTGCTTCCCTTGTTCGACGATCCCAAAAGAGTTCCGGCGAACGTGTGTGCGTTCAAAACTTTTTCGCTGTCCAAAGAGACAGTGCGACGCTCGAAAATGCCCTCGAAGCCGTCGCAGATTCCGACGATTTCGATATCTTGGTCAGCCAACGATCGCACCGTGGCCTCGATGATCCCGTTCAAACCTGGAGCGTCTCCGCCGCCTGTCATCAGTCCAATTCTGCGCGCGCCACTAGTTTTCATTTTCAATCGACCTCAGAAATATCTTCGATTTGGAGTTGCAAACTAATAGGCTAACGACGTGGAGCGAGCGAGTCAAAGTCGACATTTCAGCCTTCACTGGGTCGAGCACCCGTCCGACTGGCTTTTGTCGCTGGAAGCGACAGCGCCCGTGGACACCGTAGATCATTGGCGCTGGATCGCCTCTCATCACCAGCTCTTAACTCTTGCGAAACGATCTGAACGCGAAACAGGTCTTTCGGTTTTGTGGTTCAAAGTTCTTACCGAACCGTCCACACCGATTCTTTTTGGCGCCGTACTCCCTGGTGACCGAGTCGCCTTAATACCCAGGACCTGTGACGCCGAGACCGCCAAGAATCTAAAAGTTTTTTTGTTTTCGAAAATGAAAATTCGGCGCTTGATGGGTGCGACATCCGATCTTGCGTGGCTCAAAGGCTCTGGCGAAACACCGCGCGTGATCGAGCGCCAAACGGCGTGGGGAAAATCACTATCGACGGGCCGAGGAACTAACACGGGCGATCTTCCAGTATCGCTTGGTACCGAATGCCGACGAGCCACAGAGGCCGACCGCGCAAGAATTCACAGATGGGCCAGACTTTTTGCGATCGACACCGCAACAGATCCCGAAGCAACGACCTTGGAATGCTTCGAGTGGCTTCGCCGCGGCCGTCTTTTGATCTTCGAGGATCGCGCAAGCGAGGGCGCGCTTGGCATGGCCGCACTTTCTGGAGAGTACAACTGCCCGCGCCTGGGACGGATCGGTCGCCTATCATTGGTTTTCATTGATCCCAATCATCGCGGCCGGGGATATGGCCACACCATGCTTCAAGCGATCGAAGAGGAAATGCGGCTTGAAAAAATAAAAGGCGTGGTGCTTTATTCTGACCAGAAAAACGAGCGCATTCGAAGCCTCTACTCAGATCTTGGATTCAAACCGTTTGAAGACTGGCTTGAGGTAGAAACTAAATCCTAGGCTCCATCGCTATCTTGTTTTTTCAGCGTCAGTACGACGGGATAGTGGTCTGATGGCAGAAGTCGTTTTTCGTTTTGATTGCGTGGAATAATTCGGTTCAAGCCAAACTCATCCCTAAACCGGTAAACCCAGGTCTCATTTTTGTCGATCCGAGGGGCCAGCGCCTCCGGCATCAGAATGAAATCAATTTGGCGATACATTCCGGGTCGACGGTTATTCAAATACATCCAAGTAAAGCGCTCGTCCTGCGGAATTCCTGCCAAAGCCAAACAGCACTTAAGATCGGTTGCACGTACAGCTTCAAATTCGGGGTCCTCGTTTGAACCGTAGACAACGCCGTTGAAATCTCCAGAAATAAAAACAGGTGTCGACGGAAATTCAGCTTTCACTTCACTATAAATTCGAACCAGCATTTCAAGCTCAGCCTTACGGCGATCCCGACCGCCCGGATCGATGCGGTCTTTGTCGAGCTGCGATTTCAGATGTACTTGCATTAAAATAAACTCAGGCACATCGGTATCACCGCGAGGAATCTCCTCAGAGCCCGCGTAACAACGAAGCTCTAGGACATCTCTCGAAAACCGGTGACTCGTCACTCGGCCGCTGCGCAGGTGAGTGTACCCGGTTTCTTTCGAAAGCTTCTCGTGAGGATAGAGAAAATCGAGTTTCCGGTTCTTGTGCGATATCAGGTCGTACTTGAGTGGGAGGCTCCGTCGCACCAAAAAACCAAGATCGATACCTCGATCGGAATTTCCCTCAATCAAATGAGGAACGTATTTGTCTTTCAAAAAGTAGCGCGAAAAATTCGCAAGGCTTTCTCGTCCACCAACTTCACTGAGCATCATCACATCGGGATCAAGATCTTCAATGGCTCTTGCGATATCGAGAATTTTCGAAAGCGACTTATTCTCTAACGTCGATCGTGAGAGACGACTCCACTCAACCTCACTCATGAGTCGAGGGTCCTTCGCGGGCGGTTCGTCCAAATAGACGAAAAAGTTTTCGGTATTAAAACTGATGAAACGCCAGCGGCGCTCCGAGAAGAGACCCATGACTCAGCGTACTCTGTCGGTCCCTTAAAAAAAAGCGCCAAAAAAAACCGAAATTCTCTGCCCCCGAAGGAACATCGAATTTCGGTCTTCTAGTTTCCACCTTAGCGTTCGCCTCAGGTGAGGCTACTTCGCAGCGTCTTTACCGGTTTTTTTTGTCGTTACTGTAGGCGCTGGTACTGGGGCCGGCGCTGCGGCCGCACCCTTCTTCACTTCCAGCAGCTCTACATCAAACAAAAGAACGCTGTTGGGCGGGATAGGCCCTGCTCCGCGATCCGCGTAAGCGAGCTCTGATGGAATTGTGAGCTTCCACTTCGCGCCAACCTTCATCAAGCGCAAAGCCTCGTCCCAACCCTTGATGATTTGACCCATCGGGAACTCGGCTGGTTCTTTGCGGTCAATCGACGAATCGAAGACCGTGCCGTCAACCAAGGTTCCACGGTAGTGAACTTTTACGAGATCGCCATCCGAAGGTGTTGCACCCTCACCGGCCGCAGTGATTTCGTACTGAAGACCTGACGCCGTCGTCGTAACGCCGGCTTTTGCTTTATTTTTTTCGAGATACGCAGCCCCTGCCTCTTTCGCTTTCGCAGCGCCGGCTTCGCTGACTTTTACGAGAGCCGCACGAATTTCCTCACGAGCAATACGAGGCTCTTTTCCTTCAAGGGCATCCTGAACTCCCGCCAGAACAGCTGCATCTGTCGCTTTAAAATTCAGCTTCTTTGCCTGAGTTCCGATTTCGAGTCCCAAAGCGTAACTCGCTTTGTCCTCGTCTTTTTCAAGCTTCGCGTTGCCAACAAATTTGCATCCTGAAAGCGCAAGTGCCATCGGCACGACCAATGACAGCGCGATCGCTAACGATTTCATACCAGATCTAAAATTGATCATTCCCGCAGATCTCCTCTAAGTTGTTTCAAACTCACGCGTTATTGGACTCTGTTCGAAGCGTCTGGACAAGCAAAGAGTTGATCCCGTGCCGCTTCGCCGAATACATTTAAAGAATCGGGAGTCAGTGATTAAAAAATTCTTCAGTGCTCACTCAAAAAACATCGCCGTCATATTGGGGCTCCTTGCTCTGATCGCATGGTTTTCATCTCACCAGCGGCAGCAAAGCGCTGAAAAAAAGGCCGAGGCGTCGGACAAGGCTCCTCTCGCAGCAGCGTGGTTCCAACCCGCGCCGTCCCGGTCGCCCTTACCCAAACACTTTCCCGAAGCAGCTTCCTCAGGAGCTTCCTCGTTAGCTTCTTTGGAAATGCCGCAAGGCACACCACACAGTGCTGTCAACCGATCCTTCGAAACCGCTGTTGAAACGTGCTGGCCCGGGCGGATACAAAAAACCGGCGAAGATCAAATGCGAGAAACTCCGTTAACACTCGCTCAAATTGAAGCTCTTTTCGGAAAAATCCGTCGGCGCGAGCAAGTCAGCAGCGAAAGCCTCACCAAACTCGACGTACAAGCTCGCCATGGCCTTCTCTTTGACGCCTCGGTCTTCAGTTCGGGCGCGGCCGGAACTGTTACCGAATCCGGCGGTGAAATCAAAGGCTTACGGCTTCGCGCCGAAGGACGAAATCTTGTCTGCCGCACGTCTATCGACCCTGAGAGTCATCTCGACTGCGAGTGTTTCTGATTTCGAGGGTTCATGATACGTCTTTTGCGGGTTTTCCGTGCCGCCAATTTAGCTTTTAAAGATCGAGGTTCATTGTGAAAAACTACGCACTGTCTTTCTCTCATTTCTCTCTCGCGGTCCTCATGTTTTGCGCGTTGGGAACCGTTGCCGAAGCGGCTCCAACATCTTTGCCAGTGATGGCCAAAAGATTTAGTACGATCAGCACGACCGGCAAAGTTCGCTCCACGGAGTGCCTTGTGCACACGGATGGCGCCGTTATCTACAGTTCCATAGAAGGAATAAAAACGACCGAAGTAAGAAATTTCCAAATCAACACGTCTCTAACTTCGAGAATCGATGAGGCGGCCGCCGCGAAAGTTGAAACTCGCACGACCGCTCCTCTTGAATTTTCATTCTCTCAAGTCGCATTTCGAACTTCGAGCTCGGGGATTCAAGACACTGTCGTGCTTGGATCTCTGGACGGACCAACAGGCGTCGAAGTTTACAACCCCTCCAGCGCCGCACTGATCTTGAAGGAAGTTTTAAACTCGATCTGCAATTGATTTAGATTTTCGCTGGCGGCTCGCCTCATAATGGGCGCGAGTCGCGACGTAGAGGGTCTTTTCGACGGTTGCAACGACCTCATTTTGTGAATCTCGAATTTCTACCACTCGGACCCAATCAAACTGGCTTTCGGTCTGAAGCCGAACTTTGATTCCATCAATTTCTGACTCTGCCACCTCAAAGCGTGCGAAACAGTCGCTTCGCCCCGGCCTCCGAAAGCGAATTGTCGAAACTTTGTCCCACACAACATATCCCGGACCGAGTCTTTGCACCAACATCACCATCAAAAACGGATCCGTCATCGCAAAGAGCGAGCCTCCAAACTGAGTCCCCACGTAGTTCGAATTCCAAAAGCGCAGCTTCAAACGAACATCTAGGGCTTTATATCCACGGTCATCCGCTTCGGTTTTTAAAATTGAAATTCCAGCTCCGACAAACGGCGGCCAAAAATTCCAAAACTTGATGAGTTTAGCCTTCCAGTTCATAGTCTCTAGCCTAAGGCAGAATCGCCAGATTCGCCAGAGAGGACGAAGTTTGTCCATTTCACCCCGCGACCTCGCTACAGAAACTATCTCAGTTCCCACGACGATACCGATGTCTTATCGTCACCGGCCCCCTAAAAATCTAAACGCGAAACCTAAAGCGTTGATCTTGTTTCTTCACGGCTACACTGATCACAGCGGAAGTTTTTTAAAACGGCTATTTCCAGACTCTTGGCCAAGTGTTTTCGAAGATACAGCGATTCTTGCCCCCAACGGCCCATTCCCCGTTCCTGTGCGCAGCGAGGACGGCTGGCGAGAAGCTTACTCTTGGTATTTCTACGATGATAAGTTGGCAAAAATGGTGATCTCGCCTGAAACGGCGACCCTTGGATGCGAACAGCTTTTGTTGAAACTGGGATACGAAAGTACGCCCACCATCATCGTCGGTTTCTCCCAAGGAGGATATCTCGCGCCTCATCTTGCGTCTCGGCTAAAGAGTGTACGCGAGATCATCGGCGTTGGAACCGGCTACCGCGAAGACTACTACCCGGCGAAGTCTCCTTGGAGGCTGACGGGAATTCACGGAACTGAGGATGATGTTTTCCCTGTCGCGGCCGCACGGCAGAATTACGCCCGTGTTCTTAGAAACACACAAGGCGGTGAATTTTTCGAAGTTCCTAAATTAGGTCATATCGCTTCGCCGGACGTCGGTCGAATAATCGAAGACCGGGTGAAGGACGTGCTTAAAAGCGCGAACTAAAACGTGCACGAAGCTCATTGTCGGAAAAACTTTCGAACTCTAAGAGGCCACGGTAAGGGTCTTCAAGCCCAAGAACTTCTCCAAAGGCCGGCTCTGTCTTTAAGCCAGAATTTCTTTGCTCCATGATTTTTTCTCGGAACGAAGAACCTCCCAAAGACAAAAGCCGCTCTTCCACCAGCAAATGCACGATGGCATTCTGTATTGGGACTGGAAGATTCTGGGTGAAAACTTCGATGGTTTCGTTCTCATAGCGAAAACTTGTCAGAAGCGTTGGAACGCCCAAGACAATCCCTCGCGTGCTGCGAAAATTTTCGAAATGCGAAAATTCAGTCTTAAGAAAATTCGAAAACATTTTTAGGTCTGAGGCGTAGGCAATCACATCGAGGTCGCTGTCATCAAAAGCAATATTCAGTGGAACACTGCCCGCGAGAGCCGCAAGGCCGCCGCCACTGAACTCCTCACTTTTAGGGGACGCTAAAATCTCGAAGATTCTTAGACTCTTCAATGCAGAGTAGGCACGCCGTTGGCGTTCGGAACCCTGATTGAGATATTCGATCGAATAGAGATCCAATGCCACATTGAAATTGAAACATTTCGCCCCAAAAGAGCAAAGCTGTTTTCTGCAAAACAGAGCGTTAAGACTTTTTCGCAGCACCTGTGATCGCTAGGCGACGATCACAGCGAGTGCTTGGAGAGATATCGATCCGGCCACTGGCTCGACCATCAGAACCGGCCGCATGAAACTTAATTCTGAGGAGGCAGCTGTCACGCCCGCCTCTTTCGATCACCGGAAGTCCCGAGAGCTCCTGATTGTTTGCGCGAGGATCTCGCAAAATAGCTTCGCGCGCGACAAGTTCATCGCGGTATTGATCGACGATGACGCCCGTGAAATCTGTCATCACGGAGTCACCGAATTTTGTTTCAACTCGGACAACAATTTGGCGATCAAGTAACGAAAGCGTTACCATGCGTCCATCGGGATTCGTCACTGTGCACTGAGCTTGTGCCGAGTCATAGCGACCTTTTTCTCGAGCACAAGTTTCCTGATCGAGATTGGCACTGACGACGTCATCGGCGAGGTATGTACCGATGGGCGCGACCCGGTAATTGGTGGCCGTCGTCGTCATCGCCATGAAAAGCATCATTGCCGCTGTTTCGTTCACAAAGCACTCCTTGAGAAGAATCAAACTGCCAACCGACGGTCGCACCGGATGAAGGCTGCAGCGACCGGACCAGCGGGAGACCATCTTTAATTCGACTTAATGGTCATTTGGGGCCTGACCCAGAAAATTTCTTCAACGTTGAAGCGCGGCCAGGGCCACATCGGCCTTCAGCGCAACGCGCAAGCCTGCGCGCTTGCGCGACGGTCAGCGCCTCGGGCATGGTGCGGTTTTGCGCCAGGAGGCCTTGTGAAAATCTTCGCTCAGCTCGCTCTGTGTTCATTTTTGTTTATCGCTTCGTCGGCTTACATAACTTCAGCAAGTTACGCAGCTTCTGCGGCGTCGACAGGTTTTCAGTCGGCTCAGGCTAGCGAATTCGCACTTCCTGTTCCAAAAAACTACGGCACTTTTTCTCATCCAGTGATTTTCGCTGCGACGGCCGTTCGCTTTAAAGAAATGCCCGCGGCGTCATCTGAGATCGATGGATATATTGCCGTCCGACAAAATATCGTCGTTCAGTGGGGAACGTCAGTTTTCGAAATCGTGCGTCTCGCCTATCTCTGTGATCTCTCAAAAACCAACTGCGAACTCGATGACGGCGTGCGCTTGGCGACCTACAAATCGTGCGAGGTCAACGAATCCAAAGTGGCCTGCAAAGGTTTGATTTCCTCCGAATCGAACACGTCGGAAAGCGGCGTTACTCCTGAATTCGAAGAGACCTACGAAACAGAAAGCACATCCCAAGGCGAAGACTTCCCCGACCGCACAGTCCCCAACAACCTCGGCGGCTTATCCCCCTAATCTCGCCGCAGACGTGCGGCGAGCAGCGAAGGCCAGAGGCCGAAGCGACACCAAGAAAATCCCGCTCCCTCCGAATCTCGCCGCAGACGTGCGACGAGCAGCGAAGGCCAGAGGCCGAAGCGACACCAACAGTCCTGAATCGAGGAGCAAGCCTGCGACGAGCAGCGGAGCGCGAAGCGCGAAGCGCGAAGCGCGAAGCGACACCAACAGACCACATCAATAAAAAAGCCGACCCAAAGTGGTCGGCTTTTTTATTGATGTGGTACCCGGGACAGGACTTGAACCTGCACACCTTACGGCACTAGATCCTAAGTCTAGCGTGTCTACCAATTCCACCACCCGGGCCTAGAAAGACTAATTGTATAAAACTACTTCTGAATCAGTTTGCGGTAATCCGGCGCGCGCATAATGTTGGCCAGTTCTTTTTCCGTCTCCATCTCGATGCGGATCAGCCAACCATTGTTCATCGGATCATCATTCAAACCTGATGGATCCTCCATGAGCGAAGCATTCACTTCGATCACAGTTCCAGAAACAGGAGCGTACAGATCGCTCGCCGCTTTTACGGATTCAACAACGCCGAAGCTTTCGCCCTGAGAGTACTTCGCACCTTCTTCGGGAAGATCGAGGTAAACGATTTCACCCAGCTGCTCTTGCGCAAACTCAGTGATGCCGATCGTTACGATATTCTCGTCAACCTGGGCCCACTCGTGCTCTTTTGTATAGTAGAAATCTTCTGGCAGCTGATAGTTCGTCGACATCGCTCACTCCTAAAGTCACTTTTCAAAGAATCAAAACAATTTCCTACCACAAACTTCCATCAAAAGAAGGACCTCTTCATGAGAGAACCCTATTTTTCGATGAATGGCGTTGGGCGCACTTTGGCCCGAACATTTTTGCCCCGAATATCGACCGCGATCTCGGTACCGTCGGCCGAATTTTCAAGCGTGACATAGCCAATTCCGATACAGGCGCCCGTCGAGGGAGACATCGTACCGCTGGTGCAAACGCCAATCGGTTCCCCGCTCACAGATTTAAGAACATAGCCCTGACGCGGAATCCCTCGATCGATCATTTCAAAGCCAACAAGCTTGCGCTTGAGGCCCTGTTCCTTAACCGCGACGATCTTCGCTTTTCCCAAGAAATCTTTCGCCATGGGTTTTGTGACCCAGCCAAGACCCGCTTCGTAGGGGTTTGTCGTGTCATCGATTTCATGGCCATAAAGCGAGTACTTCATTTCCGTTCGCAAAGTATCGCGGGCACCCAGTCCGATCGGTTCAACACCGAGGTCTTTTCCAACCGCCAAAAGTTCGTTCCACAAAACAACCGTCGAGGATTTTGGAACAAAAACTTCCGCTCCATCTTCGCCCGTGTAGCCCGTTCGCGCCACAATCATACGAACGCCGGAAAGTGCTTTTGATCCCGAAAATTCACGGTGAGTAAAAGCTTTCATCTTCGATGGCAAAACGTCGCCGGCGGCAAAAATACGATCCAAAAGTGCCAGTGCTTTAGGACCTTGGACCGCGATCTGACCCCACTCTGAACTTTCGTTTTTGAGCTCGGCGCCGCGGTTACTTTTCTGAACGAACGCGAAATCTTTTTCGATATTCGCGGCATTCACACACAGCAAATACTCATCTCCGGGCTTCACGCAGTACACAATCAAATCGTCGACGATGCCGCCATTTTCATTGGGAAAAAGCGAATAGTGGGCTTCTCCGGCTTGAAGTTTTGAAACATCGTTCGTCGTCATCCACTGCAAAGATTCGAGCGACTTGGGACCTCGAACACGAAATTCACCCATGTGTGAAACATCAAAAAGACCGACGCCAGACCGAACGCTCTGGTGCTCCTCTTTCAGACCACGATACTGAACAGGCATCCACCAGCCCGCAAAATCGACCATGCGTGCACCGAGGCGCTCGTGTTCTTGGGCCAAAGGCGTTTTTTGAGGGGGATTCGTCGAAATTTCCATGTTGCCCGCCACTCTGTTCGACAGACGGCGCTCCAGTCAAGACGACCCGCCGAGCGACCTATCAAGAACGGCCTCCAGCGACAAATTCTGTCACCGAAAGCCGTCAATGGGCTGCTCGAAGAACAGGCAACCCATTGAAACGCATCGAGAATCGGGACCCAAACCTGCATTGACTGAGGCCTGTGAGGGCGCCCGAATGCGAGACCGGTCAAAAAATATGAAATTAACTGCGAATTTGGCTGCGTCTGTAGCCGCACTCTTTTTCTTAAACGCCTGCAGCCCAGGCTTTCATGCAAATTCAGAATTTTTGACAGCCAATGAGACCGGCTTCACTGCACGAGATGGAAAAGAGCACACCGGCGCAGCATCGGACGACGAGCTTAATAAATTAAAATCGGCCCTTTCCGGCGGCGCTGTTGATCCAGAAGCCGTCCCCAAAAAAGATCGCGATCTTTCGAGCCGAATTCTCTATGCGAATATTGAATCGACCGACGGAAAAGAAACTCATCGCGTTCACATTTCTCTTCGAGAAACTGGCCGCCTTTATTTCGACTTTAAAGCCAGCGACCGCATTGCCCCCGCCGCCGGCGACACATCGGCCGACACCAGATATAAATTCGTCACAGGAAAACTTGCGTCCGATGAGCCAGTTTCTTTTGAAGTCGCTCTGCTTTGCCGAAAAACAACCGAGGCCTGCGGGATCGCAACCGTCTCTGTTCGTGAAAAGAAAAGTGGTGGAGCAAAAGCCGGGGTGGTTATCCGCCACCAAGACATCACCGTTCAATCAAAAGCATCGGCAGCGGGAGCGACGCACGTCGTGTTAAAGCGACTGCTGAACGATCTTAAAAAAGCTAAACCCGGAAAGCTTCAAACGTTCGAAGTGGCGTGGGGTCCGTCGGGCTTTTCTTTGGACATTGGCGATTCGCAAGTTTGCCCTGTCGGTCGCCTCGTCGAAACAAACGATCTCGACGAGCCGGTGAAGCTCAATTGCCCGACGGTTCCAACATTCCGCGATCTCGAAGGTCGCATGCTTGGAAATACAACGCGCGGAGAACTCTTCATCGAAATTTCTGCGAAAGTTCAGACGCTTTTCATGGAAAATACTGAAAGTGTTTATTTGCTCGTTCGTCAGCAGAAACAGTCGGCTCCATCTTCGGGACAAACTCCAAGCCCAGGCCAACCTTCTGGCCAGCCTGGAGCTTCGGGCGACGCCGCTGATCTCGATGATGTGCTGTTGGACGACGAGGTTGAGGGCGCTTCCGACTCAGGGACCGCAGCGCCGGGAGCTCCGGGCGCGACCACAGGATGGCTCATTCCCGTTGATCCCACCCACAGAGTTACAAAGGCGTGGGCACGGGACCGAAAGCATCCAGTGATTGAAGCTGGCGTGAAGGACTGGTTGTCATCAACTCGTCTAAAAAAATACGCGGTTCGATTTCTACCCAACCGCGACATGGTTCTGAAGAAACTTTCTCAGAACCAAGTTCCCAACGAGTTCGCGCTGATCACTTTGATCGAGTCCACATTCTTCACTGACGATGGTTACCCTGTGCAAACGTCGTCAGCGTCCGCTGTCGGCCCCTGGCAGTTCATGCCGGCGACCGGTAAAGGAAACGGTCTTGCCGTTTTTCCTCGGCTCAAGTCAGGAAACAAAATGATCGTAAATCCCTGCGATGAGCGCGGAGATCTTGAGAAGTCCTCTGAGGCTGCCGGCCGCTACTTGAGCTCGATCATGAAAATGTTCCCCAATGACCCGAAGCTCGTTTTAATGGGCTACAACCAGGGCGAATTCGGCGTGCAGAAAAATCTCAATCGGCTTAAAAACACGACCTCCGAAACTCGTCTCAAAGTCGTGCGCGAAGTGGGATTAAATTATTGGGCGATGAGAAAGTTCAATATGGCGCCAAATGAAACTCTTCGTTATGTCGAAAAGTTCGTGTCGGCCTACCACGCTGCTCTTGAGATGAAGTCGATTGAAGCCGACCCATCCATCGCTCCATGGAAACCGTCGGGCGCATGCCGTCTTTAAATATCTCGCTGCATCGAGCAGCGAAGGCCACTCGAGTGCTGGGTTAGATATTCCGTTTTTGGCGAAGCTCGGAAAGAGTCAGCGTATTTTCTAAGAGCATTTGAATCGTCATGGGCCCAACGCCACCTGGAACGGGCGTCAATGCTTTCGCGTGACCTAAAAGTTCTTCCGAACGCACATCACCGCAGAGTTTCGATTTTCCGCCGTCATGGGCGACCCGGTGAATACCGACATCAATAACAATGGCACCCGGTTTGAAATCATCTTTGCCTAAAAGGCGCGGTTTCCCCGCGGCAACAACAACAAGATCCGCAGCGCGCGTGACGTCGCGCAAGTTTTTGGTTTTCGAATGGGCGATGGTCACTGTTGCGTTCGATTCAAGCAGCAACTGCGCCATGGGTTTTCCGACGATATTGCTTCGACCGACGACTACGGCCGAAAGACCTTCAACGTCGATCTTGTAGTGCTCAAGAATTTTCATCACACCTAATGGTGTACACGGAGCCACCCGGGCGCGACCTGCCAAAAGAAGTCCCAAATTTCCGCTGGTCAGTCCGTCGGGATCTTTTGATGGTAAAATTCTTTCGGTCGCTTTGGTTTCGTTCAAACCCTTTGGCAGAGGAAGCTGTACAAGAATTCCGTCGACATCCGGATTTGCATTGAGCTCGTCGATCAGCTTTTCGAGTTCTTCTTGAGAAATTGTCGCAGGTTTTTCGATGTGAAAACTTTTGATCCCTGCACTTTCGCAAGCTTCGACTTTGTGACGAACATAGATCTCGCTGGCCGGATCACTTCCGACGCGGACAACCGCGAGCCCAGGAGATCGGCTGTAGGCGCGCCTAAAAAGACTGACCTTTTCGCCAAGAGCTGCCCGCCGTGCCTGGGCCACGAGCTTTCCATCTAAAATCGCAGTTGTTTTCGACATCCTTCACCCCTAGCGCAATTCCCGCGATCTGGGCATATGGAAGAGACGGACCTTGACTCGTTTTTGACGAACGGCATAAAACCGAGTCTCACCTCACGATCCTTCCCAAAGGGGGCTTCATGGCTGCAAAAAAGGCCGAAAAAGTAAAACTCTCCAAAGATGGTAACTCCATCGACTTCGTCGCCAGCGACAGTCTGCCGACGTCGACGAAAAAGTTTCGTCAAAGCCCCGAGATCGAAGGCTTCTACCGTTTCGTTTACGAAAATGACCTGCGGGTTGAAAGTTATGAAATCCTAGGCCGAATTATCATCCGCCGTCGCATCGAGCGCGAAGAGCAAGTCCGCGCCGCTCGTGCAGCAAAGAAAAAAGGCGGCTAACGTCCCCTATCCGAGTTTCGGATTGAATTGAGCCGGGCCATCAGCCTGGCTCTTTTTTTTGCGGCCCCCGCCGCTGAACTCATCTTGCACCTTCGAAACATTCCGCGGCCCCACGGCCCGGAAAACACCGGAGGTTCACTATGCTCATGGGTTCCAATATCTTTCGCTCAGAAAATTTAACGACGACCTGCTCGACTCCATCAACGCTCGCGCGTGGCCTGAAGAACGAGCGCGGACAAGGATTGATCGAGTACTTGATCGTTGTCGCACTGATTGCAGTGGCGACCATCGGAATCATGCGTACAGTCGGTCAAGCGGTCGGCAGCCGTTTCGCGTCGATCAGCGATGCTGTGCAAGGGAACCGAAAAAAATACGCCGTTGAAGCCATCGATGAAAACTTACTTCGTCGCCGCGATCTTGGCGACTTCATGAACGGCGTCGGTTCGAACGGATCAGGTGGCGGTTCGGGCGGCCAATGAGAGGCGAGCGCGGGTCGGCCATGATCGAGACGATTGTGGTCGCCTTGTTGGCTGCCATCGTTATCGGTGGCGGAAGTTCTATCATGTACTTGTCGTTCGCTAAAGTTTGGCTCGCAAGATCAGCCCGCGAAAGCGCCGTGTGTCTGGTCTCGTCGACGACCAAAACAATGTGCCGAAGAAAGCTCGACCGAACCCTTCGTGTCGGCCTTCCTCTGGGCCGAACCGAGATTGTCGAGTTTCGTCGAACATCGATCGGTTCAAGCGTGAAGCTGAGTTTTCAAATTGAGCTTCCTATGAGGCTAGCGACCGCTTCGAAACTGAGGCTCGCAACCGCTTCGACACCGATTGTTCGTATTGGCGAATCAAATTCTGTCTCACTTCAATAGCTATAATTCTGAAATCACGATCGCCAGAAAGGAATCAACATGAGTTCGGTTGCCAATAGTCGCGGTCAGGCCACCATCGCTGCCCTCGTTATACTTCCCGTCGCCCTGGCGATCTTCATGACGCTTTTTATTCTGGGTGCGGCACTCTCCATCGAGGCTCGCGCCGTCGCTGCTTGTCGCGCATCGATGCAAGAAAGCCAAGAAGCGGCCGCTGAAGCAATTCGGAATCTCGAGCGTCTTAATCCTCTCGCTAAAAATCTCGAGCGTCTGCGGAGAGGTGCCGAGATCGGATTGAAGGTCGCAAAGCTTACGATGCTCCCAAATTTGATCGCAGGAGCGTACGCGACCAAATATGCGGTTGCGGCTCTTCAGCGCCCCGTTCAATTAAAGCAAAAGTACTGGTACATGCGCGGAAAAACGGCGTCACTGCTTGCGCCCGCAAAAGCCCTGGGAGCTATGCAGGAGTCCCTTCCAAAAGGCTTTCTTGGGCGCCTTACGAAGAGTCTTCTGATGCCCTCTGTGTCTTCCATGACTTCGGCCGCGACGACGCTGGCTCGGTCAGAAATTCGGACGGCGCGGTTTCATATGATTCAGACGCCGCCCGGCGCTCGGACGCCCGTCTACCGGCCAGCGCCCTCATTCACGAGGACGCAGAACGCGCGAGTCCAATGGTTGCTACGACTCCCGGTAGAACAAATTGAGGATGATGACTGGTTCCCTAGAATTGAAATTCCGAGTTTGAAACTTGGCTGCGAAATGACTCTCGTCAAAGGAGCTTTGGAAAAATGGGTGCCGCGAATCACCGAGGACAAGCTCTTACGGAATTGATCTTTGTTTTAGTTTTATTTGTCGGCTGCATTCTTGTGGTTGTGGGAGGTCTCAGTGAAAGCCATCGTGAAATTCGTCGAACAGGATTTGAAAAGTCGCATCGCCAGATGGGCGCAGTGGACTCGAAAAACAAAAGGGAAATTTCAAAACCTCGACGAGACCGTTGAAGCTCAGGCTCGAACCTTTCGAGTATGGATGTGGTCATCGGCTTTGGGGCTTTCTGTTCTCCTGATCGCCGCCGTTCTCTCCACAAAACGAGATCCCGATAAATCCCCATTGATCACTTCACCAAAAGAAGCTGCGGTTTCCATGCTCGATCAGCTTCCAGACGGCTACATGATAGCGCCGATAGAACCCACCAACATTGATTCGCTGGATTCAATATTTGAAAGCCATGGGTACGCGGACCTCTACCGATCCGACGCCGAAGGCTCGCGGGGCCAGCGCATTGCCCGGGGGCTTGCATTGATTCGTGCGCCCAGAAATCCAAGGCAGTTCGCTGTCATCGTGTCGGAATCAGACATTGATGTTTTGGGCCAGCTAAACGAGCCCGTGATGGTTGTTCTTCGAAAAAAACCGCAGGGAACCACAGAAGTAAAATCTATGAAATCGCAGAATAGAAAAAGCAGATCTCCGTTTCCGAAGGCACCGGCTCGAACGATTGATCTCATTGAAGAAGATGGAACTGATAACGACGGAGGTGTATCTTGAAGCTGCATTGTTTTTTGGTCGCGCTGCTCTTTTTTCTAAACACTCCGTTCGGTTTTGCTGACACTCTCGAAGAGCTTTCTGTTCGAGACGAAGCGACAACAGAGTCCGAACTTCAAGCCTTGGCCCGTGCGCATGGACAAAATTCCTTCAGCGAACGAATTTTGAAAAACTCAGATATCCTCATTAGTGACGAGCAGAAAGAAACGTTTCAGCAAAGACTCATCGAAGCTCAAACCGAGTGGCTCAAAAAAGAGTCGTCCACCAAAGCTATTGATCAGTTTTTGGCGCTCGCCACTTTGGCCGACTGGCCACAAAGTGAGAGAGAAGCTTTTCATGTGTTTTCAGAACGAAAAGCGAAAATGTCGTCACCGGAGTCTTCACAAGAGGTCCCGCCCGAGCAACAGGCACGCCCTTCGTTTCCCTCTCCGCTTCCGGAAGATATCGTTGCACTTCTGGTGAACGGCGAACCGATTCCCAGATATGCGGTTTCAACATTCGTTTTTTCGCCGCGACCAACGAGGGTTACATTTATTTCGAACGTCTTTCAGCCATTGACGATACTTCTTACCGGGACGGAAAAAGATTGGCCTCATCTCGATCGAAAGCTTTGGATTCAAGAGGACTGCTCGGTCGAAGCTTTTTCTGGCTCACTTCAGAAAGTTCGAATGGTGGCGCTGGGGGTGGGACGGTGTTCATCGATTGCGTCCGGCCTAAAGACACTTGGTGGGCCAAAAAAGGAAATCCACTTTGGACTGACTCGTGGTGATGAATTCAATGCGGCCACAAAGTGGCCCGAAGCACCCGAGAGTCCATCTGTCTTTCGTCGTCCATGGTTTTGGGGAGTTCTCGCCGCTGTCGCGGTGGGCGCGGCCGTCGCCATTGAACAGTCTCAGAGGCCAGTGACCGTTCGTCCGACGCACAGTGAGGGGTGGTGAAAAAAAAGAGTCGGCTTTTTGAGCCGACTCTTTTTCAACTGTCTCGTTTGAAAGACAGCTATGATTTGTGAAATCTAGCGCGATCGTCCGGTGGTCCCCGATGTAGGGCCCGATCCGCCACCCGTTGAAGGTGCCGTGTACTGTATGTCGGTACCAAGAGCTCCGCTTCCAAAGTACATGTTCCACTTAGACTGGAACGATGAGTACTCCTGAACGAAGCTTTGATAGAGCTGCAATCGCGAGCGCTGCGCTTCAATCTGACGCTGCAGAACCTGTGAATCTTGGCCTAGGAGTCCAGCACCAATGCCCTGATAGCCCGCTAAGCCCGCGTACCCTGGAACCATACCGGCATAGCCCGCCACGCCGGCACCAATTCCAGGATATCCCGCAAGACCGCCGACAACTCCACCTGCGATACCACCTGCTATACCAGGGTATCCGGCGTAACCGCCCGGCACTCCGGGGTACCCAGCATAGCCTCCGGGCATACCCGGATAGCCCGCGATACCGCCGACAACTCCACCTGCGATACCACCTGCTATACCAGGATATCCGGCATAACCACCCGACATTCCGGGGTAGCCCGCGTAGCCTCCGGCCATACCCGGATACCCTGCGAGGCCGCCTGGAACTCCGCCGGCAATTCCGCCCACGATGCCGCCGACAATTCCGCTGCCATAGCCCGGATATCCGCCGGGCCACTGACCGACGCCCCAAGGACCGTTGGCTCCCCAAGGTCCGCTGCCAGGAGGGTACATCCCGCCTCCGTACTGCGGATAACCGCCGTAACCTGGAGGATATCCGAAAGCGCCACCGACATTTCCGTAAGCTCCGTAGGGGCTAAAAACACCGCCGGGACCCATATGTCCGCCGGGACCCATCGATGGCGAACAGCCGAAACCACCGTTCACACCTCCGTAAGCGCCGCCGTAGAGGCCGCCGCCGCCGTAAGGATACCCGAAGGCCTGCTGTGCGATGATCGGAAGCATGTAATTACTTGTCTGATTGCCCGTTCTTTCATCGCGCTTATTGCCGTCGTAACCAAGATAAATTGCTCCGGCCGTTGCAAGAAGCGATGGCGCCATCGAGAGCAACTGCTGACCAATGGTTGGTCCGCGTGTTGTTCTACTTCGTCGCGCACCTTCGTAGCACTTACCCGACGGGCAGTCGGCTTCAAGATCACGATTCGAACGCTCGGCCATCTGAATATCTTTTAACTGATATCCGATTTGATCGATCTCTTCGTCGATTTTCGCAAGACGATTTTGTGTCTTCTCCATCTCGACAACAAGACGACGATATCGATCAAGGGCGCGGCCGCAACTGTTCGCCTGAGGACCTTTCACATCGCCATTTTGGAAGTACTTAGAAGTACAAGCCATCGCCGCGATTTTTCCGCCGTCGCGGCAGATCGCGCGCCATGCGTTCATCGTGTACGGTTGACGAGCCGGATTGCAAAGCGTTGGCGATCCGTCAAAACTTCCCGTTTGTCCAAGATCGGGACCAAAATCATCGCCAAAGAAAACTTCGCCCTGAGATGCACCACTTAACTGTGCACCAGCGGAAACGTTTTCAGAGGCCGGCATACGGCTCTGGTTCGGCGACGCGATCGACGCTCCCTTGTTCGGCTTGATTGTTGGCTTCGGAGGACCATCATCGCGGTTCCCTGTTGGAGGCGTCACGATGATCGGCTTATTTCTAACCGGAGGAATTGGGTTCGCCTCTGTCGGTTGATCTGGAATCGGACCGCCGACGACGACAGGTTCCGATGGTGGCCGCTGCGGCTGAGGCTGCATCGGAACTTCTTCAATCACGGTGATTCGCGAGGGCGGCTCCGCACGCGGAGGCAAAGTGGCCTGCGGTGGTGGCCGAAGAATTTGCGGAGGAGCTTGAGAAATCGGTCGTGTGCCGCAAATCTGGCAGTTCCGTCCAGTGTCCATGTGCTCGATGATGACTGTCGCCCAGTTGGGTTTGATAACGCCTGTGATGGAATCTTTCAGCGTATCAAGATCGCGCTCGAGCGAACGATAGTTCTTTTCGATCTCGCGCTTCTCGCGGCGAAGGTCCGCACGGTCAGCGATCAGCTCGGCTTTTTCGTCGTCTTCACTGCTAGCACCGCCGGCTTGTCCTATACCTTGGCAGGCTTGCATTCCACCGTACATTCCCGAACCCCATTGCATCTGTGCAAGGCTCACGGAAGAGATTAAATTGGTGAATGCAGTCAAGAGCGTTGCGCACACTCTGAGCTTCATATCGTCTCCTTGATCGTAGGGCGCTGAGCCCACAGTCTTATTCCTTCAGGCATACTTTAACCGTGTCGACATTTTGGTCGCTCAACTTGAGTCACTCCTGGTGAGGTCGAGCATTTAACTCGACAATTCACGTCGGACACCGGCACTTCTTAATCATCTCACAACATGGGCTTCAGAATAGGCCTGCTCACACGGAATCTATGGATCCTCGACCAGCGTCTAGCTAGGAGGCCCGACTTTTACAAGATTGCAGGATTTCCAATATGACTCCACACTTGGAGCTACAGATGACCGTACAGATGAAGCACACCATTCTTTGTGTCGACGACGAATCCGACAATGTCGACGCTCTCGAAAGACTATTTCGTACCAAGTACCGGGTGCTCAAAGCGACGTCCGGCGCTGAAGCGCTAAAGCACCTCGACAAAGATCGGGTCACGATCATTATCAGCGATCAAAGAATGCCCAATATGACGGGCGTAGAATTTTTGGCTAAGTCGCTAAAAACTCATCCCGATGCCATTCGAATTCTTCTGACAGGCTATGCCGACATTGAGGTCGTCATCGAAGCGATCAATAGCGGGCGAATTTATCGCTACGTGAACAAGCCCTGGGACCCCGTCGATCTTGTTAATACCGTGGACAAGGCCGTGGAGCGGTTCGAGATGGGGCTTGAGCTTCGAGAAAAAAATCGAGAGCTTGAAGTGGCTCTGGATGAACTTCGCACTTTGGACGAGGCAAAAAATCAATTCATGGTTTTAGTGAATCACGAACTGAAAACTCCACTCACAGCGATGTTGAGTTTTGCGGACCTTTTAGGAGAAACGAAGCTCGATCTTGAACAACAGAAGTATTTTTCCAGAATCAAGGGCGCGGCTCACAGACTTCAGGAAATGATCAACGACTCACTTGAACTTGTCTCTGCAGAAACTGGACAGACAAAAATCGATCTGCGGTCGGTCGCGACGAAAAGTCTATTTAGTGATCAAAGTGTCACAGAAGCTATAGCAAAAATAGCAACCGACCGAAATCTTACGCTTCGTTTTGAAATTGAAAATCAGAAAGTCATCGCCGACGAAAGAATTATTAAAAGTGTTGTGCGACGTCTTCTTCACAACGCCGTGAAATTTGCTGAAGCAAAATCAGAAATAGCCGTTCACGGTGCAAGTGCCACGAACGGCCTTTACACACTTTCGATTCAAAACAAGGGCCCCGCTCTTGATGGGAAGAAGATTCAGAATTTACTTAAGCCCTTCACACTGAATGAAAATAAAATGAATCACTCTGTTGGTACGGGGCTGGGTCTCAGTATCTGCAATGCGCTTTTAAAACTGCACTCTTCAAAAATTGACATCACTAGCAGCGACGGTCTCATCGCTGTCCGATTTCATCTCGGACTTGATCCGGACACAATGAAACCCTGAAGCGCATCACCTTCTGTCCCGCCTCTCGCTTAAATTTTGAAAGTTGACTCCCAAAGTTCATTTCTGAACTTCTGGGAGGTCTGCTTGAAGAGAGTGATTGCGGTGATTTTACTTTTAAGCCTGATGTTTCTATCGGGCGCCTTCGGGAGTCCCGATGCAAATATCCAGAAAACTGATGTTGCCTCAGTTCTTCCTCCCTCGACCTCAAATATTATCGTTGGCCTTGGTGAAAGCGTTCGGGTCGATCTTGAGCCTGGTGCCAAAGTCCATGTTAGCAATGGAAGCGTGGTTCGATCGCGCATTATTGGCTCTACAATTCTAATGACCGGGCGTCGCACCGGCCGAACTTCCCTGCGCGTTATCAGCAGCGTCGATCACAGCGGCCCCGGCGGTGGCGGCACCGGTAACGGCGACAAGACCGTCATCGTGACGGAACGAAAAGTGGCACAAACCGCCCGCGCCTTTCAAGACAAAGTCGATTCGGGGCGCGGGATGAAGTTTCAAGCCGAAGCTTTGCCCGCCCTTGTGATTTCAGGCGAGCTTCTTCGGATGGAAGACTGGAGAGACCTTGTAAAACTGGCCCGTGAATCAAAACTTCCCTGGAGGCTTGAGGCACGCATTTTTCCCCGCCTTCGCGATGAACTGAAATCCGAGATTGAAAAAGAGCTGACCCGTCTTGCATGGCCGGGTCAAAAACTGAGTCTTGGAGAAAACGGGCTCCAATTGACGAGCGGCACTGACAGTTCCTCTGTCTCTGCGGATCAGAAAATAGCTGTGACAACTCTGGGTCTTCAGCTGGAATCGTCACCGGGCCTCACAGAGCTTGAACCAATGATCCGAACTCAGATTGTTATTGCTGAAGTCCGAAAAAATCGGGCGCGCGAGCTGGGCGTTCGGTGGCCCGATATCGCCAAAGCGGCGCTGATACCAAACCTTCAAATTCCGACAGAGTCCCTACTCGTCGATTTGAAAGCGATGGAGCAAAAAGGCGAGGGACGAATCTTGGCAATGCCGACACTCTTGTGTCGATCAGGAGGCGACGCGAAGTTTTTAGCTGGAGGGGAAATACCAATCAAAATTGCGTCGTTTCGAAATGCCCAAGTCGAGTGGAAAAAATACGGGATCACACTGCACGTTCAGCCCAAAGCCGACCGCATGAAACGAATGAAGTTTCAGCTCACCACCGAAATTTCGACTTTGGACAAAGCCACCGAGATGGATGGCATTCCTGGGATTCTTACGAATCGCATCGAAACACAGTTTAATTTGAACGGACCACAAACCATTGTTCTCAGTGGCCTTTTAAAACGTGAAGAAGGCACATCGGGAAATGGAATACCACTGCTTCAATCTATCCCGATTCTAGGAAGCCTCTTCGGAAGTGAAAGCTTTCGCCGAAATCTGACGGAACTTCTGATCTTTGTTTCTCCCGAAGTCGTAATTCCTGATCAGGACTCAGAAAATGAATAGCTCATCACTACAAAACCAAGAACAAGCGCGTCGCGCGATGAATGTTCTAACCGCGATTCAAGAAATTCCCTCCATGAAACATCTCCCTGTCTTGGATCGACTGACTCGCGAGACCGACACGGCCCTTGAGAGATGTTTTGAACGCGCCACAGCCGGTTTTGAAAGTGATCTGGTGGCCAGAGTGCGAGCCGAACTGTTCGGCTTTGGATTTCTTGAAGCGCTGATCGAAGATGAGAACATAACAGAAGTTCTATTGTTGGGGCCGGAGGAAGCTTGGTTCGAAAAAAACGGGCGACTTTTAAAACACGAAGATCGTTTCTTAGATAAACTGACCTATCGAAACTTTGTTCAGCGTCTTTCGCGCGACGCGCGCACCAACACCGATGAAAACTCACCCTTTGCCAATGGTCGGTGGAGGAATTTTCGTGTGCACGTGGTCGCTGAACCAATTGTGCAGGGACTTCCGCACATCTCACTTCGGCGAATTCGTTCGAGCCCTTGGACACTCGAACTTTTGAAAGAGCGCGGTCTCACCGACGAAACAGGACTCGCATCCCTTCGAAAACTCGTGAAAGAAAAGTCGAACGTACTTGTTATCGGAGGCACGGGGTCGGGAAAGACGTCTGTTCTTTCTGCGTGCCTTCGCGAAGTGTCCGAAGATGAGCGCGTTGTTCTACTTGAAGATACCGATGAATTGCCGCTTCCCACTCGCGCAAGTACGAAACTTCTCTCGAAGCCATCGCGAAGCGAGGGAGATCATGAATTCAATTTGGGCGATCTTTTAAAACAGTCGCTTCGCATGAGACCCGACCGTATCGTTATGGGAGAGGTTCGAGGAAGTGAAGCGAAGGATCTTCTCATGGCGTTCGCAACGGGGCACCAAGGGTGTTGGGGGACACTGCATGCCGCAGGCCCCAGAGAAGCTCTTCTGCGGCTTGAAATGCTGGTTCAGATGGGCGCACCACAGTGGACGGCCGGCACCGTTCGCTCTCTCATACACGCCAGCGTCGACGCGATTGTCGTCATTGCAAAAGATGAAAACGGAGAAAGGCGACTCGAGTCTATTCACCGAGTCGCTTCGTTAGAAGATGTGGGGTTTTGTTTCTCGTCCGTCTATTCGCGCTATGCGACGACGTCGACGAAACTTCCGCGGGGATGAAGCCCGTCGGGCTGCGACGTTTCTGGTAATGTTTCTGACTGAAATCCGGCACCGGACACCGAATCAAGATCAAGGCCACTCGCGACCGAAGGCCTCGCTGCAGCCATCGGCGCAATATTCATAATGGCATCGGCTCGATTTTCTTGCGCAGGTTCGGCGGCACGTTGATTCGATTTAAAAAAACGATCCGAGAGATCGCGAACGGTCGCGGCATTTTGCATGTCTTTAGCTCTCCAATCGAGTTGATTTTCGCTGATCTTGGCCGCCCGGCTGGCGGTTTGACCGATTTTCGCATCTCTTAGTGACGAGACGCCCTCGGTCCGACCGAATGTCGGCGTACCTGGGCGCACCGGACTCGACTCTTTTAAGTCGACGGATGCCACGCGTGCAGACTTCGGAAGAATTCCACTGATTTTTTCCATGCTAACCTCCTGTCAGCTGTCGGTCTAAAAACCGACTGGACCATGAAAGCATCTATGCCTTCATGGAACCTATCGGATCATTCCGAGACACTCAGCAGGGGCCAGCGCGGAAACTGGACATGAGTCTAAACAGTCGGTGCCGCTGGCTGCGACGCCGTCGCCTCACCCACACCTGGTGCAAGCCGAATCCCAAGCTCAATCAGCTGGTCCCTGGAAACAGCATTCGGAGCTTCCGACATAAGGTCAGTGGCCTTTGCTGTTTTCGGAAAGGCGATGACATCGCGAATTGCGTCGGTGTTGCAAAGAATCATCGTCAAACGATCCACTCCCCAAGCGATACCCGCATGCGGAGGAGTGCCGTACGACAGCGCTTCCATGAAGAAGCCGAATTTGTCTTTTGCTTCTTCCATCGAAAGGCCCAGAGCTTTGAACATCGCGGCCTGAACATCGCTTCGGTGAATACGAACCGAACCGCCGCCGATCTCGTGACCGTTGCAAACAAGATCGTAGGCCTTCGCCAAAATTTCGCCGAAACGTTTTTGGTCGTCGTTTTTCAAAATGTCCATGTGCTGGTTCTGAGGCGAAGTGAACGGATGGTGTCTCGCATTCCATCGACCGCCCTCAACGTCGTACTCAAAAAGCGGAAAGTCGATGATCCAGACAAACTTGTCCTTCGACTCATCGATCAGCTTAAGCTCGCGGCCAAAATGAAGTCGCAGCGCCGAGAGCGACGCACAGGCCGTATCGAATGTATCGGCGACGATCAACGATAGACCATTCCCTGACGGACAGAGCTTCTTGTGAAGGGCTTTCACTTTCTCTTCTGGAATTGCTTTACTCACGGCCGATGTCATAGCTCCGGGCGCCGTGCTGTTGGCATCGCCTTTGATCCACACAAGGCCTTTTGCGCCCGATTTTTTAGCCATGTCGACAAGCTTGTCGATCTGAGCGCGCGACATTTCGCCGGCACCTTCAACGCCAAGACCTTTAACGACGCCATTTTTTGCAACAACATCATCAAAGACTTTGAATCCCAAAGTTTTTACGTCCGCTGTGAGGTCGGAAAGCTCCAACGAAAATCGTAAATCTGGTTTGTCATTACCAAACCGATTCATCGCCTCATAAAAAGTCATTCGCGGGATGGGACCGATATCAGTCCCACGGAATTTCTTCCATATGACCTGGGCCATTTTTTCGTTCACTGCCATAATATCGTCTTGATCAACAAAACTCATCTCGACGTCAATCTGTGAAAATTCAGGCTGACGATCGGCGCGCAAATCCTCGTCGCGGAAACAGCGAGCAATTTGGAAGTAGCGGTCGATTCCACCAATCATCAAAAGTTGCTTCAGCGTCTGCGGCGACTGCGGAAGAGCATAGAAGGTTCCCTGATTCACTCGCGAAGGCACGAGGTAGTCTCGCGCACCTTCAGGTGTGGACTTATAAAGAATCGGAGTTTCGACTTCGATGAAACCGTCATCCGAGAGATAGTTTCGAACCGTACGCACGATTTCGTGCCGCTTTCGTAAAAACCCGTTCAAGCGTTCCGAGCGAATGTCGAGGTAGCGGTACTTCAACCGAAGATTTTCTCCGACGCTCTCGTCGTTGACCTGAAACGGCGGTGTCTTGGCCTCGCTCAAAACTTCAAGCTCTTGAGCTTCGACTTCCACGGCTCCGGTTTTTAACTTCTTGTTCGTCATGCCTTCAGGACGCACACGGACGATTCCGCGAAGCGCGACGACAAACTCTCCGCGAAGTTCTTTCGCTTGAGCCATCGCCGGAAGAGATGGATCCAATACGACCTGAACAGTTCCCTCGCGGTCGCGAATATCGACAAAAACTAATCCGCCATGATCGCGGCGGCCGTCGATCCAACCCATCAACACGACCGTCGAGCCTGCGTGCTCGGAACGAAGAGAACCCGCGTAATGCGTGCGTTTTTGTTTCGATACAAAGGATCCGGTTTGTGTCACAGAAGGCTCCTCAAAAAATGGCGCTAGATTTAAAGCGGCCAGCTCAGCGGTAAAGCCTTTTAGAGTAGTTCCAGATCGGAAAAAAGCCAATCATGATTAGGGTTTGGACAGGTGACACTCGCGGAATTCTTCGGTACGAGTCATCGCTACAACGAAACCAAGTCGACGCCAACACAGAGCGGCAACTTGACCAAGGAGAAATCGTGCCCAAAGTAAAAGTGGAATCGAAGACAGGGTTGGATACGGCGGAGGCTTACCGAAGGGTAAAAACTCTCCTTGAAACCGACGTGGATCTTAAAAAAATGGACTCATCTTGCAAGTTTACGTTCAACGACGCGGGTCAGACTGGGTCGGCAAAGGGTTCCAAGTTTTCGGCAGAAATGTCGGTGGCTTCAGCGGGAGCCGGATCAAATGTGACGATCGAGGTGGACCTTCCGTTGATGCTGACTCCGGTCAAGGGAATGGTACAATCGACTCTCGAGAGAAAGCTCCAGAAGGCTTTAGCTTAAGACTGAAAAATTAAGAATTGAGTGATGAAAAAAGCGCCGCCCGCCGAACCAAACACGAAAAACGGAAAGAAGGCGCGCCCTTCAAAGCTTGCGGCGTCCAAAGCTCCGGGGCCTAAAGTGCGCCCTTCCGAAGTGCGTGTCGTCGACGCCGAGGTTGTCGAAACAGAAAACGATCTCGAAAATCTCGATTACGCGGACCGCGTTGCGCGTGACGCGAGTGAATGGGAGTCGCGCGGTTGGGTCAAACGAGATGACGATACATTAAGACCCGACAGCGAGCCCACGTTTGAGGATATTAGTGCTCTCTTGACGGCCACCGCCCCATCGCGCGGAGTCGCAGCAAAAGCGTCGGATCGCGCGTTAGCGACCGCGGATCCCATCGCCCAGTACATGGCTGAAGTTCGTCGTTACCCGCTTCTGACGCGCGAGCAAGAGCAGGTTTTAGCGGTGCGCTACCGCGAAACCGGCGACAAACGAGCGGCCGAAGCTTTGGTCACCAGCAATCTCCGTTTCGTCGTGAAAGTCGCCGCTGAATATTCGAAATTCGGCGCACGACTTATCGATCTCGTTCAAGAGGGAAACGTCGGTCTGATGCACGCCGTTCGCGAATTCAATCCTTACAAAGGCGTACGACTTATCACATACGCTGTCTGGTGGATTCGCGGCTACATTCAAGACTATCTCATGCGCCAGTATTCGATGGTGCGTATTGGAACAACACAGTCGCAGCGAAAACTTTTCTATCGGCTGCAAAAAGAAAAAGATCTCATCGAGTCGATGGGCGAAGAACCCAGCGTGAAACTTCTCTCCACTCGGTTGGGCGTCAGTGAAGCCGATGTCGAATCGATGACTCAACGAATGCAGGGCCGAGACGTGTCCCTTCAGACTGCGGTGGACGATTCGGGACGCTCAACTTTGCTCGACCGCGAAGCCTCGAGCGAGATCCCTGTGGATGAACTGATCGGCAATAATGAAATGCTGTCGATTCTCCACGACGGAATTCAAGAGCTCAAAGACTCGCTCAATGACCGCGAGAAAGAACTTCTGGAAGACCGTCTTCTGGCGGACGAACCGATGACACTTCAAGAAATCGGAGAAAAATATGGCGTCACTCGCGAGGCCGTTCGGCAGATGGAGAATCGCCTCATGCTTAAGATTCGAAAAATTCTCGAAGAACGAATGAAGCCCCGGGCTTAAGTCGAGGCCAAAAGCCTTGTCCCCTCGCGATCGACCACCGATACGTTCAGATGCTCTACGGGTTTAAAATTTTCGTCGTGGTCGTCGTGACGGTAGTGGCTTCACGTCTTCACGCTCGATGCCCGGACGACTTCAGTAAACTCGTTCGCGGTGGTTTCTCGTTTAAAGGAGAACTTGTAGAATTTGATCGCGACATCACGGTTGTTCACTCACAAAAGTGGCCCGAGAAAAAGTTCACAGTTCGGTACGAGAGAATCTCGTCTTTTGATCGGAAGCTAAGGCGACACTTTAAAAACCTAAGGCATGCGACAAATTCTGGCGACGCAAGAGAGCGTGAAATGGGAGAACTCATCGCGCTCTACCAAGACGGGACAAGCCGTTCGGTGCGATTCACGTCAAACCAATACGGAGAGATTTCACCTGAGGCTGTCGACAAAGCTCTGAAGGGTTCAGGGCTCATCACTGACGACTTGGTTGGCATTATTGACGTGCACACACATCCGAATAGAAACCGCCGCAGCGATATTGAGTTTTCGCCCGAGGATATTGAGGGGTATCGTTACTTCAAGGCGGGACTTCAGCGAGCGCTCGGACGGCGTATCGACTACAACGCCGTGATGCTTCCCAGCTGTATTGACTGCGACGATGTCGCACTCACGATGGAACCTTAAACAGCTTCGTTATTCTGCTCTTTAAAGAAGACCGTAAGCTTCTGACGAAGACGACTGATAGCCTGCGCGTGAAGCTGAGAGACGCGACTCTCCGTCACACGAAGAACTTTGCCGATCTCTTTTAGATTCAAGTCCTCATAGTAGTACAAAGAAAGAACCAAGCGCTGGCGCTCGGGCAGTTCTTCGATCGCACTGGTGATGACGTCTTTGACCGACTTCAAATTGAGCTGGATGAAAGGGTTTGCGACTTTCACGTCTTCGAGAAGCGACATCAGAGACTTTTTGTCGACGTTTGAAAACGAAGCGATTTCGTCGATCGAGAGAACTGAAACCGGTCGCACCTGATTGACGAGCTCAAAAAATTCTTCAAGCGTCATGTTCAGTTTCGCAGCGACTTCTTCGTCACTGGCCTGGCGACCTAACGCGGCTTCAAGATCAGAGACTGTTCGATCCAGAAGTTTCGCTTTATCGCGAACAGACCTCGGCACCCAGTCTTGCGCGCGAAGCTCGTCAAGAATCGCTCCACGAATACGGAACTCGGCGTAAGTTTTAAATTTATTGTCGCGCGTGGGATCGTATTTTTCGATCGCATCCATGAGTCCGATAACGCCACTTGAAATAAGGTCATCAAGCTCGATATTGGACGGCAGACGAATCGCGATCTTTTGCGCGATAAACTTGATGAGCGGAGTGTACTCCCGAATGAGCTCTTCCCGTTCTTTCGGGTTTAAGCGGGTGGGCTCTTCCTTGTACTTTTTAAGTAAGGAGCTGTTCTGCATTCATTCCCTCGAGTTCGTTCACAAGTCTAAGACTCGTCTCTAATAGGTTAACCGGTTCGCTCATCCGTTAGAAGTCCTGACTCTTTCGTGCCAGACCAATTTTATCGCCTCTGCGAAGCGCCTTCGAGCAGGCGGGCTTTAGGATCGGCGATAAATTTACTCCCAGGCCGCGTTTACGCGGCCCCAATCAGCTGTTTCCAGAAAAACTGTAAACTTCCTTTACACTCGACCTCGAGGCTCTGCTCTTGACCGTTCTCCAAAAGCACTTCTGTGAGCTTTGAAAGTGCTCGGGCCGACTCTGCGTGCGGTACGGAACGGCAGATGATCTCTTGGCCCCGAGTGCATTGGCGCAAGTGAGGATCTGAGGGAATCGCCCCGCGATACGACAGCGTCACCGGAAGAAAACGTGCCGCTACGGACTGCAGGCGTTCGAAAACTTTTTGCCCATCGGCTTCATCCCGAACTTGGTTACAGACGACAGAAAACTTAGTTTCTCGCTGGCGCTGATGAAGGACTTTAATCAATGCGTAGGCATCCGTGAGTGACGATGGATCTGGCGTTAGCAAAACGACAATTTCTTGCGCCGCTGAATTGAGGTAGAGAACGTTGTCGGCAATTCCTGGTGCAGTATCAATCAGCATCACATCAAAGATGGTGCCTAAGTCGCTGACTTGGTCGAGCAAAGTTTGTTTTGCGTGCACGGGAAGCTTTTGCAGTTCGAACAGGCCCGAACCTCCAGGTATCAGCGACATAGAAGGGCTGATTTCAACCAAGATATCCTTTAGCTCGACATCACCACTGATGACGTTCTGAACTGAAAACTTGGGTTTTACTTGAAACATGACATCGAGGTTCGCCATTCCAAGATCGCCATCAAAAAGTAAAACTCTTTGACCGCGCTTCTCAAATTCCACGGCTAGATTGGCGACGACCGTGCTTTTACCGACGCCACCCTTTCCCGAAGTGACGGAAATGACTCGCGTCGATCGGCCCGTTCTGTCGGATGAAAATCTCTTTGTTCCGTAAATGCCCGAACTGTAACTCATAAATCAATTCTCCGCTTCAGCGCGTGCTTGTCTTCATGTTGCTAAGTTTAAAAAGTAAATCGAGAACCCGTTCTTTCGTTGCGACTTCGAAGTCCTCAGGAACTCGGGGACCAATACCAAATGAGTGAAGCGGCAGACCCGATCGCAACTGAACCGTTGCAATCACGCCGTGCTGAACACTCATATCGAGCGCAGTGAAAGCTAAATCTGTCGGCTGAACAATCCGGAAGCGTCTGACCGCTTCGAGAGCGTCCTGCTCTTTCATCGCCGACGAGAGGCAAAGATGAATCTGCGCCCCTGGCGTCGGCGGCATAAGCCCGCGAAGCTTTTGGATTTCGTCGACTGCCGTCAGCGCAAGACCGGGCGAATCGACGAGGATGTGATCGACATTGTGAAGCTGCGATTCAAGCCACTGCCAATCGCCGCGATCGCGGATCACCGCAAACGGTACATTCAAAATCTGACAGTAAATTTTCAGCTGGTCGATCGATCCCACTTTCGTGGTGTCCGTCGAAACAACGGCAATTCTCTTCTTATCCCGAATCACAAGCTGCGCCGCTGTTTTTACGAGGTGCGAAGTTTTTCCTCCACCCATGGGACCGACGAAAACATGAATTTTTCCGCTAAGCGGTCGATCGCAGACCGAGATGTTCTGCAAAAACCACTTTGCAATCCAAGCTTCAATGATCGAAGGCTTTTTTGCATTGATGGGATCGATCTCTTGAGCCGCGCGAGACAATATTTCGGCGGCAAGCTCACTGTTGACGCCCGTCTCGACAAGCTTTTGAAAGCTTCGGCTAAAGTCGTAACCAAGTCCGAACTCAGCCCCAGGATGCGCGGCACCTTGGAAACTTTGGGGAACTTTTTGAAAGCCTTCTAAAAGAGCCTGCAGTCTTTGAATCTCGCCCTTCAAAGAATCAATTTCTTGAACAGGAGGAGGCGTCGCTGTTTGGCTCTTTGCAACCGGGCGTGGCTCGACAGGTCGACCCGCTTCCCATGCTTCGCGGGCCAAATTTCGAATCCGGTCGCGGACGTCACCGGTCGGAGCTTTTACCGACGGCTTGGCCTCCGGCCTCGCCGAGGCACGAGCGTCTGATCGCGCACTCGGCTGCGCCATCTGTCGCGGGCTCTCTGGTCGAATCGTGTCCATACCGCCAGCGGAGATCTCTGAACGCGGCGCTTTTCTGGCGTAGACGGGCTGCTCGCGGCGCTCCGCCGGAAGTTCGTCATGAATATCGATGTAACTTACTTTCGTGATGGGACGAGGGCGCTCCATCGCATTTTGCGCCTTCAAGGCCTGAGTCGCTCGCTCTTGCTGCTGCGTGAGCAAGCGACGATCGACCATCTTCTCGATCATGCGTTTTTGAGCTGTGGCTCCAGATGTTCGGAACTTCTCGCGGTCGTCGTCTTTCAAGCGCGATTCTACGAATCGCTTTTTTTGCAGCGTCGACTCTGAAACAGCAGCCGTGATCTCAAACGATGATTCCCCGGCAAGCCCAAACGACCGTTTGTTCTCGCGAGCACCCAAAATGACGGCGTCTGGTCCGAGCTCAGACTTCACCATTCTGAGAGCATCTTTCATCGACTTCGCTTCAAATTTCTTAACCCGCATTGGCGATCTCCACCGTTGCTACAGACCGAACATTTACATCCGAAGATATTTCATTGTGCGAAAGCACAACGAGCTGAGGAATGAATCGCGTTGTCAGCTTCGCGATATGGCGACGAGCCGTGGGACTGACAAGAAGAATAGGCTGTCCCGCAATTTCTGGGTGTCGTTCGATGGTGCTCGCGATGCCTTCAATCATGTCGTGGGCAGCGCGCGGATCCATAACCAGCTGAACACCTTGCTCTGTTTGAAGAAGCGAGTTTGAAACCATCTCTTCAATTTTTGGATCAAGATTGAGAACATTGACTCGCTGATTTTCATCTTTGTAGCGAGATGAAATTCCCCGAGCCAACGATTTGCGCACGGTCTCGGTCAAGATGTCCGTGTCTTTCGTTCGGTGAGCTTCGTCGGCCAACGTTTCAAAAATCGTCAAGAGATCGCGAATGGACACTTGCTCGCGAAGAAGATTCTGAAGAACGCGGACAACTCCACCGACCGACAGGGGATCCGGAATAAGATCTTCGACCACTTTCGGATAAGACTTCTTGAGATTGTCGATGAGGCTTGTGACTTCTTGACGGCCCAAAAGCTCGTGCGCATGTGTTCTGATGATCTCAGTAATATGAGTGGCCATAACTGTTGGAAGATCGACAACAGTGTAACCGGCCAGCTCGGCCTCTTCGCGCGAAGACTTGCCGATCCAAAGAGCATCCAAACCAAACGCAGGTTCGCGCGTCGCAATGCCATCCACTTTTGCTGTCGTGTTTCCGGGATCCATGGCCAACAAGTACTCGGGTCGAAGCGTTCCGCCACCGACACGATTTCCCTTGATGAGAAGTCGATACTCTCCAGGTTCAAGCTGCAAATTGTCTCGGATGTGGATGCTGGGAACGATGATTCCCATGTCGAGTGCGAACTGCTTTCGAATGGAAACAATTCTTTCGAGCAGATCGCCCGATTGTTGGCTTTCAACAATATTGATAAGTCCGTAACCGACCTCGAGCTCAACAAGATCCAAAGGCAAGAGTGTTTCGACGCGCTCTTTTTCTGGTTTTGCCGCAGCTTCATCGACTTTTCGCTTGGTTTCAGACTTTTCTTCTTTTTGGTAGCGATCGACCATCCAGCCGATGCCGACAAAACTTCCTGCCAGCAAGAAGAACGGAATACCTGGAAGACCCGGGATCATACCTAAAAAGGCGATGACTCCGCCGCCGATGTACATCGCGCGCGGATTCATGAAGAGCTGCCCAACGACCTCTTTGCCAAGATCATCTTCGCTGCCCGTGCGGGTCACGATGATACCTGCCGCTGTCGAAATGATCAGAGCCGGAATCTGAGTGACGAGTCCATCACCGATAGTGAGTTTCGTGTAGGTCTGAAGCGCTGTTGCGACATCCAGACCGTGCTGAAGCATTCCAATCAACAGTCCGCCAATAATGTTGACGGCCATAATGAGAATGCCGGCAATTGCATCACCGCGAACAAACTTCGAAGCACCGTCCATGGCTCCGTAGAAGTCAGCTTCGCCTTCGATTTCGCGACGACGTTTTCTGGCCTGCTCTTCATTGATCAATCCGGCATTCAAGTCCGCATCGATGGACATTTGCTTTCCGGGCATCGCATCTAACGTGAACCGTGCAGCGACTTCCGCGACCCGACCAGAACCCTTCGTAATGACCACGAAGTTGATGACGATCAAGATCATAAAGACGATGAAACCGATAATGTAGTTATCGCCGACAACAAAACTTCCGAACGCATGCACGACCGCGCCGGCCGAAGACTCTCCGTTGTGGCCTTCACTTAAAATCAAACGGGTCGTAGCGACGTTCAGAGACAACCTAAAAAGTGTGGTCAGCAGCAGCAAGCTTGGGAATACCGAAAAATCGAGAGCTTTCTTGGCGTATAGAGAAACTAATAAAATCAAAATAGAAGCTGCAAGACTCAGCGTCAGTGCCAAGTCCAGAAGTACCGGTGGCAGCGGGATGATCATGACGGCAAGAACCGCAAGGATCGCTATCGCTATCAGCAGGTCGACATTTTTTGCGTACTTCTCAAACCGTTTGAGAAATAGGTAAATCGCATCCATTAACGAGCCTTCCGCTTAAGACGATAAACGTACGAGAGAACCTGAGCGACCGCTGTGAAGAGTTCACGTGGAACTGCGTGTCCGATTTTTAAAGTTTTGAACATTGCACGCGCGAGCGGTTTGTTCTCCATCACGGGAACACCGTTCTCTCGGGCAATCTCTTTAATCTTTTCAGCGATATGGCCGCTACCCTTAGCTACAAGCTGAGGAGCCGCCATCGTCGCCGGGTCATAGCGAAGGGCGCACGCGATATGCGTCGGATTTGTCACGACGACATCCGCCGTTGGCACATCCTTCATCATGCGCTTGTTCGACATTTCTCTCTGAATACGTCGAATGCGCGCTTTGATCATCGGATCACCCTCGCGCGACTTGTGCTCCTCTTTGACCTCTTGCTTTGACATGCGCATTTGCTTTTCAAGATCGTAGCGCTGGAAAAAGTAGTCGGCCGCTGCAATAACAGCCATAAAAATCCCAAGACCAGCCAGAAGCTTCACGGTCAGCATGCCCGTGTAACTCATGATCTGCTCGAGCGATAAAGAAGAGAGTCGCGGAAGGACCTGCAGCTCATCCATAACGAGCCAGTAGATGGTCGCAGTCACTACGATAAGTTTTAAAAGAGATTTCAGTCCTTCAACCAGAGACTTAAGGCTGAAAAGCCTTTTGAATCCGTTCAATGGATTGATTTTATCGAGGTCGAAGTTCATCGCCTCTTCGTTGTGAAGTAGTCCGACTTGCACAACGGTCGAAACGATCGAAAGAACCATCAGCATCAACATGATGGGCCCGGCCAAGAAAACCATTTTCTTCGTTACAAAAAGGACGATGGGACCAAAGTCGTTGGTCTGAATCGCTTGGATCAGATTTGAGCCGAGCGTGTAGGTTATGAGGTCCGACACCTGCTGGAGGGAAAATCGACCCAGTGCCCAGAAAATAAGGGCTGAACCAAGCAGGGCCAAGACGCTGGCCAGCTCACGCGTTTGCGCCACCTGCCCTCGCTTGCGAAAGTCGTCGCGACGCTGTTGGGTCGCTTCTTCCGTTTTTTCCTGCTGATCGTCCGACATCTACTACCCGTCCTGGGTGGTTAACTTCTTCTTGCCGAGCCGCCTTCATCCTGAAGCCGACACACACTTCACATTCAAAAATTCGCTGGGCCTACTTACAGGGTTCCCTTGCAGGGTTCTCTTAAAGGGTCCTCATGAGTCTAAAAAGTATTTCTGTAAAATTGATGACATCGCGGTCGAGAACCACAAAGAGCGCCGGAAGCGTGACGATCATCGCCACCAGTCCAGCCATGATATTGACTGAAAGCGACGTAACCAGAACATTGATCTGCGGCACGGCTCGACCAATGATACCCATTGCAACGTTGAGAAAGAATATGACGACCATGAGCGGCGCCGCCATCTTCAGTCCCGAAAGAGTCACTGCTTGAATCATTTCTGCTCCGCCCTTCTGACTACCAAAGGCAGCAAGATCAATGCCCGCAGGAGATATCGGAACGGCTGTAAAACTCTCGACCATCGCCGTGATAAACGTGTGGTGCGCATTGAGTCCCAGAAAGAGTAGCGTCAAAAGAACGACGTAGAACTTTTCTATGACGGCGACTGATTGCCCAGAGGCAGGACTAAAAACAGTAGCACTCGCTAGACCCATCGACACAGCAATCAGATGGCCACCGCACTCAACAGCAAAGAAAAGCAGACGACTGACAAAACCTAGAAGAGCTCCGATGAGAGCTTCTTTCGAAGCCATCCAAAAGAGGCCATCGTCATAAGTCTGACCTTCGAGCCCAGTTCTTGGTATCACATTGAAAATACAAAACGTCACGGCCACCGCAAACAGAACCTTCACGTGGTTTGGTACGGTGATTTGTGCGAAGACGGGCCAGGTCATGAAGAAAGTTGAAATACGGATGAGGGCGAGTCCGAAGACGATGATTTCTGTTTCGTTAATTTGAAAAGGAGCCATTAGATCAAACTCCTACTCGCGAACAAAAACAGCCATGTTTTCAAAAAGACTGACAGTGTACGTGGACATCACATCGATCATCCAAGGCCCGGCCAACACGATCACGAGTCCAATAATAATCATCTTCGGAACGAACGTCAGAGTCGCTTCGTTGATCTGAGTGATGGCTTGAAAAATACTGACAACGAGACCGACAACCAGAGCGGCACCAAGCATAGGAGCCGCCACCATCGCTGTCGTCTTTAAAGCCTCTTGCCCAAGTCGCATCACAAGTTCTTCGGTCATGTTCGTCGCTCCGCCCTCTGGGCTGCGCTGCTTCGCGCACGTTTGCGCGAAGATTGGGAATTCATTCTACTAGCCGAAGCTTTTTACCATTGAGCCGATGAGCAGCGTCCACCCGTCAACCAACACAAAGAGCATAATTTTAAACGGTAGAGAGATCACAACTGGCGGAAGCATCATCATACCCATCGCCATAAGGACACTCGCGATGACCATGTCGATCACGAGAAACGGAAGGTAAATAACGAATCCAATTTGAAAGGCAGTTTTAAGCTCGGAAATAATGAAGGCCGGAACAAGAACCGTCGTTGGAACATCTTGACGTGTTTTGGGAGCCTCCATTTTCGAGAGCTTTACGAACAGGCCCAGGTCCGAATCGCGCGTTTGGCTGAACATAAATCGTCGAAGCGGAACCAGCGCCGCATCCATCGCCTGCTCCTGATTGAGTTTGTTACTCAGAAAAGGCTGAAGCGCATTGGTATTGACCTCTTCAAAAGCTGGTCGCATGACGAAGAAAGTAAGAAACAAAGCTAAACCCACCAACAGCTGGTTGGGCGGCATTTGCTGCGTACCAAGAGCTTGGCGCAAAAATGACAGCACGATGATGAATCGAGCAAATCCCGTCATCATAATGAGAATCGCCGGCGCCAGTGTGAGCACCGTCATCATGAGAATAATTTTGACTGTATTAACAACTTCCGTCGGATTGTTGGTCGTTTTAAAACCTAAGTTCACCGATGGAAGTGTGACCTGTGCCGCCGCGACGTCGGCGAGAAATGTCGCGCCGAGAAGCGCGAAGAAGAAAGTGAAACCGAAGCGGACGAAGCGGCTCATCAGACATCCTTTCGAGAAGACCTTGAACCGAAGCGGGTGCTGACCATATCTCTGACTTCGCTCAACCCTCGCATCGCGAAGTTGTCGGTTTCATAGCCCTCATCCGACAGCTGCTGTTCGGCACGACTTCTTGAATCGTCATCTTCTCGATCGAGCTCATCCGAAAAGTTCTTGGGTACAAGCCCAGGAACTTCGTCGTCGATCAACGACAACGTTTTGAGCATCGAAATGTTTTGATCGGTAATTCCGATAAGAATGGCTTCGCCAGCGACCTGGATTATGGCCAAACTTTTCTTCGGACCCAAGTGGTGCTGAGTGAGAATCTGAATTTTTGTCGGACTCGCGATATTTTTCCCGCGTCGAGCCGCCCAGCGCTTGAGTCCAAAAAGTGTCGCGCCCAAAATTGCACAGATGACGAAGAGAGTGATAACAAGGCGCTCAAGCCCAGCGCCCGCCGTCTTTTTCACTTCAGCCGACGAAGTAAAAACGGGGATTTCAGATTCGGGACGAACATCGCTCACTGAATTTGCGGCCGCGGTCGAAGCTTCAGTCGAGCCGGTCATAGCACCAGTTTTTGAGGCTTCGGAACTTACCGCCGAAGGTGCCGCTGGCTTAGACGCCAAAACAACCGAGGCTTCCGACGCGGTCGTGCCGACGGCAGGAGCGCTCGCTCGAATGTCATCGGAGACAGCTGAGATTGAAACGTTTCGCGACCCTTCAATGGCTTGCGCTGAAGCTTCGAGGCTTGCTGGCATAGTGATGATAACACCTGAAGCACCACCGGACGGATTCGCAGATCTAGTCATTTGAAGAGCTTCAGCAACGCGGGCTGCACTCTTATCTGAGATATTAAAACGCAAAACACCAGAGTTGCCGTTTCGAGACACCGAGAGCGTTGGGATCAGGCGGTCCTCAAAACGGAACAGCTGCCGCTTCCCATCGACAGCGAAGTCGGCACCCGGAACTGCAATTTCAATCGTCGAAGCGTCCGGCGCTGTGACGGTCGCTTCACTGCCTGCAAAGTCAGTCTGAACATTGGCAGATATGACGACATCCTGCCCCTGCCGCGACAAAGCGATGTCTGCGGCGGAAGCCTGAGTGCTAACCATCAAAATAGAAACCAGAAAGAAAAAAACAAAGCGTGATTTCGCAAAAGATGTCACTCAAGCCCTCCATGGCCTCGACGCCGAACCGGCGTCACGTCGACTTCGACTCTACTTCAACTGCTCAACACGCTCGGCCGGCGAAATAATATCCGTCAAACGAACACCAAACTTTTCATTCACGACAACGGCTTCACCGCGCGCCACAAGTTTATCATTGACCAAAACTTCCATCGGCTCCCCGGCCAACTTCGCAAGCTCAATGACGCTACCTTGGCCAAGATTGAGGAGCTCGCTCACAAGCATTCGCGTGCGACCCAACTCAACGGTGACTTTCAGCGGAATATCAAGAATGAGATCGAGGTTTCGATCGTTCTTACGAAGCTCAGTGACCGACGCTTTTGTCGTTGTCGCCGACGTCGCTTCCGCTTCTAACAGGTTAGCGAGGTTGCTCTTCTCATCGGCCATGTCCGTCTCCTTTGTTTCTGTTCTCAGGTGTCTTCGTCAATTGAACGGCGACCGACCCATGGTTGATTCCGTAGAATCCCTTAAATTTTGGAACACCCTCAACCTGAACGTCAAACTCACCACCTGAATCTTGGTCGAGGGGAATGACGTCGCCGAGTTTTAGGTTCATGAGGTCGTTCAACGTGATCTCGGTTTCTCCAAGGTTCACGGTCACGTCCACTTCTGTGTGCTGAAGCTGCTTTTGCAGAATGCCAGACCAGATTTTCTTATCGGCTTGATCGCTTTCGATTTGAAAGCCGCTCGAAAGCTTCTGTTTGATGGGTTCGATTGTCGCGTACGGAATCACAAGCGTGATCGTTCCATTCGCGTTTTCAAGTTCAACGTCAAAAGTCGAGGCGATAACGACGTCCGTTGGCGGTACAAGACCCACAAACTGCGGATTCACTTCCGTACGAACAAAACTGCAATCAATCTTCGCTATGGAAATCCAGGCCTGCTCAAGGTCATCGATTGCAAGCTGTACGACTTTTTGAATGATCGTGAGCTCGATCGGAGTAAAGTCTTTACCTTCGACTTTGTTGTAGGGACGGTCATCGCCGCCAAAAAAACTGTCAACCAAAGCGTAGGCTAATTTCGTTTCGATCACCAAAAGGGCCGAACCCCGAAGCGCATTGAAACGCAGCACCGACATACATGTCGGCATTGGAAGCGTGTTGATGAACTCGCCAAATTTTAAAAAGTCCGTCGAGGCGTGATTTAGAGTCGCAATCTTACGCAGCTGTGCCGACAGCGAGACTCGAAATGAACGCATGAACTTTTCATAAATGACATCAAGCTGTGGCAGACGACCGCGAATAATGCGGTCCTGGCTGGTCAGATCGTAGACTACGACGACGCGATCATCTCCACCGGCTCCAACTTCGGCGCCCGTTTTCTCTGCGATCTCGCCCTCGTTCACCGCGGCTAAGAGTGCATCTACTTCACTTTGTGAAAGGACCTGATTCATCGTTGGACCTCTAGTTGTAAATAAACTCAGTGAAGTGAACGTGCTTGATCTTGCCCTTGGTCAGAAACGAATTGACCGCATCTTTAATTTCATCGCGGAGACCTTCTTTACCTTCGCGCGACTCAAGATCCTTAAATGTTTTTGACGAGAGAATAATAATGATGATGTCGCGAATCTGAGGCTTTCTCTTCTCGATCTCTTCGATAACTTTTTCGCTTGCGACCTCAAGCTCCATGTTGACCTTGAGGAGGCGGTTACCGCGGTTGCCGGCTAAGTTCACATAGAAGGTTTCCATCGGAATCATTTTTCCGACAAACTCATCCGCTTTCTCAAGCTCTTCACCCTGGGCCTGCGCCTCGCCCTCGACGACCTTTTCGATCGTGGCCTGCTGAGCTTCTTTTTGTTTACCAAGGTAGATCATGGCACCAACACCGCCGACGACCAGCATGTTCACAATCACCAGAACGTAGAGAAGGACGGGTTTCGAGGCCGACTTTGCTTCTGCCGGTGCTGAACTTTCCTTCGCTGCTTCCTCTGCCACTCTCGCCTCCTGCGTTCGCTGCTCAACAGCTTCCAGATCCTATCCAGACCATATGGTAAGCAACGAGAGTGCCACGTGATTTCATACGAAAACTCACTCTGTTTGGCAGGACCCCGAACCGTCAGCTTGCGGTTATTTAATTCTGAGATTTCACGCACGACGAACGTCGCAAGGAAAAACCAAAGGCCTGATTGAATTTTGACGGCGTTAAACTTGACGGCGTCCGATAGGGCGCATCCTAGCTAAAAGTCGAGTTTCGCGCCCTCGACACGGCCCATGAGCTCAAGGAGAGATCCGTGTTGTGCCGGCGGAGCACAGAGGATGGACCTCATACGAGGTTCAAAACTTCGCCCCGAAAAATCAGTCGCGATGCCACCAGCTTCACGAGCAATCAGTGCACCCGCCGCTGTGTCCCAGGGCTGAAGATTTCGCTCCCAAAAACCATCGAAAATTCCTTCGGCGACAAAACACAAATCGAGCGCCGCTGCTCCGAGCCGGCGAATTCCGCGCGCATGGCGAATCACATGCGAAACCATCTCCATCTGCTGATCCAAAGTGTGATCTGCGCTGGAGAACCCTGTCGCAAAAAGACCCTCTCGAAACAGCGTGCGCTTCGAAACCGAGATCGGTCGGCCATTCAAAAACGCACCCTCACCACGAATCGCATGATAGCGGCTCCCCAAAAGAGGAGCGTCAACAACACCCATGATCAGTTCGCCATCCACTTCGAGTCCCATACTAATACAAAAAAATGGAACTCGGTGGACGTAGTTCGTTGTTCCATCCAATGGGTCAATCATCCAAAGAGCACTCTCGGACGCCTCTGCCCCCGACAGTCCCGTTTCTTCGCCTAAGATCTGATGGTTGGGAAAACGCTGAAAAAGAATGGCTTTAATCACGGATTCGGACTCGCGGTCGGCCTCGCTGACCAGTCCAGCCTGAAATTTCTCGTCAATTTGTGAAAGCCGCCCGTAGTGCTTTTTAAGCACTTCACCGGCTCGATCTGCAGCCTCAAACGCGGCGCTCAAAGCCTCTTTCCCGAGTGCTCTTGAATGCTTGTCGTTGGAGGTCGAGGAGCGAGGAGGTACGGCCATGATGTCATAGGCTGGCGATTCGAGGAATTTGTCAAGTATTTGACACGTTGACCTCGAGTTCTTTGATTCCTTAACATAGTAGATGTGGTGCCAACGGACGGCATCGAATTTTTCGATTAGTTTATTGGATTAATCTAGGAGATGCCGAAATGAAAATGTTCTCATTGAATGAGCGAGGAGCATCGAGCTGGGATCTCGTGCTTAAAGTTCTCTCGATCACGCTCGTATCGCTGTTTGCTTTCTCGTCGGGTGTTTGGTTCGGAAAAAAACTTTCCGATAGCGACCATCAACGAATGGCTCTTGAAGGCGAGTTCGACAATGAAGTTCGAAAAACGGCTTCGGTCGAAGAAAAAACCGATCTCGATGATCGCGAATCGTTGACGGATGAAGAAGTCACCGCGGCCGCCGACAAAGCTCTCGAGGCTCACAAAATTAAATCTGAGAACGCGGAAACCGGAACAACCGACGTCGCAGAAAAAGCGCAAGTCGTAGCGGCAAAACCAGAAACGCACTCAGCTGGACATTCAAAGGCCAGCACGGCCGCAAATGCAGCAGCACCTTCGGCACCAGTAACTTCTGCGACATCCGCCAAGTCGGCGATTGCAGCCGCCGCGGGTAAGGATGTTGCACCGATCGCAACGACTCGTAATGTCGCGTCGACGGCGGCATCGACAGCAGCGCCAATTGCTACCACAGTGAAAGTTCCAGCTCCGTCGGCAGCACCGAAAGATTCGAAATCAAAACCTGATCTATCGATGGCTCATCAAGCCGCTGTTCGCGTTGCCAACAATGCATCGCCCGTCGCTAAGGAAGCTCCGCCCGTTGAGTCCCGTGTTCCGTCGAGTCTGCCAAAGACAGTCGGCGCCACCAACGACGTGGAGTTCACAGTTCAGGTCGCGTCTTATCCGACGGCGGACGCCGCGAAGGAACATGTCGACTCGATGGTAAAAAAAGGTTTCCCAGCTTTTCCCGTCGAAGCAAAGATCAACGGAAAGACATGGTACCGAGTGAGCGTCGGAAGTTTCAAATCGTTCAACGACGCTTCGAAGTTTCGTGCCCAGCTTTTAAAACAAGCCGACCTCCCGTCTGCAATTGTTCAAAAAGTGGCTCGCTAAGGCTCGACGCCTAATAAACTGAAAGTTCCAAATTAACAAAGACGCCCCAACGGGCGTCTTTTATTTTGAAGTTGTCTGCGGAATTATACCGAAGCTCGGGACGAACAACAAAAGACTTCGTCCACCGACTTTGAAGACCTAAAGCCAAAGAAAATCCGCCCATCCACGATCCGCGACTGAGTTCCATCGATTGATTCAACGTCGTTTCAACGTTCGTGCGAAGTGCTCCGATTCCAGCAGAAAATACGGGCGCCCAGGGAGCATCATAATCGGAGACGTAGCTCAGCCAACTTGTCAGCGACTCGACATCTCGAGCGACCGAGACCGTTCCGTTTCCGTCGGATGTCCGAAACGAAGAGTACTCCGCGCGCACTCTCCAGTTTTCCCAAGTCACGCCCACAGCACCACTCAGTGGTAGTCTCGTAACGTCTGTGGCTCCGCCGTTATCTTTCTCAAATAAGACGCCCGAACCGAGCCCCGCAAAAACCTGAACGCCTTCAGAAGATATGGTCGGAGCGGTCAGTGATTCCGCTGCGACCGCATCTGACAAAAGCAGTTGAATCATGACGACCGGTATCAGTCTCATCATAAATTTCATCGGGATTCTGGTGCCTGTAAAGGTTCAGCCGCCGGCGCCGGCGGCATTGGCGTCTGGCAAAGCCCTGACGTAAGATCGCTGGACGCCCGCAGACGGGAAAGTTCATCGCAAACGGCCTTTGAAATTGAGGCCTCTACGAGAACACTGCCCTTGGTACTTTCCAAAATTGTGGGCCCCTGAAGAAGTGCCGTGAGCATGGGTTTCAGAAGAGCCTCTGGTTCGATCTCCGTTCTCCCCCACTGTTTCAAGATCTCCTGAGAGAGCTCGGGCATCGAGCGAGCCAGTGCCGCACGCACTCGTTCAACGGCGTCGTCCTGACTTAATCCTGCATCCCGACTCAGGCGATCGACCAAACCGCGAAGCGTTCGCGCATACTCGGTTCCAAAACGATAGGCTTCAGCGACGCGGCCCTGTTCAGATTTTAGAACAGGAAGACCTGACCTCGATACCGTCACCAAACTGTTTCGCAAAAAAACCTTCTGCGGAAAGACGAAAGCAGGTTTATCGAGACGGCGAACTTTGCTCTCACCTTCTCCCAGAGAACGCCCAACGAATTCATCGTCTCGCGCATAAGCCCAACCCCAGAAGTCGGCCAGACCCTCGTTGAGGGCACGAAGCAAAACCTGATTGTAGATTTTTAGAGGAACAATCTGATTTGAGACAAGCAGATCTGAAGTGATGGGCGCAAGCTCGATGAACGACACACCCACCTTCGCGTGGTTGTGATGATGCTGAGAGCATGCGATAGAGTCATCCCAGCCGTAGGGAATAGATCCGGTGCGGGCCGCTTCACGAATTGCATTTAGAATCACGAATTGAAAAGTGCGATGATAATGTTCGTGGGCAACGATCCCTGCATTGAGTGAAATCGGAAGTTGATCGCCAGAAAATGGAACGAAGAAAAGGGAATCGAGGCGACCATCATAAATCGCATTGTCGTAAATTAGCGGCATCGATGGTCCCGCCGAAATTCGCGCCTGAAGTCCGATGCGCGCAGGGCCGCTGAAAAATGAATCAAGCTTGTAGCGTTGATCGATTTGATTCAATCGCTCAAGATGCGCATAGATTGTCGTCGCTTGAAGCGTAACAAAGTCCGACGGAATGAAACGCTCATCAACGCGCGTGAAGCGGCCCACGGGTTCGTCACTGACGACAGACCCAGCCTCAATTCGAGGATCGACGAGAATTGTTGCAACATCACCTCGAAGCGACTCATGATCTCGGAAAGTCGACAGAGAAATATCCTGCAGCGTCGCTTTGCCACTCCCATTGGGCCAAGGGATTCTAAAAATTTTGACCTGAGCGCCGTCCGCCGATGAAGAATCGTCCACGGGCGCGCAGCCAGAGGCCACGAGAGCCAAAAGCACCGTCAAGATGAGCGATAAGGAGGGCCGTAAACCGGAGAGAGTGAAAATGACGGACTCCAATCGTTTTGCTCAATGCGTTGCCAGGTACCCCTTTCGGGAGAAATCCGCTAAACCCAACGCTACTTTGGACCTCGTTTCGTAAAGCACAGCGTGGGCCGTAATCCATTCACTTCGATCGACGTAAAAAGGGCTTTAAGTGCAACAGGAGACGACGTTTTCAATGTCACATGAAGGTTCTACTGAAGGTTCTACAGGCGGCGCCGCAAGTGGTCCGCCAAATGGGCTCGAAGCGATCACTAAAGGTCTGAATCCGCCGCAGCTGGAGGCTGTCCAAACATTGGACGGTCCGCTTCTAATTCTTGCAGGAGCAGGCTCGGGAAAAACGCGCGTCCTCACTCATCGTATCGCTAACCTCATTGCCACGGGACGTGCGACTCCGGATCAAATTTTGGCAGTTACCTTCACCAATAAAGCCGCTCGTGAGATGGAAAAAAGAACGGCCGCACTTCTCTCTGCACTTCGGCTCCCAGGAGCGTCGACAGGAAATACTTTTGGCTCCGGCTACAGTCTTCGTGGGCGAATGTGGATCTCGACGTTTCATGCTATCGGAGCAAGACTTCTTCGCGAACACATTGAACTTCTCGATTACAAAACTTCGTTCGGTATTTACGATTCGGGCGAACAGCTTGCGATGGTCAAAAAAGTTTCAGCAGCCCTTGGCTTTGATGAAAAACTTCACCCCGCCAAAAACTTTGCCAGTCGAATCAATTCTGTAAAAACCGATGGTCTGATGCCTGACGATGTCAAAAAGCGTAGGCATCTGATGGATGATCAACAGCTGGCCGTGTTTGAGCGTTACGAAGAAGAAATGAAACGCGCCAATGCTCTTGATTTCGGCGACCTTCTCATTAAAACGCATCAGCTGTTTTCAGATTACCCGGCCGTCCTTGATGCGTATCGGTCGCAGTTTCGCTACATCATGGTCGACGAGTATCAGGACACGAACTCGGTTCAATACAAAATCGTGCGCCTTTTGGCCGACGGCCACAAGAATCTTTGTGTTGTCGGCGACGAAGATCAGTCGATCTACTCGTGGCGCGGCGCTGACATTCAAAACATTCTTTCGTTTGAAAAAGACTTTCCCGAAACGAAAGTCGTGAAGCTGGAAGAGAACTATCGTTCAACACAGACAATTATCGGCGCCGCTACTCACGTCATCCGAAACAACACGCAACGAAAAGACAAAACTCTTTTTACCAACAATCCGACCGGTGAACCCATCATCGTTCGCGAGGAATCCAACGAATACGACGAAGCTCGGTTTGTCGTAAACGAAATCTCGAAACTCTTCCGTGAGACGGATGTTTCTCCGGAAGAAATCGCCGTGTTTTATCGAACCAACGCGCAAAGCCGCGTGCTAGAAGAGCAGTTCCGCTCGCGTGCGATAGCGTACCGTCTGGTCGGCGGCATGAAGTTTTACGACCGCATGGAAGTAAAAGATATTTTGGGGTACTTGAAACTGATTTTAAACCCCAGCGACGACGTCAGCTTTAAGCGCATTATCAATGTTCCAGCGCGAGGCATTGGCAAAACGACTGTTGAACGCATCGAAGAAATCTCAAACTCCAGCCGCATCTCGATGATAGAAGCTACGACGATGGCTATCGAAAGCCGCGAATTCAATTCGGGCACGACTTCAAAGCTTCGAAACTTTTTGAATCTTCTTTTAAGTCTAAGAGATGAAGCCCGCCAAGTTTCACTTCCTGATCTTTCGATCGCGGTCGTCGACAAAACAGAGTATGCCAAGCGCCTCATGACGGAATCGACACCGGAGGCCGAAGCGCGCCTACAAAACTTGGAAGAACTTCAGAATGCGATTTCAAAGTTTGCCGAAGAGCGCGGCGAAGAAGGTCACCTTCAGTCGTTCCTTGAGGAAATGGCTTTAGTGAGCGATGCCGACGACACGGGCGGCGAAGCCGAAAAGTGTGTGACGATGATGACTCTTCACATCTCAAAAGGCCTTGAGTACCCCGTCGTATTTATTGTCGGGTGCGAAGAGGGGCTTTTCCCCAGCGGCCGCGCCACTGATTCAAATGATCCCACTGAAATCGAAGAGGAACGAAGACTCTGTTACGTCGGAATGACCCGCGCTGAAAAACGACTTTTCATGACGTACGCTCGGACTAGAAAAGTTTGGGGCTCGGATCAAATGAATCCGCCCAGCCGATTTCTCAAAGAGCTTCCCAAAGAAGGCGTCGTGCAACAATCCGCCATGGGAAGTCGACCTCGCTTCCTCGAAAAGTGGGGCGACGCCGGAAGCGAATATGGACCTCAAGGAGGCTCTGGCCATCCACTAATGAAAAGTGGCGGCTCGCCCTTCCCAGACTACGAAAATGCTGTCGACTCGTTTGATGACACGGCCTCCAGTGGGCCAGCGTTCAAAAAAGGACTTCGCGTGCGTCACCCCTCCTACGGGACAGGAAGCGTTCTTCAGGTCGAAGGCACCGGAGCCGATTTAAAAGTGACAGTCGTTTTTGCCGACAACACAGTAAAAAAGTTCGTCGCAAAATACGCTCGCCTAGAAAAAGCGTGATCCCAATCTTTGCGCAAATGTGCGCAAAGCAGCAAAGCCCAGAGGGCGAAGCGACATTACCGATCTTTGCGCAAGCCTGCGCAAAGCAGCGTAGCCCAGAGGGCGAAGCGACATTACCG